>JBLHKL010000051.1:0-15202 GCA_047618295.1 Gammaproteobacteria bacterium | reverse complement strand
TTAATGGCATAGAGTTATCTTGCCTATGGAATAATAAAACTATTCATGTTGTTGGATTAAATTTTAAAGCTGAGAACAAAACGATAATTGATGCAACAACTCACCTGAATCACCTACGCGAAGAACGTGCAATCAAGATAGGCGAGAAACTCAAGAAGGTCGGAATTGATAATGCATACGAAAATGCTAAGCGAATTGCGGCTGGTGGAACAGTAACACGCCAACATTTTTCAACTTACCTAATCGAGAATGGTAATGCAAAAAACCAGTCAGATGTTTTTAAACGTTATCTCGTCAATAACAAACCGGGATATGCCTCTGTTCAATGGCCCAGCCTCGAAGAAACTATTACTCAAATTAATAGCGCTGGCGGCATTTCAGTTATAGCACATCCAATGCGTTATAAACTGACTGCAACAAAATTGCGTTATTTAATAAAAGATTTCAAAGAACTCGGTGGCAAGGCTATTGAAGTTGTCACCGGACATAACCAATCAGCTGAGATTGAATTGGCTGCTAATTATGCCAAACGTTACGACATGGGGGCATCCGTCGGATCTGATTTTCACAATGGAAATACCGCTTGGAGTCAATTAGGAAAACTTGCAGAATTACCACAAGGACTCACACCTGTATGGGAGTTATGGTAATCCTCACGTAATCTTAGGCTGCTTCTACTTTTGTCCTGCTGTACTGGAAGTATAAATTCAACCAACCATCCCCTTCTGTCCCAAGTCAGCATAATTTTGTTGTTAGGCACTAGAATAAAACCTTTCTGAAATTGGCTCAAAATTGTCAATTGGCAGGAAGATTACAATTAAATAGTACTACACTATATTCGTACACGATCTTAAAGATAATGAATAATAATGAATAATAATTTTTTCGCATTCAACTTCATTACAGCAACGGCCTACTTTATAGCGGGACAAGCAGGCATGCTACTGGCTATACCACCGAGTAATGCTGCGGCTGTTTGGCCTGCTGCGGGAATCGCATTAGCTGCTCTATTGATATCTGGATCTCGTGTTTTACCTGGAATTATTATCGGTGGTATTTTAGTCCAAACCACATCATTTCTTGACGCATCTAGTACCGAAAAAATCATATCATCCTTCTTAATCGGAACAGCCATTTCAGCAGGAGCAGCACTCCAAGCATGGGTTGGCATGAAGCTAATTATGCCAATAATGAAAAATGATAAAGCGTTTCTCAAGGAACGAACCATCCTCTTATTCTGCCTAATGGCAGTCCCCATTAGCTGCACCATATCGGCATCTATCGGTATTTTTACATTATGGTTTAAAGATATCCTGACAATTAATGATTTATCACTCGCCTGGAGCACATGGTGGATTGGTGATTCTATCGGTGTAGTTACTATTACACCCATTGTACTTTGTTTTTTTGGTACGCCTCGTAATTTGTGGCAACAGCGAATTACCAACGTTGCTCTACCGCTTTGTTTTTTAATCTCAGTTGCATTTGTCATCTTTAAATTCTCTTATCAACAAGAAATAAGAGCCGTTGAAAGTGCCTTTGAAAGGAATGCCACTATTTTTACAAATGAACTAGAAAACAGTATCGCAACACATTCGGATTCAGTTGAAAATTTACAAGAATTTTTTGAAACCTCCCGTCATGTAACGGCAGAAGAATTTTCACAATATACACAACCAAAACTTTCACGACATCCTGAAATAAAAGCGCTTGAATGGACACCAAGAGTACTTCATGAGGAACGTGAAGCATTTGAGGCTAATTCAGGTACGCAAATAAGATTCAAGAATCAACAAGGAATAATGGAAAGGTCACCTGCGAAAGAATTCTATCTTCCAATTCAATTTTTAGAACCTTTTGCCGGCAATGAGAATGCATGGGGTTACGATATAAGAAACACACCATCAGCACTTAAAGCAGCTGAAATCGCATGTGCTTCAGGGGTTACTACCATAACTGATACTTTAGACTTAGTACAAGACACGGAACAAGAGCTTGGTGTTGTTTTTTATGCCCCGGTGTATAAAAAGGATGCCCGCAACAATGCTCAAAATAATTGCGAATCGCTTGCTGGTTTCGCTGCCACTGTATTTAAACTGGAAAACGTGATTAAAAATATTCATAAAAAACTACCAAAATTAAATTTATTAGTCTCATTGAAAAATAATTCACATCTGTTTTATAGCGAAATAAATAATATTAATGAAAAACATACTATTCCTAAACAATTCGATTATAAAAAAACTCATGAAATTAAGATTGCAAACCAATATTGGCAAATTCAATTTTCTCCAACAAGCGATTTTATCTCTCTTTATTCGTCATGGACGATATGGCTAATCATTGTTGGTGGTTTTTTAATATCTGGAATTTCAGGCATGGGCTTATTGATGTTAACAGGCCGTACTTTACGTACAGAAAACATAATTAAATTAAGAACAGACGAATTAAATAATGAAGTAAAAGAGCGAAAAAATGTTGCAACAGTACTCGCTTTAGAAAATAAGATCCTGGAAATGCTCACTCAAAATCATACTATGCTTGAGATTCTGGATACGATTACAATAAGTATTGAAGATGTTGTTGCTGACACTAAATCTTCCATTCTTCTGCTTGATGATAGTGAGAAGCATCTTATACATGGGTCAGCACCTAATTTACCGAGTGCTTATATAAAATTAATTGATGGAATTGAAATAGGCCCAAAAGTTGGATCCTGTGGAACGGCGGCCTATCTTAACAAGCAGATTATTGTCAGTGATATTGAAAATGATCCATTGTGGGAAGATTTTCGTGATATTGCGCTAAAACATGAATTGCAATCATGCTGGTCAACTCCAGTTACAGTCTCGGATGGAAAGGTTTTAGGTTCATTGGCACTCTATTTCCGCACTAAAAAAGAACCTAACGCAAATGATATTGATTTAATGGATCGAATGGCAAACATCGTTGCTATTACAATATTACGTAAACAATCTGAAGAAAAACTTACTTTCCAAGCATGTCATGATGGTTTAACCGGATTAGTAAACCGGCGCGAATTCGAACGTCGCACCGAACGCTTACTCTCAACTCTTCATCATGATGATAGTCAACATGCACTCTGTTTCATGGATCTTGACCGATTCAAGATAGTAAATGATACCTGTGGGCATACAGCTGGCGATGAGTTGTTGCGCCAACTTACTAGTGAATTAGAAAGTATTGTAAGGAAACGAGATACTCTGGCACGCCTGGGCGGAGATGAATTTGGTGTATTAATGGAGCATTGCTCACTAGATGATGCATACCGAGTTGCTACAACCTTACTAAAAGTCATCCAAAATTATAAATTTTCCTGGGATGAACACACTTTCAAAATCGGTGTCAGTATAGGTTTAGTATCCATCACAAAAGACACTCCTAATCAAACCCAGCTATTAAAAAGTGCAGATAGAGCGTGTTACATGGCCAAGGAATTGGGACGTAATCGTATTCATGTCTATCATGAAGAAGATGAGACTTTGGCAGAACGCAGTGGCGAAATACAATGGGTAACACGTATTAATAAAGCACTTGAAAATGATCGCTTTTGTCTTTATGCACAAGCCATTGTTCCATTAGATACCAGTTTAAATGAACATTATGAACTTCTAATTCGAATGATCGGTGAAGAAAATGAGGTCATTCCACCAGGAGCATTCTTGCCTGCTGCTGAACGTTATAACCTCATTTCAAAAATAGACTACTGGGTCATTAATACTTCCTTTGAATTACTAGCAAAAAACCCTGTCTTTTTAAACCAAATTAATTTTTGCTCTATTAACCTATCAGGCCAGTCATTAACCGACCCGAATGTACTAGACTTTATTATCACACAGTTAGATGAAGCCGAGCTTGATGCTGAAAAAATATGCTTCGAAATTACTGAAACTGCAGCTATATCCAATCTAAGCATCGCTAAGAAGTTTATTTCAACATTGAAAGGATTAGGCTGTCGGTTTGCATTGGATGACTTTGGTAGCGGTTTATCCTCATTTGCATATTTAAAAAATCTACCTGTGGATTTTATAAAGATCGATGGCATGTTTGTTAAAGATATTGTTGATGACCCGATTGATCACGCCATGGTGAAATCAATTAACGAAATTGGCCAAGTGATGGGGATGAAAACCATAGCTGAGTTTGTCGAAAATGATGAAATTAAGGGGATGTTGAGAGAGATCGGCGTTAATTATGCTCAGGGATATGGTTTTGGTAAACCCCAACCATTTCTCGAGTTAATCGAAAACCGATGTAAACGGTAGGGCATTTACATCTCAGTCAAAACATCTACCAACTATAAGTAATAAAACATGCAAAAATCATTACTATTGTTAGTAATGTTATTAGTATCTGCAAATCTTCATGCCGATGATATATTTGAATGGTCATCCTCCAATATTCAATTACTTTCAGGAGGCGGATTCGAATTAGGCTCCAGTCGTCACAATACGATCACACTAGAACATGCAGATGGATGGCGATATGGCGAAAACTTTCTTTTTATAGACGTTATTCAAAGAAGTGATATTGGCCTCGAAGTCTATGGAGAATGGTACCCTCGTCTTAGCTTAAATAAACTATCAAATAAAAACTTTTCTAAGGGGGTTTTTAATGATTTTTCAATAGTGGACTGTGGTGCCATATCTACTCATGTGTTCCGTGATTTAACTTTATAATAATTATGAATAACTGTGCACTGTTAGTTATCCAATACATTTAAGCCATTAATCCATAATCTTGACACCTCCAATACCTGTTTCTGTGAACACGCTCACACGATTAACAACGTACCAACATATAAAAACTTATTTTTAGATATTTGACGTATAAGTTCTCAAATATTGTCGGGTTCAAACGACGTATTATCCTGTTTTAAAACAAAAAACAGACAAAACAAATTCTCCATTATTAATTTATCTATTTGTTTTTATTGGCTTTATTTTAATATATGTCCTGTTGGCACAGCGATTGCGCTACATAAGATTATTATGATTACGAGGGTAAGCAAGTGCCAGTAAACGAATTACTAAAGATCGACGGGGAAGAAAAAGAATTACTCTGGGAGATCTTTCACTACGAAAAGATGCTCGATGATAACGAGGAAATGCTACTCAATGATTTAAACTACTATGAGGAAAGAATTCGCTCTATTGGCAGTACAAAAACACCCATAGAAATAGGTTTACTTACAATCTATATGAAACATATTAAGAACATAAGAACATTACTATTGAATCTTCAAAACAACAGGAATGACAAATTGAAAAAACAAATTCAGGACTTATCTATTAAATCACCTGATGCCTGATGATTTTAGAAAGCCCGCTTGATGCTTAAAGGCTAGAGCCTCCATCTGTTTTCCAGCTAGAGATGACAAGCCTCCTAAGTTAACTACTTCCCAGCCTTTATATCCAGAAGTCATTGCATGTTTTGCTGCTTGCGTATATTTTTTTTCATTTTCTTCAGACCAAATTAGTAAATCTGCATATTCGAAAAAAACGATCCTTCGTGATTCGGTCAATACAGCTGCCTGACCTTTAAAATTATAAAATGCAGAAAATTTTTCAGTTTCCTTATAGTAACGAAACATCATTTTACTCAGTTGCTCAAATATCAGCGCTACCACCTCATCATCTGCAGTCAAAACCACTTCTATATATGAATCGAGTCGAGACACTTTTTCAAGCCCCGATAGATATGTAGCAATTGTCGTTTTATTCGTCGGCGACAAGACCTTGTGCTCAATAAATGTCTTTATCAACTTTTTGTTAATACCCAGCTTTAAAAGCAGATCAACATTATATTCATTTAATTCGGAAAGCGTTTTACTCTTAAGGATGTACCTTATTTTAGTATCCATCTCACTCTGTTTTTGAGATGTTGTAAAGTCACTACTTAATCCAACGCCAGCTGAAACTTTACCAGAGGATCGTGCATTGGCGACTGTATTCAGAAAAGATTGCACCTTGTGATTACTAGAGTACATGTCGAGACCCAACTGAAAGGCAGCGTTACGTTTATGCCTGGCTACTGTTGGATCATTTGGTTCTCTCTGTGAATACCGATTTAACCGATCACGTACAAAGGGATCTTCGCCGTCCAGTGTCGCATCCAGATTATTACTCAATTGGCCGGCCAGATTTCTCGCAGTTTTAAAGGGTGATGTTATAAAATCATCAGCTGATTCACTAGAAAGACTCAATTGACTACGCAACTCATCTGAGAACTCTTCGTCTTTATTTTCATATTGGATTATTGCTTGAGATAAAATCTTAATTTCATTGAGTCGTTTTTTCAGAACAGCCAAAGATTTTACTTCAAATTCACCAATATCTGATTCTAGCTGGAATTTATAAAGCCCATCCTCGAACTCTACCGAGTCAACACGATGATATGTAGATGAGCGCTCTTCAGATGATAAAATCGTGTTGCTATTGATAACGGGGTCAGATTCATTGTCTACTGCAATAACTAATAGAGGAACAAATAACAATAATGTTATTACGCCAGATTTTAAAAAATAAGGTATACCATTTAAAGTCATCATATATTGCTTACGCAGCCAACAACGAACCTGTCCGATAAACACATTAGATCTTGCCGTCTAATCCCATTTGATAATATTTGTGTACTATCTGTTCCTGATTTTCCAACAACCAATCAATGTCTGGTTCATTATTCATAGCCTTGTGAATTGCCATAGCAGTAGCCTTTCGATGAATATCAAATAATATTTTATGATCCAGATCATCTGCAGTGGCCACTAGTGGATTTAACCAAACAGAAATAATGATACCCAGTTCATTCGCTTTTTCTTTTGGAATATCGCCATTTCTAACAGCATCCAGGACGCCATTTGCAGTCGCTCCCTGAACCGTACCCATTAGGATATTGGTATAGCGTTCCTTATTAACGGTTACTTTACTGACCATCAAGGTAGCAGGTCGAACCATAGTATCGGTATTCATTATAGCCAAGACTTTTGTATGCCCTTTAACTTGTGAAGCCATTTGGTTAGCGAAGGCAGTGCCAAAAGGGCCATCAAGTTCACCAATAACAACTTCTGGTTCCGCTGCAGTTCCCGGAGGACCTCCTGCAACCAATGCTTCGCCAACGCGCATGACAATACGTTCACTCATATTATTAAACTCCTTTGTTCAAATAATTAATTATTAGGGGGAAATTTTTCTGAAAAATTGCTGACAATTTAAAAATGAAGCGCGGGTTATTTTTTGTCTCCCAGCTGATTGGATATATCATCAAGTAAACTTGAGTTTGCTTGGGCGGCCTTCTTCTTGGCATCCGCCGCCTTGAGTTTAATGCGCTTCATCATGTCCGAATGCATTTGTACCTGGGTTATCGATTCAGCCTCTTCTTCCTGCGTTTCTTCAAAATTTTGTAAATCGCCTTCGACCTGAGCAAGAAAAGCCTCCTCTTGCTGTTTCTTCTTGGTCAGATCCGCTTCATTCACCTGCTTCGCAGATTCTGTTAATTTTTCTCTATGCGCCGCGTCCTCAATCTCACGTTCGGCCTCGAAGGCTTTTTGCTGAACGGCCTTGATTTCAAGTTCCAGTTTTTCACGTTGCTCTCTGGAACTGGTCGACTCCATTTGTTTTTCTTTCAATCTACCCGCTTCAGCAAGTGCTTGTTGCTTGGCCTGTTCTGCCTCGAGTTTGGCTGCCTGAATCTCTTTCATTGCTTCCTGTATTTTTCGAGATTCTTCTTCCAATTTCTGACGTTCAGCTTTTAGCTTGGCCTCTTCTTCTGCTCGCGTCTTGTCGTGTGACGACTTATATTCCTCGATTATTTTTTCGGCTTCTTCTTTAGCTGCCAATTTTGCGGCCTCTGCGGCAGCTTTTCCTTTTTGTAACTCTTCAAATTCTTTTGAATTACGTTCGTATTGCGCAGCCAGCTTTTTGCGTTCTGCTTCTATACTAGCCTTGGCTTCTGCCTGCAATTGTTTTTCATGTTCTTCATCTTCTAATCTTTTCTTCTCGGCGGCTTCTTCCAGAAGTTTCTTCGAAGCCTCAAGCTCTTCCAGTTTCTTTCTCGAAGCTTCAGCTTCCTGTTTGATTCGCGTAGCTTCTTCTATTTGTTTTCTTGCAACTTCAGCCTGCTCCTCCAACTTCTCCCGTTCCTTGCGTAGCGTTTCTTGTGCAGCTTCTTTTGCCTTTTGGATTTCTTCCATATCCCGAGCATTTTTGTTATAGATCTCTTCCAGCTTTTTCTTTTCTTGCTGCATTTGCATATCAGACTCTGCTTGCAGTTTTATCAGCCTCGCTTCTTCCTGCTCCGCTTTTTTTGTTGCTTCTGCTTGTGCTAGCTTCTTTTCTTTCTCGAGCTTCAGTTTTTCTTCTTCTAGCTTTTTCTGACTCGCTTCATGTTCTTTTTTCTTTTCAGCATCGTCTTTATCGTTGCTTTGTTGTGCAGGAGTTGCTGCTGATGGTTTCTCAGGTTCAGGTGCCTTAGGTACGACTGTTTGTACACCAACTGCTTCAGGATTATTTACCAGTCCACCGTCGAGGTAAGAAACATCGAAACCTCTTTCGGCTAACAAAAAAGCACCTGTTGAACTTCGACCACTGGTATCACAATAGAGGATATAGATCATCGAAGAATCAAGCTCGTCTGATTTCAGTCGCAAGGAATTTAGCGGAATATTAAGACTATCTTCAATTGACGATTCCCCATGTTCGTTGGGAAAACGAACATCTAACCACTTCGCACTACCTTCGTTAACCAAGGCATCTGCTTCATCAAATGTTAGTGATTGTAATGTTGGTTTTTTAACAAGCTCCACAAAGGTCTCTTTTGTCAGCTTCATCAAGATGCCATCCGTTATCATAGTAATGGTGGCATTACGTGTAGACTCCGAAATCAAAGCCTCTTCACCAAAACTATCACCGGTTTTTAGTTCAGCCAATTTGATATCATTGCTCTTAGGCGTGGGTTTCCTGGAAACAGCACAGCGACCTTCAGAAACAATGTAATAATGGTCGCCCGGATCACCCTGCTTGATGACTACGTCACCGGCGCTGAATTCGACCTCTTCCAGCAAGGCAAACAACTGATGGATATTCGCCATAGGTATTTTTGAGAACAGTTCTGATTGCAGCATCTGCGTCATCCAATCAGTATCATCATCGACGCCACCGACTTCATCGACTTCCATATCAGCACCTGTACCAGATCGACGAGTGGGATCAGCTGTCGTCTCTTGTGCCAACATCATGAGTTGATCTAGGTTATTACGCTCGATCAATAGAATTTTGAGTGGTGTCTTAGCCTTTGCAGAAAATTGTCGTGGTTGTAATTGTGCTAGAGCATATTTTGCTCGGTCACTGCCACTTTGTATCACACTTTCAAGCTGTTCATTTGCATGAAGTTCTATTTCACCATCCAGGAGATAATAAGAGTAATCATCTTTATCCCCTTGCTTGAATATAAAACGTGATTTTTTGACCTCCATGATCTTGGCTTTCTCCAATAATTTTCCTTGAAGATTAGGAGATAACTCATTGATTGGTATAAGCTCTCTTATTTTCTGATGCAATTGTTCGTTGGCTTCTGACATTGTTTTATCTTAAGTAATAATGAAATAGCTTGATCTATAAGTTTAGTTTAATTCGGTTCCATCCCATACGCAGGAGACTATTAGAAATAGTGTGAAAATTATGCTGTTTCTGCAACATATTTTGTTTCACAGAGCGTCTATGAATTGTAAGCTGTGTTGCCTATTAATGACAGACCATTTTAAGCCAATTAATTAACGTTTCAGATATTTAATGATGATTTTGAGTGAGCTTTTAAATATAGAAAATGCCATGAATCTGGACTACCGGATTTTAAGTTGCTTGGTCGTGCTTTTAACACTGAGCGTATTATTGATCGTATTGGGAATTAAACGTTTTTTTCGCGGAAAAGTAGTCAGCGCAGGCATCCAAAGTCTATCCGGCGTATCGCTACTGTTAGCTGGTTTATTATTCCTGTCAATTGCGACAAATTTATACAGCTATGATCGTCTTACCTATGAACAAGACATTGCTAAACTAACATTCAGTCAACTTGATAGGCAGCAATTTCTTGCAGAAATCACATATACAAATCAAAATAAAGTTGATGAATTTTTAATCCGCGGTGATGAATGGCAAATGGATGCGCGTGTTATTAAGTGGCATGGTTGGGCACAATTATTAGGACTTAATGCCCAGTACCGACTAGAACGAATTAGTGGACGATATTCAGATATTGAAGAAGAGCAGCTAAAGCCTCGGACTGTTTACTCACTGAATTCAGAAGATGAAATCGATTGTTGGAAGTTTATAAATAATTATAAAAAATGGCTAGCCTGGATCGATGCATATTATGGCAGTGCGGCTTATTTGCCGATGACTGATAATACAACATACTCCCTATCACTCACACAAACAGGATTGATTGCTAGAAAAAGTAACTGATCAAAGTTTAATATAGAGTGGCCTTAAACTAATCTTATTACGCATAAAAACAACAACTCTAAAGAAAACATCTTCTTTTAGCTAACAGGCAAAGTAATTGCTATGCACACTCCATCACCATTTTCCAAATTCACCGCTGAAACTTTACCTCTATGAAATTCTACTATCAACCGTGCTACAAAAAGTCCAAGTCCAAGGTGTGGGCCTGTATTTGAACGATCGGTACGGATGGAGACCATAGAATTAAATAGATCATCAAGCAGATTGTCTGGAAGAACAGAACCAATATTAATGACGTGCAGTTCAATTGAATTTGTATTGTTTATTAAGTTAACTGTTATCGCTTTATCTGGCTGCGAAAATTCAACTGCATTACCCACGAGTTTATCCAGCATCTGAAAAAACAGATCCCGATTGATGGCGTAGTTAATAATCGTTTCGGGTGTGTTTAACTTGAATAACTGATTCGGGTAGGCACTTTGATAACCGGCGACACATTGCGTTAAAAATTCATTCATATCTGTTGCTTGTTTGTCCGCCTCTTGTAGTGCTTGTTCTAATCGTGACGCTTCACTTAAACGTGTTAATAATGCTTGCAGGCGTTGCAGACCCGTATCAGCAGCCTCAAGCGCAACTTTTCTGCCCTCTTCGTCTTGTTCATTTTGCAATCTGTCTAATGAAGATTTAACAATAGCCATGGGCGTGCGCAGTTCATGCGACAAGCGACTGGCCATACCTTCAAGATAACGATGATACTGTTGTAAACGTTCAAGCATATTACTGAAATTTCTGGATAACTCGCCAACTTCATCGCTAGCATTACTCGCAGAAATATCACCGATAACTTTTCCATGTTCATCGATTGCTTCAGTTGTCTCACGGTTTAGTTTTATCAGGCGCGAAGATAAACGACTGGCAAACATTAACAGCAGAAAAACAATCACAAAGAATATCAACAGGGTTTTGTTGAATAGACCGGCCAACACCTGACGTTGCATTATTTGTATATTATTAGTCGTCTCTTCGACAACAACCGCACCAACAACTTTATTATCAAACCAGACCGGTGTTGCGGCAGAGACTATCACTGCTTTGCCATCGGGAGATGAACGCCAACGCGTTTCAGTGTTACCGGTCAGCGCCTGCTTGACTTCGTCGCCCTGTAGACGTGACGCACCGGCCAGGTCGTCTTTAAAGTAGTCATATGCTGGCGGTAATAACAGCGTGTAAACAATATTAAAGGCATTGTCTGGAAAAACACGCTTCAAGCTACCATCACTCGCCAATACCTGGCCAGATTTATCTAATACCCAAATCCGTCTTCCTACACTACGTCCTTGACCATAGATAATATTTTCAATACGTTTTGATGAACTAATAATTTTACCGGGTTCAGCATAATCATCATTGCCAAAGGTGCTTATCGAATTACTTAATAGATGTCCATTTACATCATCAACATCATTCAGGACAAAACCAAGATCACCTCCCAGTAAGTACACTGGAATCTTAATCTCAATGTTATAGCCGTCATCTGTTGCTTGCCAAACAGCGGAGGTATTAGTCAGATTCTTTTGTGTCCGAATCTCTACGCCGTATTCATCATAGGCTTCTTCATAGCGAAAAGTTCTAATTAGACCTGGACCACTTGGCGCCAGATAATTTTTTTGTAAACGTTGATATTTATCACGGTAGGCAACAACAACATGATCACCATTAATATGGTCCACATTTTCCAGTGTGGAATAAATCAATTCATCATCTTTAACCTGCATTAAGATATAGTAGTAATCGTCATCTTTGGTAATTATTAATTTAAAGTTATCCGCATCTGTCACAGACTCAGCAGTGTAGGTTTCCGACCAATCAATATAGGCAAGCCAATCATCAGTGTAACCATCCAGTTCAACTGGATTATTTAATTGATGGACATACAGACTGTTTGTGGTTTCGTTAAAACTTGTTTCAAACAATCTGGGTTTATCATTCAAGGCGCCCGCAACGGCGTAGGTCGAATCAACCAGAGAGGCTTCTAATGTTTCTCTTAGATAAGTCTCCATCTGTCGTAAGTAATCAAACCCTATATAGGGAATGATCAACACAGCAATAGACAGCAGCATTAATTTGCTGCGCAAAGAAAAACGAATACGCGTTTGAAACATTTATTTTCTTTAATTTATTAAAAAATACAATTCAGGTCTTCCATCGGTAACCAATCCCATACACCGTTTCTATATGCTCAAAGTTATCGTCAAGCTCTTTGAATTTTTTTCGTATACGTTTGATATGAGAGGTGATTGTGCCATCATCAACAAAGATGTTGGAGTCTTGCATTAACTGTTCTCTGTTTTTTACATGTCCTACTCTTTTAGCAAGTGAATAAACCATCCAGAATTCAGTTAGACTTAATTCAACAGCAAGACCTTTCCATTCTATCTGAAAGCGCTGCGCATCAATCATCAAGGTTCCATGTTTGATTTGATCAACTTCAACTGAAGTTTGCAGGGCTTGTATACGACGGAATAAGGCCGCTATACGGGCAAGTATATTCGGCATGCTGGTATCTTTACTCAGGTAATCATCTGCTCCCAGACGTAATCCTGAAATTGTATCTAAATCTGTGTCACGCGCGGTCAGAAAAATAATTGGAATGGTGTTTGAGAGTGACCGAATCTCCCGACATAGATCAAAACCGGCTTCCACATCATCACCAAGGCCAATATCAAGAATTGCCAAGTCAGGTAATTGTTTATTAATCCGCTCTATAGCCTCTTGCTTGTTATTACAGGTAACAACCTCATAACCATGTTGTCGAATAGCAATGGCATAGTTTTCGCAAAGAATGGGTTCATCTTCAACAAGGATTATCTGCTTAGGCATTAACTACTCCATTTGATATTGTATTACAGACTTTAAAGTGCCTGCCTAGAAATTTAAAGACGATTTTAACATCGCCTTTTTTTTGCCACATTTCATCATCACATTTCCAGTATCCGACCCGTTCCCTGCCATGTAATTGTTCTTAAATAGTACCTAGTTTAATCCGATTATCGGCAGTTTTAAATCAGGAGGCATACAGCATGAAATTAATTACGACATTAACACTTGTACTTTTATTAAGCACTCAATTCAACGTCAACGCTAAGGAGGTACAACAAGATCCCTATCCGACAAAAGGAAATGTCGGATTTGGACTTGGCGCGCTTATTGGCGGTCTTCTTGCTGGCCCACCGGGAGCCGTTATCGGTGCTGCCAGTGGTACCTGGTTTGGGGTACGGGAAACTGATACAGATACCACGATCGCTGCACAGGAAAAAGAATTAAATGCACAAAGCATTGAGCTAACCTATCAACAAAATGAATTAGCAAATACCAAGAAGAAATTTAAGGAAGAATTCCAACAAGTTGTCAATAACCGTGAAATCCAGTCTCTGGAAAAATTAAGCCAGGGCATCTCTTATGTTATTTATTATAAAACCAACGATGCAGAGATACGCACAGATGTGCTCCCACAGATCAGACAACTGGCTGAATTAATAAAACCCTACCCAAAGATAAAAATCCAGATTGCTGGTTATGCAGATCATCGTGGTTCCCTAGATTTTAATCTGCTTCTGAGTAAAAAACGTGCCGATAAAGTGCGCGCTGCTTTTATTGATGCGGGTATATCAAATCAACGGTTTCAATTACAGGCACATGGTGAGCGTGCCGCGACTGCAAAACAGGGCGACAAGGAAGCCTATGTTTTCGATCGTAGGGTAACCATTAATCTAACTATGGACATGGAGGCTTGAGATGATCATGTCTATTAATCCACTTATCTCTAATAAATTACGCACGGGGCCACGATTCTTTTTTGCCTCAATAGGTTTAAGCCTGTTTTTTAACCTGACAATGTTCGCCTTGATGTTATTCAACAGTATCAATGCTGAGGCCAATCCTGATCAGCCGGATGACATTATTCCCACAGGTGTCGTCAATAGCTTTGATGAACTAGGTCATGGAACTCTTCTTTTTAAACACGCCAAGCAATATAGAAAGGCAGCACAACTCAATATTGATGTTGTAATGAACGTCACTGGCATGATTAATCGTGTCAGAGTTACACAAAGTTTTAGCAACACAACAGACGATTGGCAGGAAGGGGTTTATGTGTTCCCGCTACCTGAAAATGCAGCGGTTGATCATATGAAGCTTAAAATCGGTGAACGCATAATTGAAGGTCAAATAAAAGAGAAGCAAGAAGCAAAGAAAGTCTACCAGCAGGCAAAGGAACAAGGCAAACAAGCTGCTCTTACGGAACAGGAAAGACCTAATCTCTTTACAACATCAGTTGCCAATATTGCTCCACATGAAACCGTAAAGGTAGAGATTGAGTACCAACAGATTGTTGTTTATGACAATGGTGCTTTCTCATTACGCTTTCCAATGGTCGTCGGTCCACGTTACATACCCGGGAAGCAACGTATTGATGGTTTTGCCGGATCCGGTTGGGCTATAACTCGCAATTCTCACCTCTCTTCTACTGCGGATGCCGATATGCTCACTGTAGCAGAGCGTACTCCCTCCAGTCGGTTCGACATAGTATCGACTATGCCTTCACCGTCTTCCAGTCCGTGCACTCTGCTACAGCGGCATCTCGACACCCTCGTTACAAACAGAGATGAGAAATGCGAGTTTAATACAGACGAAGTTGCTGATGCAGCACGAATCACACCGCC
>JBLHKL010000050.1:0-15239 GCA_047618295.1 Gammaproteobacteria bacterium | reverse complement strand
TACCGTTCTCGCTATCATCGCCATTCTTATATCAATTGTTTCTTTAGTATATTTATTATTAGTATGAAAAAGGTTTATAGCAGCGACAATACGATAATGGCAGGACATGTTCATAGCCTATTGGAAGCAAATGAAATTGATTGCCATCTACGCAACATGAATTTAAGTGGTGGGATTGGTGAACTACCTATCAATGAATGCTGGCCTGAGGTCTGGGTGAACGATGAATCTGACTATGCCTTTGCCAAAGACTTGATAGACAACGTCCTAGCTAATGCTAAAAAGCAAGATGACTGGCAATGTCAGTGTGGTGAATTAATTGAAGGTCAGTTTGACGTTTGTTGGTCTTGTGCAAATGAAAGGACTAATTGATACAAATGTATTCTACCTGTCCCAAGTGCAAGCATGAACGTCAAGAGGATGACACGGCAAACCCTGATACCTGCCCCGCCTGCGGGATAATTTTTTCAAAATGGATGAAACAACAATTTTCATCTCCAGAATCAAAAAGGACTACGCGAAACAATATTGAAACTTCTGATTCCCCAGGAATTATAAAAATAATCAGCTCAAGCCTTTTTTTTGTTGAAGACAAAGTAAATCCGTTTATATTTTATGGTCGAGCACTTGTATTTATTGGTATAGCTGTATGGGGATGGCAGTTTATCAACATGGACTTTATTAATAACCCGACAGAGATAGGTAGTTCTTTTTTGCATAGAATCAATCTGGTTTTCCATGAAGCCGGACATGTTGTATTCATGCCATTTGGTTGGTTTATGACAAAACTGGGTGGGACTCTAGGACAACTATTGATGCCGGCAGTAGTTATGCTGACTTTTTTGATAAAAAACAAAAACAACTTTGGTGCATCAGTCGGACTTTGGTGGTTAGGTCAAAGCTTTATGGAATGCGCACCTTATGTTGATGATGCCTACAATCAACAGTTAGTGTTATTAGGTGGTGTGACTGGTGCCGACAAACCGGGTTATCATGACTGGAATGCTATGTTAATAGATATAGGAAAACTAGAATCGCATCGGGAAATTGCGAACACATTTAATACGACTGGAATACTCCTGATTTTACTTGCGCTCGCATGGGGCGCTTATTTACTTTACAAACAATTTAAAAATATTGATTCAATATGAAATATTTCTGTTTAACCTTGAGAGGTCTTTCACCTAACCTCTTCCTCTTTCTCACATTTTTAATTAGTAATAATGCTGTTGCTGATCATAGCGTCGAACACTTGCCTGCTTCTGTCACCAAGATATTAGCAAAGCATAAAGTACCTAAAGATTCCCTGAGTCTTTATATCCAAGAGTTCGATTCAAGCGACCCACTGGTAGCGTTAAACATCGATATCCCGCGCAATCCTGCCTCGGTCATCAAATTATTAATCACTTATGCCGGACTTGATATTCTTGGCCCAAATTATACTTGGGAAACCCATGTTCATCTTGATGGGAAACTCGATAACGGCACACTTGATGGAAATTTAATCATTGAGGGTCGCGGAGATCCTTTCTTGGTCAGAGAAACATTCTGGCATTTATTATATACGCTGCGTAATCGTGGCATACAACATATTAACGGTGACCTTCTTATTGATAATGAGCATTTTGAAAATGAGAACGGCTCACCCGCAGACTTTGATAATAAACCATATCGTGTATACAACACTTTTCCTGACGCTGCATTATTAAACTTTCGAGCACATCAATTTCACTTCATCCCGATGGACAAAAAACTTCACATCTATGCAGATCCACCGGCTTCAAACCTGCAGATTAGAAATAAAGTGAAATTAATAAAGGGTGCGTGCAAGGGCAAACATCGTCAATTAAAGTTTAATGTCATTAAACAAGGCTCTGTCACCACAGTCGAATTTAGTGGCAATTATCCTAAACGTTGTGGCAATCAAGATCTGCTACGTACCGTGCTGCCTAATGGCGATTATGTCTTTGGTGTCTTCAAGGCATTATGGGAAAACATGGGTGGCACCATTAATGGAAAATATGGTGAAACAAGTATAGATGACAACAATCCATTTTATATTGTGCCGTCAAAACCACTGCGTGAAGTCATTACCTATATCAACAAATACAGCAACAACGTAATGACCCGTCAATTATTACTGACCATTGGTAAAGAGAATAATAATAATAATGCAGGCAACAAGACTGCCGGCCGAAAGGTTATATCAGACTGGTTACAAAGCATCGGTATCCCTGCCCCCGAATTGATCATCGAGAATGGTTCAGGTCTTTCGCGTAGTGCGCGAATTTCTGCGCGAACACTCGCGATGTTGCTCCAACACGCATTACAAAGTTCCTACCAGCCTGAATACTTTTCATCCCTACCTCTGGTCGGTATTGATGGGACGGTAAGAAAACGACTTAAAGGCATAATACCTCCGGGTAGCACACGGATAAAAACTGGCATCATTGATAATGTCAGATCAATGGCGGGATATGTAAAAAGCAAAAACAATAAGAATTATATTATTGTTTCATTACAAAATTATAAGGGGATACAAAATACAACCGGCACTCTGGTTCAGGATGAGGTTTTGAAGTGGTTATATAAACAATAATTAAAATAACTAACTAATCGGTTTATTAACACAAACCGATATGGTCAAGGGTCTATTCCGGATCAGCTATATATGCATTAGTTATAAAGCTCTGCTTTCTTCAAATAACCACTCCATGCAAACCAGTAGGCAATATGTCCAGGAAGTCGAGAAAGATTTTCACCTTTGGGACCTATTAATGCCCGTTCAGTAACCTGCCATGTTTTGCCGTCCTGCTTGATAGTCGTTAAATCTTTTGCAGCTTTACTAAACATGCGTCCTTCTGAACGGTATGCTCTCACTGTCCGTGTATCCGTATCGCCAATGATGACTAGTTGAATTACGCCAACACGATCATTGATAACCTTTCCACCTGAAAATACTGTTAATGGCCAGGCTTTTTCTACACCTGTCATTCGTAAACCAAAAACCTTATCTTTGGGTTCGAGTCGTTTGTCATTTGTTAGCGCAGGAAACATAAGCTTGGGGCTGTTAAAATATCTACTGTATGCACTGCCGGGCTTGTAATCTCTTCGAAAACCGGTATCAAGTGATAATACTTTCGTCATCGGATGACGTTTTTTCCATTGACCCCAAGTCGTCGTTACTACAGGTAATATTTTTAATTCGATACCTGATCCCGTCAACTCACCAACCACAGGGCGACCAGTAAATTGATTCCATAATGAATGTGTTTGTTGGTCATACATCAATTTATTTGAACGGTATAAAAAACCTGAAGAACCAAAAATAAATGGCTTATCTTGTCCTGCAACACGCGTTTCAAACAAAATACCAGACCCACACAGTGTGCAATATGCTAATGAAACGGGTACACCACCAACAACATCATTAAACATTTCATGCCAATCCATAATACGATAAGGATAAGCACGTACATCTCCATTAATCTCTACACCAAAGACAGATTCCGTATCGGTTAAAAATGTTGCTTCGTTTGCATCAATAAAATTTGGATTGGTTAAGGCAGGTATCCCATCTTTTTCGACTCCTCCCCAAAGAACCTCGTCAATCCCGATTTCATGTTTAACATCCGAATAAATAAAAATTTTAAAATTGGGGTCAAGACTTTGAAATAATTCTGATTTAAACGTTGTATAACCGTCAAAAGTTTTAATTTCCGGATGTGCTTGTAACCATGACATCCATTTAAACCAATCATCCCCGTAGTTTTCTTTGGTAAAATAACCTAATAAGCCGGCGATATCACCACCGGGATCGCCAACATAACGCATAGCATTAATTAAAGCGGCGACGACGTCAGGATTATCACGTTCCCGTAGCCAAGCTACTGATTGTCTACGAACTTTTATAGATTCTACAAATAACTGCCTTACATGAGAGCCAACATCATTACTATTTAATAAAGCCTCTTCTTTATCGAGCCCAAGGCTATGCGCACCACTGAACATAATCAACAAAGGAAACAGCAATAAGGTTTGTTTCATTAAACTCCCTCTTAATATCTCTCTAATTTAATTTAGAGCCATAATGAGAAGTTAGTTCAACCTAAAGATTTAATATTGAAACTGATATTCTTTGAAATTCAATCACGAAAATAAAGCGTTTATAATTATTCTTGATACGCAGGAAAATCAGCATAGCCTTCTTCAGTAGGTGCATACCAGATTTCCATTGGGGCTTCTTCTGCTAGGGGCCAATCATTTTCAAATCGTTCGACCAAATCCGGATTGCAAATGTACGGGCGGCCAAATGCAATTAAATCGGCATGCTTATTTGAGATCGCTTGCTCTGCAGTTTCCTGGTTATACCCACAGTTACCCATTAATGGTCCTTTGAATACCTCACCTATTTCTGACAGGGTCATGGCATCACCCAACTCATGAAAACCAAACGCCAAACCATCCATGACATGCAAATAGGCTAATGAAAAATTATTTAATTGTTCAGCAACAAAGGTAAATTGCTCACGGAAATCAGCTGAACCCATATCATTAAACACGCCATTGGGCGCAAGCCGTACACCAATTCTATCGACAGACACTTCTGCCATTACTGCTTGCAATATTTCATCAAGAAAACGATATCGATTTGGAATGCTGCCGCCATAATTATCAGTGCGCTCATTAGTCTTCGATTGTAAAAACTGATCAATCAAGTAACCATTTGCACTATGTATTTCTACTCCATCAAAGCCCGCCTGCATTGCGCGTCTGGCAGCTTGTTTATAATCATTAACAGTTGCCTTAATTTGTTCAACCGTCAGAGCTGCGGGTATTTCATAAGGTTCTTTACCCTTAGGAGTTTGAATGTCGTCACCATTCAATTTGATTGCAGAAGGCGCAACTGGCAATTCGCCATTATGAAAACTACTATGTGATGCGCGACCGCAATGCCACAATTGTAAAAACATTGTGCCACCCGCCTCATGTACAGCATCTACGACTTGTTTCCATCCTTGTTCCTGCTCATCGTTATAGATACCAGGTGAATCTATCCAGCCTATGCCTTGTTTTGAAATAACGGTTGCTTCTGAAATGATCAAGCCTGCAGATGCACGTTGACTATAATAGTCAGCCATCAATGCATTGGGGAGACGGTCACTACCAGCTCGGCCTCGTGTTAATGGCGCCATTACAATTCGATTTTTTAATTCTAATGTCGTGTTTATTGAAACTGGCTTTAACAATGGGCTGGCTTTACTCATTTAAATACTTCCTAATTTGAAAATTGATTAACTAATGGAAAAAACAGATACAATATTGTATCCGTTTTTTATCGCCGGTGTTAATCAGGGAATTATGATGAAGTCAGAAATGTCGTTTTTGTAATGGGGCCGTGAAATAACAAGTTGAAAAAAAGACACGTCCTTGTGTATAAAATATTCATCCCCTCCTATCTCTAAGATGAAAACCTAATGCTAGTTCCAACTCTGGAGTTTAATTTTCTAGCTCCTGTCATTTTGTCTTTCCAAAACAAAGGCATTAATAGTGTTTTGCTAAAAATATACACGTCCATGTGTATCGAATATTCATCCAAGCTCCTATCACTAAGATGAAAGTCTAAGGCTAGTTCCAGCTCTGGAGTTTAATCTTCCAGCTACCGTCTATTTGTCTTTCCAAAACATTGGTGATGTTGCCATCAAGCTTGATTTCGTTACCATCAGCATCAATCCTAATCGCTTCCCAAAGTTCTGTTGAATACGCAGTCTTACCTTTAACTTGCATATCAACATTTGAAATGGAGTATTCGTTAAAACCGGCTTCCCTCAAACTATCTAAATAATCAGTAATGGCCAACCGTCCTTCAAGAATTTCACTACTGGGTGGAAATACCATTGCATCCTTGGTGTATAAGGTAGCTAAGTTCGCTGTGTTACCATTATCGAAATTCGTAGACCACAAGGAATCAAGCATTTCTATGTCAGCGGTTTCCAGTGTGTTTGTGGCCGCGTAACTTGAACTTAAAGGCAATATTGATAATAAAATCAGATATTTAATGTTTTTCATGATTGAAGCTCCAGTTAATTAATATGAGTTTGTGCGTTGCAATAAATATAGGTGCTATCATCCCCATGAACAACAGTATTTTTGTTCATGAACTCATTCCAAAAAAGACATAATCAGGTGCATATCAGTGGATAGGTTAACTAGTATGAAAGTATTTGCTGCAGTCGCTAGGCTCGGGAGCTTTGCGGCGGCGGCTGAAGAATTGGATATATCAAACACCATGTGTTCAAAATTCGTCCGTGATTTAGAAAAAAATCTAGACGCAAGGCTTATCAATAGAACGACAAGACAGCTAAGCCTTACTGAAGTGGGCAGTACTTATCATAAAAAGGTTATCGACATACTGACTGAAGTGGAAGAAGCAGAACAGTGTGTCTCTGAATTACAAAATGAACCCGTTGGTACGCTACGTATTATGTCGTTACCGTCGTTTGGCTCTTTCCATATTGCTCGAGCAATTAAAGGTTATAAACAACAATATCCAAAAGTCGCCATCGAACTAAATCTTTCAGACGATTTTGATAACCTGGTAGACAGAGGTATGGACCTTGCTTTTCGCGTCGGTGAACTTGAAGACTCCAGTGTTATTGCATTAAAAATATCATCTAGCCGATTGATTGTTTGTGCATCGCCAGAATACCTGAAAGAGAATGGCACACCACAAACGCCTGAAGCGTTAAAGGATCATGTTTGTTTGGTTACGTCCAACAACGTTATCTTCACACCACATTGGACATTCAATATAGATGGTGTAAAAACAGAATTTGATATCAAGAGTGATTATTTAACGTCTAATATCGCAGATTCACTTCGCGTCGCAGCGATAAACGGTAGTGGATTGATTCAACTGCCCTCTTACATGATCGGCCTTGATATTCAATCAGGCAGACTCATGCCTGTATTAGAAAAATTTGAACCCAAACCATTACCAATCAACCTGGTCTATGCTCACCGTAAGCATATGTCAGTCAAAATCAGAAGCTTTGTCGATTACATGCAAGGTTATTTTGAAACACCACCCTATTGGGATAAATGGATGTTTGAAGGAAAATAACTTAACAGTATTGAGCAAACGTCCACATCAAACCTTGAACTGGCTAAACATCTTTTGATCATGATTAACCAATTCAATAGCACCAATATTCTAGGACTAGAAATTTCAAACCTCGACAAGTTCACACTTAACCCATTAATTTGTTGCAGCGCAACATAATTAACGTATAATTGTATGCAATTAAATTTAAATCTTTGGAGTTGAACCATGGAAAATACATTCGAAAAGTTGGTTGAACCATTAATAGAGTTGAATAAACTGACATTCAAAAGCATTGAGGAAATAACTGCAGTGCAGCTTAAAGCGTTTCAGGATAATGTAAAAATTGGTATGTATGCTTTAAATACAGCATCAGAGATCAAGGACATTGATTCCTTTAAAAACTATATGGAAAGTCAGATTGCTGTTTCTCATTACATATCTGATAACGCAGTAGTAGATGTTAAAGACATTACTGAATTGAGTAGTTCCTTTGCTACTGATGCAAAAGAAGTTGTCGAAAAATCAATTACTTCATAATTGATATCCTCTCCTATGGATGAACCTAAACCGCTCAAAAGAGCGGTTTTTTTTAGTTAAAAACCAGTTAAAATTCCTCCTTTATGCTAGTTTTTTTTCTTAATTTATATGTTTAATGTCACTTAATCATATAATATTCAATAATTTATAATGATTTAATAAAATTGTTGCAACGCAACATTTTTAGCGTATAATAAGCTCCAATGTTTAAATAAAATTATTGGAGAAATACAATGGAAAACACATTCGAAACCTTTCTAGCACCGATTAAAGAACTTAACGACTTGGCATTAAAAAGCATTGAGCAAATCACTGCTATCCAAATCAAGACCCTTCAGGAAAATGCAAAGGTTAGCGTTGAATCACTAAAATCTGTAAGCGAGATCAAAGACCTTAATTCTCTGCAAGGCTACTTGACTAGTCAGGTTGAAGTTGCGCAGAACGTATCTACTCACGCTGTAGAAGATGCACAAGAAATTGCCAAACTAGGCGAATCTTATGCTACCAGCGTTAAGAAGATTGTTGAGAAATCAGTACCTACTGCTTAATCCAGGCTTCTTAAGCTGGAACTAAAAACCGCTCTTTATGAGCGGTTTTTTTATGTCCATGAATGGACAGTCCGGGTAGGAAAATGCATCCTGCCTTTTCTACATTCCCAACATCCATGTCGGTCATTCTGGTTCCTAACACCAACAGTAGGCGCTTTAGGCGAATCCTAGGCGACTGCAGCAGCCTCATAAGCAGGAAAGTCAGCTAAACCATCTTCCCTTGGAGTCCACCATAGTTCCACATCCGCCTCGGGCGCTAACGGCCAATCATTTCTATAACGTTCTACAAGATCCGGATTACTGATATAAGGTCGCCCAAAGGCAATCAGGTCAGCTTTGCCATCACCAATAGCTTGTTCCGCAGTCTCTTGCGTATAACCACAATTACCCATTAGTGGACCATCAAATACCTGTCGAAATTCATCCAGCGTCATCGGCTCACCTAGTTCATGAAAACCGAATGCTAGACCATCCATGACATGGAGGTAGGCTAGACCATACTGGTTTAACTGTTGCGCGACATAGGTAAAGGACTCTCGATAATCTGGTGAACCCATATCATTAAACACACCGTTTGGGGCAAGTCGAACGCCGACGCGTTCTGCCGGTACCTCCTCAGTAACAGCCTTAATCACTTCATCTAACATACGATAGCGTTTTTCGATACTGCCACCGTATTCATCGGTACGCTGATTGGTACGCGACTGTAAAAACTGGTCAAGCAGATAACCATTCGCACTATGTACCTCAACGCCATCAAAACCGGCCTGCATCGCACGCTTCGCTGCATTCCTGTAGTCCAGTACTGTTTGCTTAATCTCGTCAATGGTGAGTGCGTGCGGGGTTTCGTATTCTTCCTTACCCTTTGGCGTATGGATCTCATCGCCATTTATTTTGATTGCAGAAGGTGCAACCGGTAATTCACCATTGTCATGAAAACTGGTGTGTGAAGCTCGGCCCATATGCCATAACTGTAGAAATATAAGGCCACCTTCAGCATGAACTCCGTCAACAACCCGTTTCCAGCCCTGCATTTGCTCATCGTTATAAATGCCCGGTGAATCGACCCAGCCTCTGGCAATCTTCGACACCACTGTCGCTTCGGTAATAACCAAGCCTGCCGAAGCACGCTGCCGATAATACTCAGCCATCAAATCATTCGGCACGCGGTTCTTGCCAGCACGTGCACGCGTTAACGGTGCCAGAACAACACGATTTTTCAATTGTAATGCATCGTTCAAAGAGAACGGTTTTAATAATGGACTATCTTTACTCATGAGAAAATTTCCTTCTTAACAATTTTTTGAATGTATAGCAGAAACAAAGTTTAAATATTATTTCTATTTAGATATATCACTTCAACTACTCGATCTTAAACAGTTACCACGATCTTGCCTTTCTGCTTGTTTGTTTCCATAAAGAGATGTGCTTCGACAATCTCGTCCAGGCTAAAACCATGCTCATCAATGATCGGTTTTAGGTCCCCAGACTGGAGTAGGTTAAAGACATATTCTCTGGCACGTTCACATAGCTCTGGCGATTGCGTAATTTCAAACAAGGTATATCCTCGGATATTCAAGCCCTTTACTAGTGCTGGAAACAAAGGAAAAGGTGTTGGTTCCGGTGATAAAGCACCATAAGCATAAATAGTTGCACCTTTAGCCGCTGCAGCCGCAAGCTCAAGAAGCATAGGCCCGCCAACAGGATCAAAAATTAGATTTGCCCCTGCTCCCGATGTAATCTCCATTACCCTTTCTGCTAAATCTTCTTCATCGGTAACGATAACGTGATCGGCGCCCGCATCAAGGAGAAATGATTTTTTGTCAGCACCGCGTGTAGTTGCAATCGCCACTCCACCTGTTGCCTTAGTAAGCTGAATTGCAGCTAAACCAACACTACTACTGGCTGCTGTTATCAATACAACATCATCTTTTTTCATTTTTCCGTATTCAATCAAAGCGCCATATGCCGTTATATACTGCATCCAGATCGCTGCACCCTCAGCCGCAGAAAGCTTATCGGGATAATGCGCGACTGCAGTAATAGGCAAGATCGCCGACTCACCATAGACGCCATAATCAACCATAGAGAATGATGGAATACTACTCACACGATCCCCTACTTGAAAACCCGTCACGCCAGATCCAACCGCGTCAATAATTCCCGCAGCTTCATAACCCAATTGAGAAGGTAATTTCGGAGTTTCCAAATATTGTCCTTTTCGAAAGACTACTTCAGCACGGTTAAGCCCAATCGCCTCAACCTTGATACGAACCTCAGTTTCTCCCGGCTCTACTAATGGTAACTCCTCCAGTTTAAGAACATCGGCCTTGCCTAATTCATGAAAACGAACAATCCTGGGCATTTGAAATAACTCCTATTAATTTGAGTGATAACTTGTATTAATTCATTTGCTCGTCTGTTTATAGAGAGCAATATTTTTATACTGGCGTAACAGTAATTGGAATAACATTTTCCAATCTGAAGACTGTTATTTTTTATCTGTTGCACATAACCAGCTGGAAAACTATAATCTCTCCAGTATATATTGTAAACTAGGTACCTATAAGTAACTATTGAGAGTTTTAAATGAGTAAATTAAAAGCCAATGTTTTTGCAGCTAAATGTTCATCCAGAGAAGTCCTTGTTTTAATCAGCGAGAAATGGGTTTGTCTGGTGGTTTGTGCCTTAAGCAAACAAAATATTTTACGTTTTGGTGAACTCAAACGAGTCTGCGAAGGCGTGTCGCAAAAAATGCTTACACAGACTTTACGAAAACTGGAACGTGATGGATTAGTCAATCGAACTGTCTATGCAGATAAATTACCACTAAAAGTTGAATATCAACTCAGCCCATTAGGAGAAAATTTGGTTCCTGTCATACAGCAAGTAACGTCATGGGCTGAGACAAATATGGACAAAATTAATAAGCATAGAATGGCGTTTGAGAAAAAAGATAATGCAGCATGATCTCATCACTGGGCTTTATTATTTATTCTTTAGTAAATCCTTTAAATTTGCGAATGGTTTGCCGGTACCGTGTTCCCGATCAAGTTCGTTATTTGCTTTTGTCACCGACACATCTCTATCTAAATATTTTGCATGCTCATGATCATGACAATAGAGGCACAATAACTCCCAATTGCTCCCGTCTTCAAGATTATTATCGTGATTATGATCTTTGTGATGAACTGTTAATTCGCTAATATTTTCTCGAGTAAATTCTCGCTTACATTTACCACAGACCCAAGGATACAGTTTTAGCGCCTTCTCGCGGTAACCATGGCCTCTTAATTCAGCATTGCGCTTGGATTCTGCAACAACTTTATCAAGCTTATCCATGGACCATTATTAATTTTAGAGTTATGTGAGCTGTCATGAATACAATCAATGCCTACAAATGATTCTAGTGTCTTAGTACACCCGCTTGAATGCTGATTAAGTCATCAAAGGTCTTAAGCTGTTTTAGCAGGGTATTTGTCGATGGGTCATCTTTACGCAAGCATTCTTCAGCGTATTCAAAGATTCCGCTTTGTTCCGGTAACGGTTTCGTCTTCTCGATGGTATCTTTCATCCTCGGCAGGAATATCCATTGCAACCATTGCTCAAATTTTAGTGTATCCATACAAAAAGGTATTGTGCTATTCAGGTCACTGGCATCAGGTTTGGCTTTATCCCACTTTCCGTGGATGCGCAGGTTTGCCTCGACTTCTAATAATACGTCGGCAATTCTGTTTGGAATATCGTGCATTAAGCTTATTATACGTGGAGTTTGGCAGTTCCTAAAGTTTGGAATCCGTAATTTTGTATCTATAAGGATTCTAATTCTCCCCAAATTCCAGAAAATCGTGTCATATTTGCAATATTTCATACAGAAATGGCACTTGATTTCACATATTCAGACAATCTGGTTTATACTCCGCCCGCCAGTTTACACGTCATGCGGCCATCTCAGTGGAATTTCAAAAGATGTGGGTATTTGGTGGCGCAGTTCCAGAAACTAGGCGCAGGGACAGTAATCGATTTCATTAATTAATTTAACTTTATAGAGTAGAAAAATGGCTGACTTATCGAAGTATAGAAATATAGGTATCTTCGCGCATGTAGACGCAGGTAAAACCACTACGACCGAACGAATTTTAAAGCTCACCGGAAAAATTCATAAAGTAGGCGAAGTGCACGATGGCGAAACCACCACCGATTTCATGGACCAGGAACGTGAACGCGGTATTACTATTCAGTCCGCTGCAACCACTTGCTTCTGGAAAGATCATCGTTTCAACATCATCGATACCCCGGGTCACGTTGACTTCACGATCGAAGTGTACCGTTCTCTCAAAGTACTCGATGGTGGTATTGGGGTATTCTGCGGCTCTGGCGGTGTTGAACCCCAGTCTGAGACCAATTGGCGATATGCAAACGATTCTGAAGTAGCACGTATTATCTGGGTAAATAAACTCGATCGTATTGGCGCAGATTTTTATCGTGTCATTAAGCAAGTTGAAGATGTATTAGGCGCGAAACCAGTAGCCATGACGCTGCCAATCGGTATTGAAGATGATTTTATTGGCGCTGTTGATCTTCTCACCCGTAAAGCCTGGGTATGGAATGACGAAAATGACCCATTAAATTATGAAATTCAAGATGTGCCTGCGGATATGGTCGACAAAGTTGAAGAATGGCGCGAAAAATTAATTGAAGCTGTGGTCGACCAAGACGATGTCATTATGGAGAAATATCTGGAAGGTGAAGAACCTACCATAGAAGAGCTCAAGGCTTGTATCCGTAAAGGAACAATCAACCTTTCGTTCTTCCCGACCTATTGCGGTTCAGCATTTAAAAATAAATGTATCCAATTAATTCTCGATGCTGTTGTTGATTATTTACCGAATCCAACTGAAGTTAAACCACAACCTGAAGTCGATATAGAAGGTAATCCAACGGGTGAAGTAGCAACCGTCGATGCTGATAAACCATTGCGTGCATTAGCATTCAAAATTATGGATGACCGTTTTGGCGCGCTGACCTTTCTACGTATCTACTCCGGTAAGCTAGAAAAAGGGACTGGAGTACTCAATACCTTTACCGGGAAAACAGAACGTATAGGTCGTATTGTTGAAATGCATGCAGACGAACGTATCGAACTTGATGGTGCACAAGCCGGCGACATCGTTGCTGCAATTGGTTTAAAGAATGTTCAAACCGGCCATACCTTATGTGATCCAGACAAACCTGCGACTTTAGAACCAATGGTGTTTCCTGACCCGGTTATCTCAATTGCCGTTTCACCAATAGACAAAGCTGCTTCAGAAAAGCTGGGTGTGGCTATCGGTAAAATGATTAAAGAAGATCCTTCTTTCCGTGTTGAGACCGATGAAGATAGCGGTGAAACCATCCTCAAAGGCATGGGTGAGTTACATCTGGATATTAAAGTCGATATTTTGAAACGTACCCACGGTATTGAAGTTGAAGTTGGTAGTCCACAAGTGGCCTATCGTGAAACCGTTACTAAAACCCTGGAAGATAGCTATACCCACAAGAAACAATCGGGTGGTTCAGGTCAATACGGCAAGATCGACTACATCGTTGAACCAGGTGAACCAGGCAGTGGTTTCGTATTCGAATCAAAAGTGACTGGCGGTAACGTACCAAAAGAATTTTGGCCTGCAGTTGAAGGTGGTTTTAAGAAGAGCATGCATCAAGGTGTACTTGCAGGCTTTCCCTGTCTGGATTTCAAAGTCACTTTGATGGATGGTGCCTTCCATGCGGTTGACTCGTCCGCAATAGCATTTGAATTAGCCGCCAAGGCAGCTTATCGACAGAGTATGCCGAAGGCTGGGCCACAGCTAATGGAACCTATCATGAAGGTCGATGTGTATACACCGGAAGATCATGTGGGTGATGTTATTGGCGACTTGAATCGTCGTCGCGGCATGATCAAATCTCAGGAAGCTATGCCAACTGGCGTACGTATCAAGGCTGATGCGCCTTTGAGTGAAATGTTTGGTTACATCGGTTCCTTACGTACGATGACTTCCGGTCGTGGTCAATTTTCAATGGAGTTTTTACAATACAACCCATGTCCTAAGAATGTGGCTGAAGTTGTTATTACAGAAACAAAAGCACGAGAAGAAGCTAAGAAGAAGCAAAAAAAATAATATAAAGTTAATTATATTAATTAAAAGGCCGGTTATAACCGGCCTTTTTTATGGGCCACCCATAACTCGAAGCAGTGCAGTCTTAGCTGAAATTTGAGATTATTATTCATCTGTATCCCATCTAAACCATATCCAGAACAGCAACGTTTTAGTTACCTGTGAGTAGCTTTGTCTTGTTGTTAGCAAAGCAATTCCTTAAGTTAATCATAGAAACCCCTGAATTCAATTACCAAAAATCGACACCGGCGATTTGGGGACGTCAGAAAATCTCTGTGGATTATTGACTCGATCAAATAGTCCCAGATAATATTTTTAGTTATAGCCCTTGACTTTAGTCTGATATATTGGAAAATACAGAGATTGTCGACAATATATAACTATATATTTCAGTTTAACGGATTTACACCATAATTAATGAACCAATTGTCGACAATAAAGATTGAACTAACGTCACGGTCAGCAATGAATACACATTTAATTAGACCCTCATTTAGAACTTAAAAAACTAGGAGAATTTTTTTCATGCCTATACCTAAAGGATATAGTATCCCAATAACCGCACCTCTTTATGAGGGTCCAACCTATAAATACATACGTACTAATACAATTCTATGTGTTTTTAAAACTACTAAAGAGGTAATGGAGCAAGTTGTTCCTAAGCCCCTAGTCTATAATTCAGATCTTCATGTTTATGCATGGGTAAACCACTTACCTCGAACCACCGGCTTTTGTGCTTATCGTGAAATGTTTTTGACTATCCCGGTCGAATATCCTGGTAAAGATGGCATGGTTGCTGGTAACTATAATGCCCACCTTTATCTAGACAATGATAGCCCGATTGCAGCTGGTCGTGAGATCTATGGTTATCCTAAGAAACTTGCACGCGTTAAT
>JBLHKL010000049.1:0-15319 GCA_047618295.1 Gammaproteobacteria bacterium | reverse complement strand
TGCAGATTTTAGTTCTTGTGCCTGCCCTTTTTCTAACATGCCAAGCGTTACACATGTTTCCATGCCCGTTTTCTTAACCGCTTCAACCATAGCAATGACTTTTTCTAAGTCGCGTTGTTTTGGTTGCCTCCATGCGGCGCCCATACAAAAACGTGAAGCGCCACTTTCTTTTGCAGCTTTCGCCTGTTCAAGAACAGCGTCTAATTCAAGTAATTTTTCTGCATTAACACCGGCATCATAATGTGCGCTTTGAGGACAATAGGCACAATCTTCTGGACAACCGCCCGTTTTAATATTCATCAAGGTGCTTAATTGAACAACGTTCGGATCAAAATTTTCCCGATGAACTTGTTGTGCTTGATAGATTAAATCATTAAAAGGTTTAGTCATTAGCGAAATGATTTCTGGCTTGGTCCAATCATTTTTAATTTTTATACTTTGTTTCATAAATACCTTGTCCATTTATTAGTCACCTAAATATTTCAAAACGCTCAACACTAAAACTAGAACGTGTCACAATAACGTTTAGAAAACCATTGTAAACTTTTTATTTTCGTTTTGGTTAACAAATAAGCATGGATGCTAAAATACGATATTTGGAAGGCGCTTGTTTTTTCTGCCAAGGTAAAACCCATAAAACCTGGTGCGACGACTGCGGACATGATTTTATCTCTGACAATACCCGGTGCCCGATCTGCGCACGGAACTCAACCTCAGCTAAACCATGTGGTTCTTGTCTTAAGAGCCCGCCTTTTTTTACAAGCACAGAAGTCTTGTTTAATTATCAGTACCCTGGAGATTACTTGATTAAGGCTTTTAAATTTAACAGCCGCCCAGAGCTGGCTAACTGCTTTGCTGAAAAACTGACGCACAAATTAAAAGACGCTGAGCTTCTTCCAGAGGTACTTATACCCGTTCCTTTGCACAAATACAGGCAGAGGGAACGCGGCTATAACCAATCCCTGGAATTCGCTTCGTCTATAGGAAGTCTGCTTGGAATACCCGTTAATACGTCTCTCTGCCATCGCATAATCAACACAGAGCGACAAAGCTCATTACCAATGAAAACCCGCAAAAACAATGTAAAAGGAGCCTTTAAATTAAACCACACCAAACCTTTTGATTACGCCGTTATCGTTGATGACGTTATAACAACTGGCTCGACAGTAAATGAAATCGCGAGATTACTTAAGAAATCAGGTTGTCGACGGGTTGATGTATGGGCAATTGCGAGAACGCAATTTTAAGTATCAAGATTCTCTACTACTAGGGCGTTTCGCTCGATAAACTCACGTCGTGGCTCTACTTGATCACCCATCAAGGTCGTAAACACCTCATCAGCACCGATGACATCTTCAATTTTCACTTGTAACAGACTGCGGGTAGTGGAATCCATCGTTGTTTCCCAAAGCTGACCGGGGTTCATTTCACCCAGGCCTTTATAACGCTGAATAGACAAACCTTGTTCCGCCTCTTTTAATAACCAATCAAACGCCAACTTTAACGAAGTGATCGCTTGCTTTCGCTCATTACGTTGAATATAGGCGCTCTCATCCAAGACTGCTAGCTGCTCTAGAGCAGAGAGCTTTTTATAGTCTTCCGAAGAAAAGAACTCTGGCGCAAAGACATTGCTCGACTCCAAGCCATGGATTGAAACCGTGACCTTGGCGCCGAAATGGTCATCGTTAGCTGAAAACAATTCAAAATTATACTCAGTAACATTAGCATCATCGCTATTCAGTTCAGCAACCAAATTAGCAAACCAAGTATTTATTACAGCCTCATCTTCACAGTCTGATTCGGTTATTAAAGGCATGTAGCGAATCGCATCAACAATTGTTGGGTGGTAGCGCTTACAAAGCCGCTTGTAGGCACGATTCATCGTAATGTAACAATCAACCATGTCTTTAAGTGCTTGGTTTTCAATAGGCTGCTGCCCCTCTCCTGCAAAAAGCTGACTATTTTCTAGCGCTAACTCGAGTAAGTACGCTTCGCGCTCTGTCTCATCCTTAAGATAACGCTCCTGCTTCCCTTTTTTTATTTTATAAAGCGGTGGTTGAGCGATGTAGATATGGCCCCGCTCTATCAGTTCGAGCATTTGCCGATAAAAGAATGTAAGCAACAAAGTACGAATGTGAGCGCCGTCGACGTCAGCATCCGTCATAATAATAATGCGGTGATATCTCAGCTTATCAGGATCAAATTCTTCGCGACCAATACCACAACCCAAAGCTGTAATAAGCGTTCCAACCTCTACCGACGACAACATTTTGTCGAAGCGCGCCTTTTCCACATTCAAGATCTTGCCTTTTAGCGGTAAAATTGCCTGGTTCTTGCGATCACGGCCTTGTTTTGCTGATCCACCAGCAGAATCACCCTCCACCAGAAATAGTTCGGACAGGGCGGGATCCTTCTCTTGGCAGTCTGCGAGCTTTCCAGGCAAGCCAGCTATATCAAGCGCTGTCTTTCTTCTGGTTAATTCTCGAGCCTTTCGAGCAGCCTCGCGTGCACACGCGGCTTCAATAACTTTAGCGCAGATAGCTTTTGCCTCAGCTGGCCTTTCTAACAAAAATTCCTGTATTTTTTCCGACACGCATGACTCAACCGCTGATTTAACTTCGCTTGAGACCAATTTGTCCTTTGTTTGGGAAGAAAACTTGGGATCGGGAAGCTTGATTGATAATACTGCGGTCAGACCTTCCCTAACATCTTCTCCGGTAATAGTGACCTTGGCCTTAGCCGCCATGCCTTGCTTTTCCATATGCTGATTAAAGCTTCGTGTTAATGCTGCTCGAAAACCTGAGAGATGCGTTCCACCGTCTTTTTGTGGAATATTGTTTGTAAAACAGAATATGTTTTCTTGATAAGAGTCGTTCCACTGCATGGCCAATTCAACGCTGACCTCTTCTTTGTTGGTTTCGATATCGATCACCGTCTCATGCAGTGGCGTTTTATTACGGTTCAAATGTTTAACAAACGCACTTATCCCGCCCTTATATTCGAACATATCCGTTTTCCCGCTGCGCTCATCTAGCAACTCAATACGCACACCAGAATTAAGGAAAGACAACTCTCGCAAACGTTTAGCAAGGATCTCGTAGTGAAATTCCAGGAGCTTAAAAATAGCAACGTTGGGTAAAAACGTAACTTCCGTGCCTGTTTTGTCCGATGCTTCACCTTTTTCTAATGGCGCCACAGGATCGCCATTTTTATACGTTTGATAATGAACAAAGCCTTCACGATAAATTTTTAAATCCAATCTTTCGGAAAGCGCATTTACAACAGAGACACCAACACCGTGTAAACCGCCTGACACTTTATAGGAGTTATCATCAAACTTACCACCAGCATGCAAGACGGTCATAATCACTTCCGCTGCCGATCTTCCTTCTTCTTCATGGATACCGACCGGAACCCCACGCCCATTATCAGTGACTGTGATTGATTCATTAGAATGAATCGTTACTTTTATATGATCACAATGTCCCGCCAAGGCCTCATCTATACTATTATCTACCACTTCAAACACCATATGGTGCAAGCCGGTACCGTCTTCTGTATCGCCAATATACATTCCAGGACGCTTTCTGACGGCCTCTAAGCCTTTCAAGACTTTAATTTTCGACGAATCGTAAGTGTTTTCTTCAGACATAACTTTCTCTCATTAACAATCGGGCTATTCTAGCATTTTCTGTATCTTTCCGTGTTCCACGTGAAACATACTATTAAATTCGTTTTCATGGTCCACCCACTCTGGTCGAGTCAATGATGAAACAAAAGTTTGAGTATTATTAGCCAGCAGTAAAGCCAGTATTTTTCTCGAAGAATCCTGATCTAATTCTGCATCAAGATCATCAACCAGCACCATGGCATCCTTACCCAGCTCTTTTAATTTATCTACTTGGGATGAAACTAGTGCTGCGCTAAAAAGCTTGGTTTGTCCTCGGGACAAATGTTTCGCAACATTATAATCTTCGTAACTAAACGAGATATCTACTCGGTGTGGACCCAAATTCGTATAACCTCTTTTTTCATCTTCATTTCTACCAATAGCAAGCAGCTCGGATAAATCTTGTTCTTTATAATTCTCATTTAAATAATTAATCTTTGCTGCGCCTGATAAAACATGGGGAGCATGCTTTTCATTTAATAATTTATTTAAATCAGAAATATACCTGTTTCTCATATCATCAATCTTTACGGCCTCTTCAGACATTAACCTTTCCCAACCAATTATTTCTGAAGGGTTAGTCCGCCGTTCCGACTTAAGAAGCGCATTTCTATGGCGTAAAGCTTTGTGGTAACCCTTCCAAACAACCATGTATTTTTGTTCCACGTGAAACAAAGACCAGTCCAACCAATGCCGTCTATCTTTTGGTGTACCTGTAAATAAAACATGGTGATCGGGGGTTAATATATATACCGGTAATAGTTTTGCTTGTTCTGATGCTGTTTGTATTAATTCACCATCAAACTTTATTTTTGTTATGCCGTGCCCTTTCTCTACCCCAACAGAAAAAGAGTTTCCTTGATTTACCCCTCTAGCAAACACCTGAAGCTTGTTGTTCCCACGACTAATAACATCATTGATTCGCTTACTTCTGAATGACTTTATCCGTGATAAAAGATAAATACTTTCCAGAATTGATGTTTTGCCGCTCGCGTTTGGGCCATAAAAGAAATTAAGTTTTTGACTTGGTTCTATACTAAATTCACCTAGGTTGCGAATTGAGCAGGCATTAAGCTGTTCAATATAAAGCATTATTTAGAGGCGCATCGGCATCACAACATACTGACAGTTTGAATCATCTTCTGGTAGTAACAAACAACTACTGTTTGGGTCAAGAACGCTTAATTTCACCTTTTTACTCTTTATGATTGATAAGGTGTCTAATAAATAAGAAACATTAAAGCCAATTTCTATTTCAGTTCCACTGTAATCTACCTCTAACTCCTCTTCTGCCTCTTCTTGCTCAGGATTATGTGCCAACGCTCGTAAGCTGTTCGAGTCGAAAATAATCCTTACTCCCCGGTATTTTTCATTGGAAAGAATTGAGGCACGAGTGAGACTATTTCTTAATTCTTCTCTATCTGCTAGAACCGGGGTTTCACTTAGTTCTGGAATTACGCGTTGGTAATCAGGAAAGCGGCCGTCTATTAGTTTGCTAGTAAAACACGAGGTTTCATTTTTCACTCTAATGTGGTTTGTGCTTATTTGAATTTCTATTTCACTATCGTTATCTTGAAGAAGACGGGTTAATTCTGTAATCCCTTTTCTTGGGACAATTATTTGCATTGGTTCGTCTATTTCTAACTGAATCTCTGATTCGTCTAATGCTAAGCGATGACCGTCAGTAGCTACGGTTCTAATTTTGTTGTTTGAAATTTCTAGAAGAAGTCCGTTTAAATAATAACGCACATCCTGTTGGGCCATAGCAAACTGTGTGTTTTCCAAAAGCTTTTCTAGCTTCTTTTGTTTTATGTTAAAACTAACAACGTTTTCGGTAATATCGATCACGGGATATTCTTGAGCAGGCAATGAAGCTAGGGTAAAGCGACTCTTACCAGACTTTATAAGTACACGGTCATTTTTCACTTCAAATTGAAGTTTTGCTTCTTGTGGCAATGCGCGACATATATCTAATAATTTTCTAGCGGGTAATGTTAACTCCCCCGTTTGTTCGAACTGCGCGTCAATAGTAACAATTAGTTCTACCTCCATATCTGTTGCTGTAATCGTTAATGAACCAGTTTCTATGTTTAACAATAAGTTTGAAAGAATAGGTAGAGTTTGACGACGATCTACAACACCACTAACGGTCTGTAATACAGGTAATAGTGCTTCTCTATTTATATTAAATTTCATATATATACCTATTATTATTACTACTAGTAAATTTAAATTATGTTAACAAACTTATTTGTCTAATTAAATCAAATATTTACGTGGGTTTAAAGGTTGCTTGTATTTTGTGGATAAAGTATTTGTTTTTGTTAATGAAATGTTGATAGTTTGAAAAATAAATTCTTTCATCAATTTATCCACAAGACATCATCAGCTTGTTAGTGTGTTTGTTAAATTAACATAATCTTCTTCGATTCTATGTTCGGTTTTTCTCAATTCTTTTATTTTTCTGCAAGCATGCAAAACAGTAGTGTGGTCTCTTCCACCAAAAGCATCTCCAATTTCAGGGAGACTATGATTAGTTAATTCTTTAGAAATCGCCATTGCAACTTGTCTTGGTCTGGCGATGGATCTGTTGCGCCGTTTGGACAATAAATCAGACACCCTTATTTTGTAGTATTCCGCAGTTGTCTTTTGGATGTTTTCCATGGTGACTTGTTTGTCTTGGATGATAAGCAAGTCTCTTAGGGAAGATTGTGTGAATTCTAACGTAACGGGTTTCCCTGTTAGATTAGAATTTGCTATTACACGATTCAATGCGCCTTCAAGCTCTCGAACATTTGAACGAAATCGCTTTGCTATAAAAAAAGACACTTCATCAGGGATCTCTTTTTGCACTAATAAGGCTTTTTTACGAATTATAGCAACACGAGTTTCAAGTTCCGGCGGTTCTATTGCAACAGTGAGCCCCCAACCGAAACGAGACTTCAATCGTTCTTCAAGGCCATTAACTTCTTTTGGGTATCGATCACATGTTAAAATAATCTGATGCTGGCCTTCAAGCAAGGCATTAAACGTATGAAAAAACTCTTCTTGGGAACGTTCTTTTTTAGCAAAAAACTGGATGTCATCGATCAGTAGTGCATCTAAAGAACGATAATGTCGTTTGAATTCATTGATGGCGTTGTGTTGTAACGCTCTTACCATATCGGCAACAAACCTTTCTGAGTGTAAATAGGCGATGTTAGCGCTAGGTTTTTGTTCAAGAATGGCCGCACCAACAGCATGCATTAAATGGGTTTTGCCGAGCCCGACACCACCGTAAATAAATAAAGGGTTATATGCGTTTCCCGGGTTCGCTGAGACCTGAATCGAAGCCGCTCTAGCCAGCTGATTAGATTTACCTTCAACAAAATTATTAAAAGTAAAATGCTTATTTAGGTTGCTGGAATGTTTGACCGGTTTGGTTTGTGGTTTGTCTGTAAAAGAATCTGTGTTTGTAGTGTGCGTTTTTTTTTGTTTAGTTTGGACCTCGTTATTGTTGCGGCTTCCAATTTCAAGTTTCACGGAAACGCGCTCACCATTTACCTGTTCTCCTGACAATAGTTCGTCTATTCGGGTTAGGTAGCGCTCACTAATCCAGTCGAGCACGAATCTATTAGGCGCAAGCAGGTGCACGGCATTGTCACTTTCAATTGCGTGTAATGGTCGTATCCATGTGTTAAATTGTTGAGGTGATAATTCACCCTCAAGCCGCTCTAGGCAACGTTTCCATGGGGAAATTCCCACAAATAGATCCTCGTTGAATTACTGATAATGAAGAGAAGAGGGAAGTGTATACCTGATTAAAATAGTTATCCACAACAACAAATTTGAGTTGTTTTGCAGGTTATAATTGACTTGTTTGTTGTTGTAACAGTAACATATGCGCCCTTTTAAATAGCGTCACAAAGTAATCGAAGGCATGAGTATATGAAAAGAACATTCCAACCTAGTAAGATAAAGCGAAAAAGAAACCATGGCTTTCGTGCACGCATGCAAAGCCGTTCGGGAAGATCGATCATAAAGGCGCGACGAAGCAAGGGCAGAAAAAGGCTTTCAGCGTAGTTACAGTAAAGAGTGTCTTCTTTCGAGGGTCGTTTTCGAGCTTGTAATAGGTTAAAACGACCGGAAGAATTCAAACTTGTGTTTTCTTCGAAGCAGCGTTCCAGCGATAAATCATTCTTGTTTCTGGCCAGACAAAACAACCTTAATCAAGCGCGTTTGGGCTTGGCTGTACCCAAGAAACACATATCTAAGTCAGTAGATCGAAATAAATTAAAGCGAATTATTAGAGAAGGTTTTCGATTAAGACAAAAACAGTTTGAAGGGAAGGATATAGTTGTGGTCGTAAAAGGCAGGGTTAATTGTAAAAACAAGTCGATAGAACCAGGTCTGATTACACATTGGGAAAAAATGAGTAAATGAAGCAGGCTCTAATAAAGCTTATTACTATGTATCAGCGATTTATTAGTCCTTATAGCGCTCCTTGTTGTCGATTTTACCCAACTTGTTCCGAATATATGGCTAATGCTCTTGTTGAACACGGAGCCCGAAAAGGACTTGTTTTAGGTGTTCAGCGAATTTGTCGCTGCCATCCATTTCATGAAGGTGGTTTTGATCCTGTGCCCCAAAAAATAATGAAGAATAATTAATGGAAACGACACGTTTTATATTACTAATCGCGCTAGGTTTAGTGCTTACTATGATCTGGCAATCCTGGCATGAGGATTACGGTGATTTATCTGTTCAGACAGAGGTAAGCCAACAACAAACTCTAGAACCTGCAGTAGGCAGAAACGTAGAAGATTTACCAATACCTCCAACGTATGCTTCAAACAGTGAGCCGCCTTCTTTGGTTGTTGATAAAAACGCACAAGAATTTTTAAACGGTGATGTTGTTCATGTAAAAACAGATCTCTTGGATCTCGAGATCAATACACGCGGCGGCACAATACAACACCTAGAATTATTAAATTATCCCCTTTCCAAAAAACAACAAGATGAAAAAGTTGTCTTACTAGACAATGATAACGAATATTTTTATATAGTTCAGGGTGGTTTGCTTAGTAAGAATGACGTTGCTAATCACAAAACGGTTTTTACTACTCAAAACAACAGTTACTCTTTAGCCGGTAACGACAGTGTTTCCGTTCCTCTCTATTGGGAATCAGATAATGGCCTAAAAGTAATAAAAACATTTACTTTTTATAAAGGCGAATATATTGCTGAGATAAACTATGAAATACAAAACGGAACAGACGCTGACTGGAATGGAAGTCTTTATGGTCAGATAAATCGCACAGAGGCAAAAGAAAAAGGCTCTCGTTTTATCTATACCTATACTGGTGCGGTTATTTCCTCTCCTGAAAAACGTTACGAAAAAATAGATTTTGGTGATATTGAAGACGATAAGTTATCTATAGATATTACCAATGGTTGGGTCGCTATGCTCCAACATTATTTTATTACCGCGTTAGTTCCTAGTTCAAAAGAAGAGCAGTATCATTACTACACTCTAAACCCAGAAAATAATAGTTATGTTATAGGTGCAATAAGCCCTTCTAAAACTATAGGCATTAATAATAGTGAAAACCTAAGTCATCGGGTTTACTTTGGGCCCAAACTTCAAAAACAATTGGAGCAGGTAGCAGAAGGGCTTAATTTAACCGTTGATTTTGGAATTTTCTGGTTTCTCGCAAAACCGCTTTATTGGGTCCTGGATTACATTCATGGTTTTACCAATAATTGGGGCTGGGCAATTATCTTAGTCACGCTTTTTCTAAAGATATGTTTTTATAAACTATCTGCTGCTGGTTACCGTTCAATGGCTAATATGCGCAGAGTCCAGCCGCGCTTGTTGTCGATCAAAGAAAGATACAAGGATGACCGAGCACGGCTTAATCAAGCCATGATGGACATCTATAAAGAAGAAAAGATCAATCCGTTGGGAGGGTGTTTCCCAATTCTGATACAAATCCCGGTGTTTATTTCTTTATATTGGGTCTTGTTAGAAAGCGTTGAATTAAGACAGGCAGATTTTATTTTATGGATACACGATCTCTCAATACCGGATCCATATTTTGTATTGCCATTATTGATGGGCATAACCATGTTCATCCAACAAAAATTAAATCCTGCGCCCATGGATCCTGTTCAGGCCAAAGTTATGTCTGTGTTGCCAGTAGTGTTCACGGTTTTCTTTGCCTTCTTCCCTTCTGGTTTAGTTTTATATTGGGTGGTTAATAATACGCTTTCCATCGCTCAGCAGTGGATGATTACCCGTAACATTGAGAATGCAGCTTCTAATAAATAATGTGGTTGAGCGGTTTGCGCTATGCCTAAAAACAGCGACACGATAACAGCGATTGCTACACCCACTGGCCGTGGTGGTATTGGTGTAGTCCGTGTTTCAGGAACTAAAACCAAAGATATTTTCAAAGCCATAACCGGGCTTTTTCCAAAAGCGCGTTTAGTACAATTTGTTTCTTTTAAGTCGTCGGATCAAAAAACAATCGATAAAGGAATCGCCCTCTATTTTGAAGCGCCTGCTTCATATACGGGTGAAGATGTTATGGAATGTCATGCACATGGCAGCCGCATCGTCTTAGGAATGTTGCTGGATGAAATTCTTTCTCTGGGGGCAAGGCTTGCGCTGCCTGGAGAATTCACAGAAAGAGCTTTTTTAAACGATAAAATAGATCTCCTTCAAGCAGAAGCAGTCGCAGATTTAATTGACAGCAATTCTAAAAAAGCCGCTCGTAGTGCTATGCAGTCATTAACTGGTGTTTTCTCAGACAGCGTTAAAGACTTACGAGAGAGAGTTTTTAATGCCAAAGCCTTAATCGAGGCAGCATTGGATTTTCCGGAAGAAGAAGACGTTGTTGTTGATACACAGCCCGCATCAAGAGAGGTTAAAGTGTGCATGGAAATGTTGAATGGATTAATTGTAAAAGCTGAAGCCGGTCGAGTTCTGGATCAAAACCCATCTATTGTTATTGCTGGCTTGCCTAACGCAGGGAAGTCTAGTGTTTTAAACTATCTCTCAGGATTCGATTCAGCAATAGTCTCAACCACACCAGGGACAACAAGAGATGTAATAAAAGAAAAAGTGCTGCTTGGTGATTATGCCGTGACGTTATTTGATACGGCAGGCATTCGCGATACTGAGGATAAAGTAGAGCGAGATGGGGTAGACAGGGCACACAAAGCTTTAGCTTTAGCTGATATAGTTTTGTGTGTGCATGATAATACTCTTGATGATACAAGTATAAGTGGCGAGCTAATTAAGCATATAAGCTCCGGAGCAAAAATAATCCTAGTTAGAAATAAAATAGATCTATGTAGTGGAAAAGATTTTATAAATTCAGAAAACGAAGTTTTTGTTTCTGTTAAAGCCAATGTCGGCATGGATCAATTGGTCCAGACTGTATGCCGTCATCTTGAAATAGTTGAAAATGAAGAAGACTTAATTTTTTCGCGACAGCGTCATATTGATGATCTCCATAGAATAAGCAAAAGTTTAAAGAGTGTATTATCTGATATAGCAAGTGGAGCAGGACTAGAAGTACAGGCTGAAGCTTTACGGCAATGTTTAACAGGTTTTGATGAATTAACAGGCGAGACAACAAGCGATGATGTATTAGGCGCTGTATTTTCGAAGTTCTGTATTGGTAAATAATAAAAGAGGAATGGTGTGTGAGTATACAAATTGATATTTCTGTGGGCGAATTGATAGACAAAATAACAATACTTCAAATTAAGTCGGAAAGAATAAGTGATGATGCAAAATTAAAAAACATAAATAAAGAGCTTGGTGTTTTGCAGACACAATGGAGCTCATCATCATATAAAAATAATGATCTTGATAAAAACACAAATGACTTGAAAAAAGTAAATGAAAAACTGTGGGAAATTGAAGATAAAATCAGGATAAAGGAAAGCCAACAATGTTTTGACAATGAGTTTATAGAGTTGGCCAGATCAGTTTATTTTATCAATGATGAGCGAGCAGAGTTAAAGCGCAAACTTAATAGTCAAACTGGGTCTGCTCTTGTGGAAGAAAAATCATATAGTAATTATTCCGCTGACAAACCTTAACATGGTCGTATTTAATGATTCGATTTTAATTATATGACAGTAAATAAAATACTTTTTATCGGATTAAGTAATGTCGGTGACGTTATTATGACGACACCAGTTTTAAGGTCATTGCATACGAATTTTCCCCGCGCACAATTTGATATTGTCGCGGACAAGCGCTCGATGAGCTTATATGGCAACTACCCTTTCTTAAACAAACTTTATTTGAAAGATAAAAACAAGCTACTACGAGGTGTGCCCGCACTTATATCTGAACTATGGAAAAACTCTTATGACGTTATTGTTGATGTTAGATCTGATGGTCTTGCATATCTTTTGAGAGGCAAAAAAAGATATACTAAATTAAAGAGTAAAAGCTATGGACCTCATGCCGTTGAAGAAATTATGGGTGTAGTTGAGAGATTGCATGGTAATGAGCGTATCCCAGACACAGAAATCTGGTTATCTAAAGACAACCAAAGCTATGCCGAGGAAGAGCTATCTGTTTTTGATAGTAAAGATAAACTGCTTGCCTTATCGGTTGGCGATAGCCGCAAGCCAGAAAAGACTTTAACAACCGATAAATTCATTGATATGCTAAATATTAATGAAAAATATTTTTCTGGCGTTATCTTTTTAGGCAATGATTTTGAAACAGAAGTTACGGACGAGGTTTGTAAAAACATCAGCATTCCATATATAGATACGCTAGGAAATAGTTTGTTAGATGCCGCTGCTTTAATTGAAAACTCTTGTCTCTATATCGGTCCGGATTCGGGCTTAGGGCATATTGCTAGTGCGGTTAAAACACCAACCATCAGTTTTTTCAGCATGATGAGCCCAGAACGCTTTCTTCCTTGGCGGGGTGAATCTATATGTATTCAAGGGAATAATAATGATGCTCGAAATATTTCAGTCGATGAAATTAGTGAGGCAATCAGTGGGTTCTACTAATGAATGAATTATTGCGCATATTAGACAAAGCATTAAAAAAACGTGGTTATGCTATTAAAAAACACACTGAGTATAATTTATTGCCACTGAAATCCTTTGAAGGCTTTGATATTCAAAAAAGTATTTACACATCTTTTAATAAAAACCACGAAAGGAATTTAAATCCATCAAGTGATGTAGGCAAGTTGGAAGTGTGTTTACGAACTTGTATAAATGATAAGCGAGCGAAAGGAAAGCGCAGCGATCTGACAGGCGTTAGTCTTGAAGACCATCTTATGACCTGTATAAATTCGCTAATTATTTCAGTTAATGATGCATGTGATAAAAACTTAGATATTCGTTTTACTGTAATTGATGATCGGTCAGACGCTCATGTATTAGATAAAATTAGAAATCTATGCTCAGCTCTAAAGTGCAACTGGGAAGTAATAGCTACTGAAGAACCCGGACAAGGGCCTTCATTACACGAAACGTTTAGCTTAGCTAAAGGTAAAGATTCTCTTTTTTATTTTTGTGAAGATGATTACCTTCATTCAAAAGATGCAATTTCTGAAATGATAAGTTTTTATCAAAAAGTATTTTGCCAAACAAAACAACACTTGCTGATTCACCCACAAGAACATGAGTCGATATATAGCCAATTTAGTTACCCTTCTTATATTGTGTTGGGTGAAAATAGACGTTGGCGAACTATGAGTCACGCGACACACACATTTTTTGTTCATTCTTCTGTTGTAAATGAGTACTGGCATTATTTTGAAAATACAAAATATATGGGTTTAAAGAACTCGAAATTAAGACACTTAGGCTCAGAGAAAAAAACCACAGACCGTCTGTTTAAACATGTTCCCGGTTTTTCACCAATACCAGCAGTTGCCGTGCATTTACAGGAACTACATTGTTTGCCGCCATTTTTTAATTGGCGTGAGCTTTGGGAAGAACAAGAAGGCCCTCTTAAAAAAAACTAATCAATATTAAAAAGACATCTTCAAATTAATTTTTTAAAAGCAGCATAAACCTCATTGGGCTTTATATTTGTCATACAAATATTGTCTGAACAAACCGTTTTTAAGCAAAAGCTACAAGGCAATACTTTTTCTATAACAATTGAGCTCTTGTTATTTGGCCACCATTTATTTGATAGATCCCGTGTTGAAAAAAGCGCAATTGTTTTGAGTTTTGCAGCATCACACAAATGCATTGCTCCTGTGTCGAGACTTATAGCAATTGAAGACTTGGTTAAAACATAGTGTAGTTCTGGAATAGATAACTTGCCGCACCAGTTAATAGCGTTTTTTGTTTGAGATACTATTTCATCTGCTTCAATTTTTTCATCAGTGCCACCTAAAATTAATATTTTATTTTGGCCTCCGATTAAATTAGCTAATGTAACCCAATTATTTATTGGCCATTTTTTGGGTTGTAATTTGCCTCCAATTAAAAAAACAATGGGTTGTTGGCTCGAAAGAAATTGTCTTACGGTTGGGTCGTGTGGTTCCTGAGGGCTTATCGGGTAACTTGGTTCCCCGGCTATGTCATGTTTTTGAAGAACCTTTATAAATCGATTTGTTTCTGTTGGTATTACAAAGTGTTCTTTTTGTAGCCGCATAAATGATTTTATTCTTCCACAATCCCAGCCAAAGGCACTCCTTGTTTTTAAGTAAAAACGAACTAGCAACATGTTTCTTATTGACTTATATATGCCTATGTTTTGGGGGATCTGTATAAACAAGTCATAGTTTTCTTTTTTTAAACGCATTAATGTTTTTTTGCGATGATTTTTTTTTGTAGAAATAATATTGTTAATCAAGCCTTCATTTAAGCCAACCTCTTTAAAGGAAATATTGCCATCATTAATGGATAACAGATCAATCTGTGCTTTTGGGTATTTTTGCCTTATCAAACTCAATGCGGGGAGGGCAACAACCGAGTCGCCAAAGGCGCCGTCACGATTTATTAGTATTTTTGTATAATTTGTTTTGTTTTTGAAAAGTAATCTCGAAAATAGATTAATTATAGACAAGCGTATAAAGCGTACCGTGTTTATATATAGTAAGCCTGTTGTATCACCAAGGGTCATATAAGTTTTTGCTGCTTAAGTTTGTTTAATACCATATCCAGAGTGATGTTTGAAATGATGGAAGGCTTAAACTCAAGGTCATTGATAGCTATTTTTGTGTCAGCGCTTATAACATTATCAAATTGTCCTAATGCATGTGTTCTACGAGGATAAGTAGGCCCAAAAAGACCAAATACAGGTATTTTCGAACAAGATAATATATGCATAGGTGCCGAATCATTAGTGACGGCAAACCTTGCGTGTTTGCCTAGTTCAACGAGCCCGAATATGCTGAATTGGTTTGTTGCATCAATGCCTGTTTCTGTACTTAAAGCACGATTTAATTCTATATCATCATTGCCACCCACCCACACAATATTAAATGAATTATTTAATTTAGCAGCTAGTTCTTTATAAAAAGGCCATCTCTTCTCTGCGTGTAAAGGGCTGGACCCAGCATGAAAGATTACAAATGGCTTCGCTATCAAATCATGTTTTTTTAACCAGTTATTTATTTCATCAACCGTTGTTTTAGTAATTGGTAGAGAAGGTGTTGCCTG
>JBLHKL010000048.1:0-15573 GCA_047618295.1 Gammaproteobacteria bacterium | reverse complement strand
TGCCGAAACTAAGCCCTGCCGTTCGCAACATGGTTGCAGAGCACAAATTAGATGTGACAGAAATTGCCACAAACACCGACCGAGTTACAAAAGAAGATGTCCTACGACATATTGAAGGCAGCCCAGTGACATCAAACGAGACAGCTGTTGCCCCACAGAAAATCACTGAAGCTCCACAAACTGTTGCGCCGCCAGTTGCACAAGTAGCACCTAAATCTGAAACAACAAGCACTCCACCAGTAGCGGTACCTGTGTTAACGAGTAGTACCGGTGATAGACCCGAAGAAAAAGTACCTATGACTCGGTTACGTAAACGTGTAGCAGAAAGACTATTGAGCGCACAACATGAAAGCGCCATTCTCACTACGTTTAATGAAGTGAATATGCAACCGGTTATGGATATCCGCAATCGTTATAAGGATGAATTTGAAAAAACACACGGCACTAAACTCGGTTTTATGTCTTTCTTTACTCGTGCTGCAATAGAAGCATTAAAAAAATTCCCGGTCATTAACGCATCGGTAGATGGTGATAGTATTATTTATCATGGTTATTTCGATATTGGTATTGCAGTCAGCTCTCCAAGAGGACTTGTCGTGCCGATTGTTCGTGATGCGGATTCCTTATCACTTGCTAATATTGAATCTCAAATAAGAGGCTTTGGTGAAAAGGCAAGAGACGGAAAATTAACCATGGATGATTTGACCGGCGGTACATTTACCATTACTAATGGTGGTACGTTTGGATCACTCTTATCCACTCCGATTATAAATCCGCCGCAAAGTGCAATATTGGGTATGCATGCAATTAAAGATCGCCCCGTCGCAGAAAATGGGGAAGTTGTTATACGTCCAGTGATGAATCTTGCACTGTCATATGATCATAGAATCATCGATGGTCGTGAAGCCGTTCAGTTTTTGGTATCCATAAAACAAAAATTGGAAGATCCAGCTCGTCTTCTACTACAACTCTAGTGAAATAAACTTAAGGCTTACGAAATATGAAAAAGTATGATGTTGTTGTTATTGGTGCAGGTCCCGGAGGCTATGTAACAGCTATTCGTTGCGCTCAATTAGGCCTAAGTACTGCCTGTATTGAAAGTTGGATTAATGATGAAGGGAAACCTGCTCTTGGGGGTACTTGTCTAAATGTGGGCTGTATACCATCAAAGGCATTACTCGATTCATCACATCATTTTCATCACATCAAACACCAGTCAAGCGATCATGGCATAACCGTCACAGGTGTATCCATGGATGTTAATAAAATGGTGTCGCGTAAAGCCAAGATTGTAAAAACATTGACTCAAGGTATTAGTGGCTTATTTAAAAAGAATAAAATTGACTGGTTACGCGGACAAGCAAAAATACTTAGTAATAAAGAAGTTGAGATATCACCAACTCATGAAACGCATGATGAAAAAACAGTCGTTGAAGCTAACCATATCATCATCGCGACAGGATCTGTGCCAACAAGAATTCCTCCAGCAAGTGTTGATGATAAATTGATTGTCGATTCAACCGGCGCACTTAAGTTTAACGAAATCCCGCGCCGCCTCGGTGTTATAGGTGCCGGCGTCATTGGTCTTGAACTTGGTAGTGTATGGAACCGACTCGGTTCTGAAGTCACTGTACTTGAAGCCTTACCTGATTTTCTTTCTCTGGTAGATCGCCAAGTTGCAAAAGAAGCTGAAAAATCTTTACGTGGTCAAGGGCTTGATATTCGGCTCGGCGCCAAGGTAACAGGAACTGGGAGTAATAATCGCGAAGTAACCATTAATTACGAGGACGCAGAAGGTAAGCAACAAATCACCGTCGACAAACTCATCGTCGCGGTGGGTAGATCACCTAATACAGCAGGCTTAGGCGCTGATGAATGCGGTCTTGAGCTTGATCAACGTGGATTCATCGTAGTTGATGATCATTGTAATACCAACCTGGAGAATGTTTACGCAGTTGGTGATGTTGTTAGAGGCCCCATGCTTGCTCATAAAGCATCCGAAGAAGGGGTAGCTATAGCTGAACGTATCGCCGGCAAGCCAGGTCACATGAATTATGAAACAATTCCATGGGTTATTTATACCTGGCCAGAGATTGCTTGGGTTGGTAAAACTGAAGAACAATTAAAAACTGATGGGATTGAATACCGCGTAGGTAGTTTTCCTTTCATGGCAACTGGTCGTGCAAAAGCAATGGGCGAAGCAAATGGCTTTGTCAAAATACTGGGGGACGCAAAAACAGATCGCGTATTAGGAATTCATATTTTTGGTCCAAGTGCCTCGGAATTAATTGCTGAAGCTGTAGTCACTATGGAGTTTGATGGCAGTACCGAAGATCTCGCGAGAACCATCCATGCCCATCCAACATTATCTGAAGCAATGCATGAAGCCGCATTAGCTGTTGATAACAGAACCATTCACCTCTAAGACAGCTATAATCGCTAACGCTATCTAGCAGTGGCTGCAATATAAATAGCGCAACGACCCTAGCTAAAACAGGCCGTTGCACTAAAGTGCTCTCTAAATAATCAGATATACACCAACAATCACCTTTCCTACGGTTTACATCCTATCTCGACTTGATTTTGATCAAAATTAAACCGATTAGACTACGTCAATAACATCACCTACTCGACAGATCTCATTGGTTTCTGCTAGGATTTGCGTTCTTTATTGCAGCGCATCATATTATCATCGGGTTTCCTGTTACTGCACATAAGCAGAAAATCCTACACACAGTTTCATTTATAATGGAGGGGACAAACATGACAGACAACGTTGTCATAGTAGCGGCAGTTCGTACAGCAGTAGCTAATTTTGGGGGGGCTCTATCAAATTTACCTGCTCATATCTTTGGAGCAACAGTTATAGCTGACGTCATTAAACGCGCCGGGATCAAACCAGAACAAGTAGATGAAGTAATATTTGGACAAGTATTAACTGCAGGTACTGGTCAAAATCCTGCGCGCCAATCTGCTCTCGCGGCAGGCCTACCTAATTCAGTCCCATGTATGACCATTAATAAAGTCTGCGGTAGTGGTCTTAAGACAGTGCACTTAGCTGCACAAGCAATTAAATGTGGTGATGCAGATATCATTATCGCTGGCGGCCAAGAGAGCATGAGCCTATCTCCACATATCCTGCCAAAATCTAGAAATGGCACAAAAATGGGTGACTGGAAGATGCAGGACTCGATGATCATCGATGGTTTGTGGGATGCATTTAATAACTACCACATGGGTACCACTGCTGAAAATATAGCCAAAAAATATGAAATCTCTCGGGAAGAACAAGATGCATTTGCTGCGGCTTCTCAACAAAAGGCAGAGGCAGCAATGAATGCTGGCAAGTTTGATGAAGAGATTGTTCCTATTGAAATTCCTCAGCGCAAAGGTGACCCGGTAATATTTGATAAAGATGAATTCCCACGTGCTGGTGTCACTGCTGAGGGTCTAGCGAAGATGCGTCCTGCATTTGATAAAGAAGGTACAGTAACAGCTGCAAATGCATCTGGCCTAAATGATGGTGCAGCTGCAGTATTAGTTATGTCTGAAAGCAAGGCTAAAGAACTTGGATTGGAACCATTGGCAACCATAGCAGCATACTCCAGCGCCGGAGTTGATCCAGCCATTATGGGTACAGGCCCAATTCCAGCAAGCAAACGCTGTCTCGAAAAAGCAGGTTGGTCTGTTGATGATCTTGATCTGGTTGAAGCGAATGAAGCATTTGCTGCACAGGCAATAGCAGTAAACCGTGATGTTGCTTGGGATACAGCAAAGGTTAATGTGAATGGTGGTGCCATATCAATAGGTCATCCAATCGGTGCTTCAGGTTGTCGCGTTCTCGTGACCCTACTTCACGAAATGAAGCGTAGTGATGCTAAGAAGGGTCTAGCCACTCTCTGCATAGGCGGAGGACTTGGGGTAGCTCTGGCAGTGGAAAGAAAATAAGCAAACTGCTGACTGCGTCTACCTTAACTACATCTTGAAACTATGAAATTTGTGGCTAACGACATATCATGTAGTCAGATAGCAAAAAATAATTTAATTTTAAGTACTACTTGGCGCACTAAATAGTGCGCCAATATTTGATTGCAGTTACAAACAAGCAGGTGCTTAGCTTGTTTAAGAGTGCCCTAAACAGTTAGATTAACACTCAGTAATTTGTACAGTTTTCATGATTTATATTAAATTCAGGATAGATAAATGGAAGATAAACGAATTATAAAAAAGTATCCAAACCGCCGCCTTTATGACACGGAAGAAAGTAAATACATCACGCTGGAAGATATAAAAAAACTGGTACTTAACAATAAAGAATTTATTGTTAAAGATGTCAAATCCGAAGAAGACCTCACCAGAACAATACTCCTCCAAATTATCACCGAACAAGAGGATGATGGGGAACCGCTTTTCACTACAGAAGCCCTGTCACACATCATTCGATTTTATGGTGATTCTGTGCAATCTGTTGCCGGTGATTACATACAAAAAAGTATTGATCTATTCGTGACTCAGCAAAAACAACTACAATCAGCAGTGACTACAAACCCTATAACTGCAATGTCCGACTTGGCTGAACAAAACCTAGAAATGTGGAAAACAATGCAGGAAAACTTCTTTAAAACAGCTTCAAACTCTTCTTTCTCTACAAAAAATGATGAAGAATAATTATTAGTCCTCTACGAAACCTACTCAAAACAACGGATATATCAATATATTCAAATACTTATAGTTATTTAATATAACTGTAAATATTAATGCATTCCTGTTGACAGCTCCTTCAAATCCTAATATGCTGCATTGCAATAATTGCTGCATTGCACAATGTAATGCGTAACAACCTTACACTTTAGGAGTGGACCAATGACTAATGAAATATTTGAAACCATGAACAAGTTAGGCAAATCTAATTACGATGCGATGCAAGAACTTTACAACATCAACTTGAAGATCGCGGGCCAATTCGCTGACCAGCAACAAGCTTTTATCAACCTTTCTATGGAATGCGTCACTTCACAAATGGAAATGCTTGGTAAATCTAAAGACTATAAAGAAGTTATCAGTGAGCAAACAGCTTTGATCAATGATACAAGCGCAAAGGTTCAAGGTATTGCTAAAAACGCTGTGGACATTATGAATGAATCAAAAGATGAAGTAAGCGCATGGGTTGAAAAAGGCGTAGAAGAAGCGGCAACTATCGTCCCATTTTCAAAAACTGCTTAAAGATTATTACCGCGTAATCATTTGAATACGCGGTTACAGATTTAGAAATACCCCTACTTATTCCACGGTCCTATACAAATAGGCCGTGGTTTTTTTATTGGTTCTCAGTTAAATCCGTCAATCCTTCATCAATACCCTGCTGTTCCATAGCATAATTGTTCCGAATAGATTCAATATGATCAAGGTAGTCTCTGCTCACATCTCCCGTGACATATTCTCCAGTAAAACAAGACGTATCAAATTCAGTGATTTTTTCATTTCCTTTATGAGCAGAAGATATCAAATCTTCAATGTCTTGATATACTAACCAATCAGCACCAATTTTTTCAGCAACTTCTGCTACAGTACAATTATTCGCAATTAATTCACCTACCGTAGGCATGTCTATGCCATATACATTTGGATAGCGTACTGGTGGTGCTGCTGATGCAACATAAACACGTTTAGCACCCGCCTCTCTTGCCATTTGTACGATCTCTCTTGAAGTCGTCCCTCTTACAATAGAGTCATCGACAAGCAAAACATTCTTCCCTTTGAACTCCAGCCCAATTGCATTTAACTTTTGTCGTACAGACTTCTTACGGATACTTTGGCCTGGCATAATAAATGTTCTTGGTATATATCGGTTTTTTACAAAACCCTCTCGATATTTCACATCTAATTTAGTTGCTAAAGGTAAGGCTGCCGTTCGGCTAGTGTCTGGAATAGGAATTACGACATCGATATCGTGTTTTGGGTAGAGTCTAAGAATCTTTTTTGCAAGCTCTTCTCCCATCCTTAATCGCGCTTTATAGACCGAAATACCATCGATTATTGAGTCGGGTCTGGCTAAATAAACATGTTCAAAAATGCATGGACTGTATTTTGATTTGTCGGAACATTGAAAAGTATGAATTTCGCCAGTCAATGTAATAAAAACAGCTTCACCTGGGGCTATATCACGTATAAGTTCAAAATCCAGAGCATTAATCGCCACACTTTCAGAAGCGATGATAAATTCTGTACCAGAATCCGTCTTACGTTCTCCAAAAGCAACTGGTCGAATACCATTTGGATCGCGAAATCCTACTATTCCAACTCCAGTAATCATCGCTACAGCAGCATAACCACCTTTACAACGAAGATGTAAACGTTTGACAGCATGAAATACATCTTTAGCATCTAGACTATCTCGAGGTTTACCTATCGCGTTTAATTCATGCGCAAGAATATTTAATAATACTTCAGAATCTGAATTCGTATTCAAATGCCGCAAATCATCACGCATGAGATCTTCTTTCAAAGTCTCTGCATTTGTTAAATTGCCATTATGTGCGAGTGTAAGACCATAAGGAGAATTAACATAAAAGGGTTGAGCTTCTGCTGAGGATGAACAACCTGCAGTAGGATAACGCACATGTCCAATACCCATATTCCCTTTCAGATTAAGCATATGACGTGTATGAAATACATCTCTGACAAGGCCATTGTCCTTTCTCAGGTACAACTTACTTTCATCACAAGTCACCATACCTGCAGCGTCTTGACCACGATGTTGAAGGACAGTTAAGCCATCGTATATAGCCTGATTAACAGGGTTCTTGGCAACGATTCCAATTATTCCGCACATAGCACTGTTCTTATGAGTTCATTAAACATTTTCATTTGCCTGTTCATATGAATGATATTCGGTTATTGACTCTGGTAAAAAACGAGAACTCCATGTGCTTACCCGCTCAAATGGAGCTGCTAACTTTGATTCTTCCCACCATGGTTCTTGGGGGAAAGCAGTGAATCCAGCCATAAAGATTATAACTGCAACGATTAGTCCGCCTAAGCCCATACCAAAAAACAACCCTAAAATCCTGTCTGCTGCTGTAAGCCCCGTTTTACCTAACAACTTTACTACGAAATAACTTATACCACTCATTATAAGCAAACTTATAATAAACAATGCGATGAACGCCAATACAATCCTTAAGATTGGCGTATCTACATAGTTTTCCAATAAGGGAGAAAAATAGGGTATTAGTTTTATTGAAAGGCCTAATGATACTGCCCAAGATAATAATGAAAATAAAATATTCAAAAATCCATAAAAAACACCCACAATTGTGGGCAATGCAATTAAACAAAGAATGACTATATCGGCTGTAGACATTATTGAAATCTGATGTTTTTAAGTTTATTAAAAATTATGGATAGTTCAATACTATACCGTCTAGCTTCGTATTTTCTTTAATTTTCTTTAGTAATACATCGGCATCAGCACGCAATAATTCTGGACCAACTCTAACTCGATACGCTACTTCATTATTTTGTTCTAATGGTTCAACGAACGCTGGAAAACCCGATTTTCTAAGCGTTAAATTCAGTTTATCTGCATTGACTTTACTTGAAAAGCTACCTAACTGTACTACCCATGCAGTCAGACCTACTTGTTTATTTTTTACTATTTTATTCGATTCCGGTTTTTTAGAACTACCATCTGCCGCACTAATCGATTCTGGTTTGGAAGATGTTTCTACATTTGGTTTAACTATCGGATCATCTGTTTTAGGCTGTTCTTCTACATCTTCAGCATCAATCGCTGCGTCTGGTGTTACCGTATTATTCAGCGGGATTAACCTGGAATTAAACTTCTCTATCGTTCGCTCTGGAATATTGGTCTCAGTAATAGAGCCAGCATCTATAGGACCTGTTAAAAACATCGGTATAAAAACAACAGCAATAAAAATTAGAACTGCTGCACCTACCAATCGTTCTTTTAAGCGTTGTTGCATTTTAATCTAGGTCAACTCCAGGTTTAAATGCCTGAGTGCGGCGCCTACCGTTAGAAATGATCCAGTAACAACAATTCTATCACCAGCCATGGATAACTCATCAAGCTGTTCTAAAGCATCGCCAACATTTGTATATTCAACTACATTTTCATTTATACCTAGTGACTTAAGTTCTGAAATTAATGTTTTAGCATCACTACCACGCTCTTCCGTTAACGTAATGATATTCCAGCTATCAGCTATATTATTTAATACCTTAAACACTTCTGGATGATCTTTATCTTTCAACATGCCCACGATCAAATGAGTTTGCCCTAAACATGGAATCTTGCTTATATTTTTTACTAGCACCCTGACTGATTCACTGTTGTGAGCCACATCTAATATTTTTGGGATCCTGCCAGGGATAAATTGCATGCGCCCATTAAGACGAAAACTACTAAGTCCGTCCTTAATATTTTCGACACTAACAGGGTAATCATTTTTTATTTTTTCCAATACCATTAATGCACCTGCTGCATTTTGTAATTGAAAATCACAAAACTGCATGGGTCTGGGTAATTTTTCCAAAGAAATATTATCTGTCTCCCATGACCAATCACCATGTCCCATAGCCAATTTATAATCTCGGCCTAGTACACTTAATGGGGTACCCAAAGCATCGGCACAATCAAGTAAACTTTGTGGTGGACTAGCATCAGAACATATAGCAGGGGCCTTGTTTCTAAAAATACCTGCCTTTTCTCTAGCTATGCTCTCACGATTATCGCCAAGCCATTGCTGATGATCAATATCGATACTGGTAATTAATGCGACATCTGCATCGAGTACATTTACCGCATCAAGCCGGCCACCTAAACCTACTTCAAGAATGGCCAGTTCGACGTTATGCTGGCGAAAGAGATCCAACGCAGTAAGTGTTCCAAATTCAAAATACGTTAATGAAATTTCACCGCGCGCTCGATCAATTCTGTCAAATGATTCACACAGTTCAGAATCTGATACTTCAACACTATTGATACAAATTCGTTCGTTATAACGGAGTAAATGTGGTGATGTATACCGACCTACTTTGTAATCTGCATTACGTAGGATTTTATCCAGCATGGTGATACTAGATCCTTTGCCATTGGTCCCTGCAACACTAATGACGTTATATGCTGGCTTGAGCAAACCCATATTATTTGCAACACGACGACATCGCTCTAAACCTAATTCAATCGCTGTGAAATGCAGGCTTTCTTGCCACTCTAACCATTTTTCAAGACTGTTAAATCTTAATTGATCGGGGCGTGTTCCTGACTTAGAAATTGATTTAATTTTACTAGTCATAAGTGGCGTCAGAAACGATTTATATCATGCAGTTAATGATTGATGGGTTAACATTGATAACAACTTGCTGATTCTATCGCGTAATTCTCTACGGTCGACAATCATATCAATATCACCATTTTCAAGTAAAAATTCACTACGCTGAAAACCGGCAGGCAGAGTTTCTCTAACGGTTTGTTCAATAACTCTTGGTCCAGCAAAACCAATCAAAGCATTAGGTTCAGCAATATTAATATCTCCAAGCGTAGCCAAACTTGCTGATACACCACCCATTGTTGGATCAGTCAGCACTGAAATATAAGGTAATCCTTTATTACGTAAGATGGCTATAGCAGCAGCTGTCTTAGCCATTTGCATCAAAGAGAACAAAGCTTCCTGCATTCTGGCACCACCACTTGTTGAAAAGCAGATTAATGATGCATTCATTTCAATTGCACTTTCAACGGCAAGCACAAACCGCTCACCAACAACTGAACCCATAGAACCACCCATAAAATTAAATTCAAAGGCACAGGCAACGACAGGCAAACCTTTTAATTTTCCCGTCATGACTACCAGTGCATCATCCTCTCCTGTTTTCTTTTGAGCTTGGTTGATCCTATCTTTGTATTTTTTATTATCACGAAATTTCAGGATATCAACTGGTGTGACATCAGCACCAATCTCCACTCTATTATCACTATCCAAAAATGTTTCTAGACGTACTCGCGCACTTATACGCATATGATGATCGCATTTCGGACAAACTTCATTATTCCTGTCTAGTTCTGCACGATACAATACGGCGTTACATTCCTGGCACTTTGTCCAAACACCCTCTGGGACTGTGCGACGTGTTGTCCCGTTTGTTTTATTTCGTGACGGTAATATTTTTTTAAACCAACTCATTTTTATTTGTTATCCAATATTATCTAGTGCGGTTCGTAAGGAACTCATAAATAATGATATTTCTGATTTCATTTTTTCACTGTTACCAGCATGTTCTGCAATTCTTTCAACCAAGGCACTACCCACAACAACAGCATCACTGACCCTGCCGACGTCTTCTGCTATTTGCGCATTCTTAATTCCAAAGCCAACACCTAAAGGCAATGAAGTTTTGCTACGAATCTCATTTAGTTTATCGTCAACAGCTTTGACATCCAGTTGATTGCTACCGGTTACTCCCTTCAGAGAGACATAATACAGGAAGCCTGTTGCGACTTCACAAATCTTGTCTAAGCGTTTACCTTGTGTTGTAGGTGAAATAAGAAATATTTGGTCTATAGCGTATGGTTTCAGAACCTCACCAAATTCGGCAGACTCCTCTGGTGGCAAATCAACAATAATCAGGCCGTCAACGCCTACTTTTGCCGCCTTTTCAACAAAGGTCTGATAGCCCATTACTTCAATCGGGTTCAAATAACCCATTAAGATAATGGGAGTTGATTCATTCTTGGTTCTGAATTCCTTAACAATATTAAATACATCATCAGTGTTCGTACCATTTATCAAGGCGCGTTCACTCGCACGTTGAATCACCGGCCCATCGGCCATAGGGTCTGAAAAAGGGACGCCTAATTCAATAATATCTGCACCAGCTTCTGTCAAAACATGCATTAATTCAACAGTCATCTCAAGTGATGGATCGCCAGCGGTGATAAAAGGAATTAGTGCTTTTTTGTTATTGTTTTTAAGTGCGCTAAAACACGCTTCAATTCTGCTCATAATTTGTTAATTCGATAATATAAATAGAAAACGAAAATTAAGGATATAGCTAATGACTAGCCAACAACTAGCTAATTTATTATTCTAAGCCAAGTTTCAATTCAAGCAACTCGATCGCCATATCTGGTATTTCTTTTTGGTTTCTTGACTCATGTGATAACAACCAATAATCAACTTCAGCTCGTTTAACTTTAAGTAAGTCAGAAATTTGCATACGATCCAGTTCTCGATCAGCCATTATCTCCATCAAACGTTCACGATTATTCATAATCTATTATTCCCGGTTTTAAAGTGTAATCCCTTCATGTGCGGCAACTGTGTGAATATCCTTATCCCCACGACCTGATAAATTAGCAATAATTATCGCATCTTTAGTCATTTTCGGGGCAATTTTTGCTGTATAAGCTAATGCATGACTTGATTCTAATGCGGGGATAATACCTTCTATACGCGTCAAATCATGGAAAGCATGTAGCGCTTCAATGTCTGTTACAGAGTCATATTTGACACGACCAGTATCTTTTAACCAGGCATGCTCTGGCCCTACACCCGGATAATCCAAACCCGCTGAGATTGAGTGGGTTTCAATTATTTGGCCATATTCATCTTCCATTAGATATGTGCGGTTACCGTGCAATACGCCCGGTTTTCCGGCATTTAAGGGAGCAGCATGATGTCCTGTCTCGATACCTTCCCCAGCAGCCTCAACGCCATAAATAGACACGTCTTTATCATCTAGAAATGAATGAAACAATCCAATCGCATTAGAACCACCACCGACACACGCCACTAACGCATCGGGTAGACTGCCAGTCTGGTCAAGGCATTGTCGTCGTGCTTCACGTCCCACTACAGCATTAAAATCCCTCACCATTGCAGGATATGGGTGCGGACCTGCAACAGTGCCAATAATATAAAAGGTATCATCAACATTAGTTACCCAATCCCGCATAGCTTCATTTAAAGCATCTTTTAAAGTTTTTGAACCTGCCTCGACTGAAACTACAGTTGCCCCAAGAAGCTTCATCCGAAAGACATTCATAGCTTGTCTTTGGATATCTTCAGAGCCCATATAAACGACACATTCCATACCATAGCGAGCAGCAACGGTCGCCGTAGCGACACCATGCTGACCAGCACCAGTCTCTGCAATTACACGTCGTTTTCCCATCAGTTTCGCTAACAGTGCTTGGCCAACCGTATTATTTATTTTGTGCGCACCTGTATGGTTCAAGTCTTCACGCTTCAAATATATTTGCGCACCACCAAGTTGCTCACTCCAACGTTCCGCATGGTATAACGGTGAAGGTCGGCCCACATAATGTTTTAAATCATGTTCATATTCAGCTATAAAATCAGGGTCATTTATATATTTTTTGTATGCTTGCTCAAGTTCTTCTAATGGTCCCATTAAGGTCTCAGAGACAAATCGGCCACCATATGTCCCAAAATGACCACGCTTATCAGGCATATTCATAAACGATTCGATTTCTGAATTATCATTTTTTTTATTCGTTTCAGGCATTCCTAGTCTCACTAATAAATTTTTTAATTTTAACGGGGTCTTTTATCCCTTTTTCCTTCTCAACGCCACCGCTTACATCTACAGCATAAGGGTGAACTTGTGATATCGCTTTTTTCACATTATTGTCATCCAATCCGCCAGCAAGGATAATAGGTTTCGACAGATTATTTGGGATGATACTCCAGTCAAAAGCTTTTCCCGTACCACCAGGGACTCCTTTTACATAAGCATCAAGAAGTAAGGCTTTAGCTGAGGGATACTTTTCAACTTCATCAAATAAACAGACACTTTCATTCATTCTTACTGCTTTAATATAAGGCCTATTGAATAAAGCGCAAGCTTGTTCCGTTTCTTGTCCATGAAACTGGAGGGTATCAATCGCAACCTCTTTTATTACCTCATTTATATATGCATCATCAGCATCCACAAACAGGCCAACACAATTAACAAAAGGAGAAATATTGTCAGTAATTTGTTTGGCTAAACTAATTGATACACAGCGTGGACTAGCTGCATAAAATACTAGACCAATAGCGTCAGCTCCTGCTTCTACAGCAACATTTGCATCCTCAAGGTTTGTGATACCGCAAATTTTCACCCGAGTAGGTTTTAGGTGTTCCATTCTTTAAATTCTTAATTACTGTAAAATTAATTATTAACGACAAATTCCAAATTTATCTAATATCGATTTTGCATCTGGAATTGAAAATCGTTCTGGATACTGAATATTAACCAAATATAATCCATCAGGCGGTGCAGTTACTCCACCGACTGTTCTATCTTTCGCTGCTAACACCTCAGCCGCCCAATTTACTTCTTTTTTACCTAAGCCGATAGCCATTAATACGCCCGCTATATTCCTAACCATATGATGAAGAAAGGCATTTGCAGTTAGTGTAATCACTATCCAGTCTTCCAGTCTATCAATCTCAAGATTATGTATCGTCCTGATAGGTGTATTTGCCTGACAGGCAACCGCTCTATACGAAGTAAAATCATGCTGTCCGATAAAACAAGATGAGGCTTGCTTCATTTTGCCAAAATCAAGAGGTCTACCTTCCCAAGAAACCAAACCATTGAATATAGCAGGTCGGGCAGGTCGATTTAAGATTAAGTATTGATAGGTTCTTTGCTCTGCACTAAATCTAGCATGAAAGTCATCGTTACTATTTAAAGCCCAGGTAACCGAGATATCTTTAGGGAGTATTGAATTTGTTCCGAGTACCCAAGCATGAGTATCTCTTACAGACGATGTTTCGAAGTGAATAACCTGTTGAATCGCATGAACACCGGTATCAGTTCTGCCCGCGCAATGTACTCTAATACATTCATCTGCGATCGTTGATAAAGCTGTTTCTATAGATTCTTGAATCGTTGGTGAGATTGATTGTCTTTGCCAGCCATAAAAATTACAACCATTATATTCAATTCCCAGTGCAATCTTCATTCTGGACTGGCCACGCTAATAATTAACGCTAATGATAAAATTAATATAACTATGCTGAATTACTTAAGTATTAATTTACGAGCACTGCTAATTAAATAATTCAGCATTATATTTATGTTTCTCTAAACCTGACCTAACAGGTCTTCGGCTTGTTTCTGCTGCTCATCATTTCCATCGGCCATAACTTCATCCAGAATAGTCTTAGCGCTATCCTTATCACCTAATTCCACATAGGCCTTCGCAAGATCCAACTTGGTAGCGATTTCATCTTCCGCAGTTTGTTGTTCTGGTTGTGCTGCCCTGGGGACAAAGACAGTATGCTCATCGTCATCGTCAACAGACAGATCAACACTCTTTGGAATTTCAACCGTTTCATCCAGATTAATACTGACATCATCTTCGAGTGACACCTCAGGCGTGTCTTCCATGGTTAGTTCAAAATCCATATCCGCGCTATCAACCTGAATCGTTTCAGCTTCAGGTGCTATATCCATATCTAACTCTAGTTCAGGTGTCTCATCAACTGATTCAGCTGAAAGATCAAGTTCTATACCTTCATCTTCACCCATATCAAAATCAAGTGAAATCTCACCTTCATCTTCTGCATCAAGTCTAATAGGCTCATCTTCTTCTGGTACATCCAAGCCAATATCCAAACCTGCATCTTCTTCTGGAACTTCCAAGCCAATATCCAAACCTATATCTTCTTCTGGAACTTCCAAGCCAATATCCAAACCTATATCTTCTTCTGGAACTTCCAAGCCAATATCCAAACCTATATCTTCTGCTTCAGAGGATTCTAATTCAGGCGTACCTAGATCGATTTCTAAACCGGCATCCTCTGGTTCGTTTATTTCAATTTCAAGACCTATATCTTCATCGTCAGAGCCAAGATCGAAATCAAGCACGTTATCATCATCGCTTGCTGGAATTTCTACGGTTAATTCATCAGCAGTGCCCATATCAAGCTCTACAGTTTCATTCTCATCTGGAATATCAAACTCAAGACTTTCTGATTCAGGTTCAATATTAAGTCCTAGTAACTCAGAACTATCCGCACCAGCACTTGTAGCAGCAGTCACATCTAACAAATCTTCTTCAGAATCTAAGTCAAGATTTGCAGCCGAAGTCACATCCAATAAATCATCACCACCAGCACTAGAGATATCAAGCACATCTTCAGACTCGTTATTTGAAAAATCATCAACTTCTTCGAGACCCACAGCAGCAGTCACATCCAACATGTCTTCAGCTTCGTCTGATGCGGTGAGATCTAACATACCTTCACCTTCATCAGATCCGGTAATATCTAGCATGCCTTCATCAGTTGCAGGTTCTTCTGCGCCGCCTATATCAAAATCAAGACCTGCATCTTCACTTCCTGCTTCATCATCTGCTGTTACGTCAACAAACCCGCCGGTGTTATCAGCAGCATCGTCTTCATCATCTACACCTTCTTCGAAGAGAGCTCTATTTGGAGACATTTCTGACCACATAGCAACGGCCATATTCCAATGCTCGTTAGCCTCGCCAAATTTATCATGTACTATTTTGGCTTCTTCCTCATAACTTTTCTT
>JBLHKL010000047.1:0-15782 GCA_047618295.1 Gammaproteobacteria bacterium | reverse complement strand
TAATTTGCAATTAGCGATTGATTCTCTAATGAGCTCAACTGCTTTGATTCTTGGGAAGGATTTTCGATAGGCAATAATAATTTCGCGATAGGGTGCTGGCTTGGTAAAAGGACGGTATTCCAGCAGACCATTTAAACCGGACTGAGCATTGACCGATGAGCTGGGAAGTATTGTGATACCGGCTCCTGCTGCAACCATTTGACGAATGGTTTCAATTGAACTGCTCTGCAGTGTTTTCTGAATGTGTGTGTTATTCCCAACCGGGCTAATGCAAGAAGGACAAACCTTGACGACTTGATCTCTAAAGCAGTTGCCTGATTTTAACAACAGCATTGTATCGTTTAATAAATCATCCGCCTTGAGTTTCTTCTTTTTAGTCAAAGGATGGTTGATGGGTAAGGCGACCATAAAGGGCTCTTGATAAAGAACCTCAGTGCATATACCGGGATGGTCAAACGGATTTGCAAGTATAGCAACATCAATTTCACCGGCCTTTAACTTATTGAACAAGTTCTCCGTATAGTCTTCTTCTATAATTAATACCAGATCAGCAACTTGTTTGTTAATAACAGGTATTAACTTTGGTAGAAGATAAGGGCCAACGGTGTAGATTACGCCAAGTTTTAATTCGCCACTCAATTCATCTTTATTTTGATTAGCGAGCTCTTTCAGTGTCTTGGTTTCATTTAAGACTACCTCTGCCTGATTAATGATGATTTGGCCGATGGGAGTAATTGAAACTTCATGCTGATGTCGTTCAAATAATGTAAGCCCTAATTCATTCTCAATTTTTTTTACGGCGACACTCAGGGTTGGTTGACTTACAAAACATCTTTTCGCTGCCCGCCCAAAATGAAGTTCTTTTGCGACGGCAACAATATAGCGAAATTCGGATAGGGTCATTGTTATGTATAAAAATAATTTTTACTTGAGATTTAAATGTCAGCTTTATATTACTCGGCTGATTTGGAGATGTCTTAATTAATATTTGATGCTATCTCTGGTAAGTCAAAATCAGATGTATCGTCAAGGTTATGAGAAATAATATTGTTCAGGAGTTCTACATCTGCAAATGACTTATCATAAGTATAGCCCTGTGCAACCTTGAACGCATTATCAGGTTCTCCGAGGTGGTTAGCTACTATTGAAGCACCAGTAAAATCATTGTCTATTGTATAGGCGTGAGTCGTGATTATAGTTTGTAATCCTGCGCTAAGTGCCGCCATATTTCCATTTCGGGTATCTTCAATAGCGACACAGGTTTCAGGATTTAATCCTAAACCTGCAAGTGCGCACTGATATGCAACGGGTGAAGGCTTCTTATCTGTGACGGTGTCACTACTTACAATAGTCTTAAATATCTCTTTGGGATCGATATTTAAGGTTGAGTTGATGAGTGTATTCAAGTTGGCTAAACATGAACTGGTTGCTATGCCTAGCCGTAATCCTTTGTTCTGTGCTTCATTGATTAATCTTTTAATACCCGGTCGAAGTTGGATGTGGTCAGTTGCCAGCATTTCACGATAATGGTTCGACTTACACTGATGTAACTCTTTAATAAATAAACCAGGGTCTTTTATCTTGCTTTTAAGTTCTTTGTCTTCATTAAGGCAAATTTTGAAGCGTTCTTTTCCGCCTGAAATAAAAAGTAACTTGTAGTAGTCGGTCTTTGACCAGTGCCAGCTAAGGTCAAATTCTTGAAATGCTCGATTGAAAGCTTGGCGATGGACTTCCTCGGTATCTGCCATAGTACCGTCCACATCGAAGATAATGCCTTTTAGTTTCATCAAGTTCCGGATAAAAAGGATGAATATACTTTTAGTATTGTCAACTAATCATTGATTATAAACAATAAATACATTGAAGCAATGATATATTAGTGCATTTTATTTATATAATTCACAATCTGATGCAGCCATTTAATATTAAGGTTTCATCAGGTAAGGTGATCAATCTTAAGATTAATAGCGACCTCAATACGGTAATCCTGAAGGATCAAGTCAAGGCATGATTGAATTATTAATAAATGACTATTCGCTACAGGCGGCGATTCTGGGATTTGTCTCGGGATTAGCCGTTGTGTGGTTAATTTATAGAAGCAAAATCCTCAAATTATCTGATAATAATAATGAGCTGCAACGCAAATTAGCAGTAGAGGAGGAGCGCACTGAGAATAAAGAATCACGTATAGAAGAACTCAACACCACCATTCGAGAACGTGAGAATTCAAACAAATATCTGCAAAAAGATGTAGAGAATAACAAGGTTACCATCGCAGAGTTGTACACGAAGCTTGATCAAGAAAGAAAAGCAACAGAAGAGAAATTGGACTTATTGGAACAAGCCGAAAATAAGATGACGGATGCCTTTGAAAATCTGTCTAATAAAATCCTTGAAGAAAAGAGTAAGAAGTTTACAGAACAGAATAAAGAAAATATTGGCTCAGTGCTAAATCCTTTGAGGGAACAGTTGGGCGATTTTCGTAAAAAGATTGAAGATGTTTATGATAAGGAAACAAAAGATAGATTGTCTCTCTTTCATGAAATTACAAATCTAAAATCACTCAATGAAAAAATGAGTACAGATGCAATAAACCTTACGAAGGCGTTAAAGGGTGAGAGTAAGAAGCGTGGAGATTGGGGAGAGGTCATACTGGAGAGAGTGTTAGAAGACTCGGGTTTAAAAAATGGTCGCGAGTATGAAGCGCAAGGTAGTTACCGTGATGAATCTGGCAAATTATTTTATCCAGATATCGTTGTGCATTTACCGAATAAAAGAGACGTTATTATTGACTCGAAGATCTCATTAAATGCATATGAACGATATTACTCTGCGGTAGATGAGCAGGATAAACAACAGGCCCTTAAAGAGCATCTTGCATCAATAAGAAAACATATCAGTGATTTGCGCGGTAAAAGTTACGATGACCTAGTGGGTGTTAATTCTTTAGACATGGTGTTGATGTTTGTCGCAATCGAACCAGCGCTGATGCTGGCTTTTGAAAATGATGAACAATTATTTCAGGACGCTTTTAACAACGGCATCTTTCTTGTTAGTCCTTCTACATTAAGTATGAATCTTCAGGTCATTCAAAATATGTGGCGTTATGAGTACCAGAATCAGAATGCACAGGAAATAGCCAAGCAAGCGGGCGATATGTATGACAAATTTACTGGTTTTGTAACTGCTTTGGAAGATATTGGAGATAAACTGGGCAAGGCTCAGTCTGCATATGACACAGCATATAATCGTTTAACCAATGGTCGAGGTAATCTTATTGCAAAAGTTGAAGCTATAAGAAAGTTGGGAGACTTGAAAATCAAACGACGTTTATCAGAAGAACTTGTTAATAAAGCATTACCTGACGATAATGATTCCAATGATTAAATAATAACTGAATTTATTTCCCTAGTTTATTAACGTCTAAGTATCGCCCACCATCGATAAAAATTTAGCAGGCTCGCAAGAGATGCTGATACATAAGTAAGTGCAGCGGCAGAGAGTATCTTTCTCGCAATGGGCATTGCTGAATCAGGGATATAATTTCCTTCACTCAAAACGGGCAAGGCACGATTGAAGCTGGCATCGAATTCAACGGGTAAAGTAAAGAGATGCAGAAGTATCGGTAGGCACATAATAGTCAGACCAGCCAGTAACATAATGAAGGTGACTGCTGGAATTTTTACCAGGATTAAAGTAAATGGCAGGCTGACCAGAATGATCGAAGCAACTTTTTCAGCGATGGCCGCTTTCTTTGCTAGCTGCGTTCTTAATAGTAAGGGTTTGTAATTGGTATGATGTTGTAGCGCATGGCCGAATTCATGTGTAGCAATTGTTACAGCGGCTAATGATTTTCCATCGTGATTAGTTTCAGAGAGACGAATTGTTTTTGACTCTGGGTCATAATGGTCATTGCCATTATCGGTTTTCTCAACAGAGACATCTTCCAGTTCAAAGCGATTAATAAGATGTTGGGCAAGTTCTCCACCTGTTCCTGGGAGTTCATCTATTGTTTGACTGTATTGTTTTATCACCCTCTGCACCCAAAATTGGGGTAGAAAAATAATAATAACTAAGAGTAGTAATACTATTACTGGCAGCATGGTCGGGTCATGATATTATTTATGGCTAATCTTTGATTACGTGACAGAGTAATAAATTCAGAGTTCAAAATACATAATAAGTAATAACGCATGCAGACTCCATTAGAAAAATATAAAAATGATCTTGGCTTGAAAGGGTTTAATACCGATCCAGCACAGGAAATGGCAGTTATGTATCTGCAAAAATTATATGACTCATTATGTGAGTCACCACAGGAAAATAATGGATTACTAAATAGAATTAAATCTTGTCTAGGATTAACCGCACAACAGCAGGTCAAAGGTCTCTATTTTTGGGGTGGTGTTGGTCGTGGCAAAACCTATCTGGTGGATTGTTTTTATGAGTGTTTACCCATTGAAAAAAAGGTAAGAATTCATTTTCACCGATTCATGCAAAACGTACATAAAGAACTTAATTCACTTGGTAATATTGAAAGTCCGCTGAAGATTGTTGCAGATCGTTTAGCTGAAAAAACACAGGTGCTTTGTTTTGATGAGTTTCATGTTGCAGATATAACCGATGCAATGTTGTTGGCAGGTTTGTTGGATGCTTTATTTGAACGAGGTGTTGTATTAGTCACCACATCGAATCAGCATCCTGATCAGCTGTATCAAGGTGGATTACAACGAGAACGGTTTTTACCTGCGATTGATCTATTAAAAAAATATACTGATATCGTTAATGTTGATTCAGGTATTGATTATCGATTGCAGTTTCTTGATCAAGCGGAAATATACCATTCACCTCTTGATGATCATGCAAATGCGATGTTGGAAGATGACTTCACACATGTTTGTCCTGATGCCGGTACCGAAGGGGCTTCACTTGAAATAGAAGGGAGATCTATTCAAACAGTGCGCTGTGGTGACGGTGTAGTTTGGTTTGATTTTATGGCTATCTGCGACGGGCCAAGAGGTGCGGCAGACTATATTGAAATTTCCAGACAATATCAGACGGTATTATTGGCAAATATTCCGATTATGGATGATTACGCCAATGACATAGCGAAACGATTTATCACATTGGTCGATGAGTTTTATGATCGAAACGTTAAGTTGATTATTACTGCTGCGGCAGACCCAGATGCTCTGTACATTGGAGCGCGGTTACAAGAGCCTTTTAAACGAACTATCAGCCGATTAGAAGAAATGCGTACTCACGACTATCTTGCTCAACAACATCTTCCTTAAAAACTCATAAAAACCAGTTGTTTTGGCGACTGAGCCTTAAAATATGTCTATCTCATCACAAGATACAAGATATATTTGACATTTAAGTTTAAGTAAACTATATAAGTAGTTAATATATATGAATTAAATATTTATAATCAAATTGTTATAGGGGCATGAGTTGAACAACTTATCATCAGAGCCAGATCAAAAGCTAGAATCAGATATAGCCAAAGTACTAGAGTGTCGTTACGGTGATGGGCTAGTTTATCTATCAAAGCAGCAACCAGACAGTTTATTCAAAATTGCGAAAACCAAGGGTTTCATCGATCCAGAAGGATATTTAACCCGTAAGGGCAGAAGTTTACTCGCGAAACATCAGTTTTCTGAGTAATAAACCTAGTATATTTGATGCTCATAACAATTTTGGGCTATTCCTTATCACTGTATTAAAATTATTTATAATAATAAATAGCTTCAAAGTCTTTGATTTACACTGAATTCAGTTATTATCTATCCGACGAAAATAGTGGCTGCTTTATATAACAATTACGTATAAATATAGTAAAATTCATTCCTTTTCCGTCTTAAAACTTACTGCTATCTTTCGCATCCGTTAAAACTGTAGGACATACACCAATCATATGTATAAGTACGATAACTACGATCAGACCATCGTTGATGAACGAGTGGCTCAATTCCGTGACCAAACCGAACGTTTTTTAGCGGGAAAACTGACTGAGGAAGAATACCGTCCATTACGGTTGATGAATGGGCTTTATGTGCAACGATATGCGCCGATGCTTAGGGTCGCGATTCCTTATGGTTTGCTATCAAGCGACCAAGTAAGAATGTTGGCTCATATTTCCAGAAAGTACGACAAGAATTATGCCCATTTTAGTACTCGTCAGAATGTTCAATTCAACTGGCCTGCACTAGAAACGGTACCAGATATATTGGCTGATCTCGCCAGTGTTGAAATGCATGCGATTCAAACCAGTGGCAATGACATTCGTAATACGACGTCAGATCAGTTTGCCGGAATTGCAGAAGATGAGTTAGAAGATCCAAGACCTTATTGTGAAATAATTCGACAATGGTCCACATTCCATCCTGAGTTTTCATTCTTACCCAGAAAATTCAAGATTGCTGTTTCAGGTGCAACGGATGATCGTGCTGCTGTCAAAGTACATGATATCGGTCTTTATCTGGTGAAGAATGATGCAGGTGAAATTGGTTTTAATGTGATTGTCGGTGGTGGCTTAGGTCGTACACCGTTTATCGGTCCAAGTATCAGACCATTTTTGGAGAAGCAGCACTTGCTCTCTTATCTTGAAGCGATATTGCGTGTCTACAATCAATTTGGTCGTAGAGATAATATGTATCGAGCTCGTATTAAAATATTGGTCAATGATCTCGGTAAAGAGGAATTTACCCGTCAAGTTGAGGAAGAATGGTCGCATATAAAAGATAGCGTCCTAAAACTTGATCAAAAAGAGATTGATCGTGTTAAAGGATTTTTTACTTCTCCTGATTATGATAAAAATGCAGCTGATGACAAGAGCTTTGATGAAGTAGAAAAATCAAATAAAGCTTTTTCGAATTGGGCGAAACGAAATCTGTTTACGCATCGGGTTGCAGGTTATAAAGCGGTAGTTATCTCTTTAAAGGCTCCCGGTATTGCACCTGGCGATGCAACAGATGAACAAATGGATCATATTGCAGAGCTTGCTGATCAATATAGTTATGGTGAAGTTGTTGTAACGCATGATCAAAATCTAGTCTTACCAAATGTTAAACAAGCTGATTTGTTTACTCTCTGGGAAAAGCTTTCTGAAAAAGATCTGGCTACGGCAAATATAGGGTTATTAACAGACATGATCTGTTGCCCTGGTCTAGATTTTTGTGCATTAGCAAATGCGGGTTCAATCCCAATCGCCAAACAAATCAACGAAAGATTCGATGACATTGATTATTTGCACGATATTGGTGACTTAAAGATCAAGATGTCTGGATGTATGAATGCCTGTGGGCATCATCATGTAGGGCATATAGGTATTCTCGGCGTCAGGAAAAAAGACGAGGAGTTTTATCAATTAACGCTTGGAGGCTCTGCTGAAAAAGATGCTTGTTTGGGTGATCGTCTCGGACCCTCTATCGCGAAAGAAGAGGTTGCCGATGTGATTAGTAAGTTGCTTGATGTCTATGTCGAGCAGCGCCAAGATGAGGAACGCTTTCTGGATACTTATCGCCGAGTGGGTATATCACCTTTCAAGGATCGTGTTTATCCGAAGACAGCAGTTAAGGAAAAAGCATATGCGAATAATTAAAGATAAAAAGATTAGTGATGATTGTTGGCTTATCGTGCGTGAATTAGATGAAGCCGCGCCAATTCCTGAAGGGAATGTCATTCTGCCTTTTTCGTATTGGCAGGCGAATCGAGATGAATTATTAAAACAAGATTCAGCACATGCTGTCTGGATTGATGGTGATGTTGAGACAGAACAATTGTCTGGTGACTTGGAGCATTTTTCAATTATTGGACTCGATTTCCCGGCGTTTAAAGATGGCCGCTCATATACACATGCACGTATGCTACGTGACCGTTATGGTTTCGAAGGCGAATTACGCGCGATTGGTAACGTATTACGTGATCAAATGTTTTTTATGTTCCGTTGTGGTATCGATTGTTTTGAAGTGAGTGAAGGTAAAGATGCTGAAGAAGCACTGGAAAGCTTTAATGATTTCTCTGTGCGTTATCAGGCTGCGGCAGATGATGCGGTGCCGATTTATAAGTTAAGATAGTTCATAATTGAATGTGAAACTAGATGGTGATCACAGTGACTGATGGCGTATTCAATGCTTCGTCACTGTGAAAGCCACGCACAAGTAGTATTTTTTCCCCGACTAAAGCCAAACCTTCATCAACAACTATCTTCCTTGCTAGTACATTAGGATTAGACTTTCCAGCATTCTCCGAAAGGACGGGAATCACTCCCCATAGCATCGCCATTTTCCGGCAGATATCCGGGCGATTAGTGATTGCAACAACGGGAGCAGCGGGTCTTGCTGAACTCATCGTTGCTGCAGACATACCACTTTGAGATATAACAACGACTGCGTGTACTTTAAGATCTTGAGCCATTTGAGCCATTGAATTTGCAACGGCATCCCAAACAGACATCGCTATTTTTGAATTACTAACAGGTAGCTTTGCACTATAAGCATCATGAGTCCAAAGGTAGGATTCTGTTTGTCGCGCAACACGATCCATCATCTTTACTGCTTCTATTGGAAAAGCACCTACCGCAGTCTCACCAGAGAGCATAACGGCATCTGTGCCTAGTGTTACTGCATAGGCAACATCGGTTACCTCTGCGCGTGTCGGGCGTGCATTTTCAATCATGGATTCAAGCATTTGCGTTGCGACAATGACAGGTTTGAATTTTTTACGTGCTAGATCTATCAATTGATGTTGTGCAACTGGGACTTGTTCGGGGTTGAGTTCAACACCTAAATCTCCACGCGCAACCATAATGCCATCAGCGGCATCGATGATCGCACTTGCTTCATCTAAGGCTTCTGGTTTTTCTATTTTTGCAATAATACGTGCGTCACTGTTATGTGACTGTATTAATTTTTTTAAATCGAGAATATCTTCCGCTGAACGCACAAATGAGAGTGCTAGAAAATCAACGCCCAACTCAAGCGCTAGTTTTGCATCCGCTTTATCTTTATCAGTGAGTGATGGTGCTGATACTTTTACGCCAGGCAAGTTAATACCTTTGTTGTTGCCTAGTGTGCCACCATAAATAACGGTGCAAGAAATTTCTGTGCCATCAATGCTGTCTACTTCTAACTCAAGTGTTCCGTCAGCAAGTAATATCCTGTCTTCAGGTTCTACATCATCGGCCAGTGAGGAATATTGCGAAGGGATTAGGCCGGGTTTACCTTCAACATCACGAGTCGTAACGATGACGGACTCATTATTTTTTAATTCAATGCTACCTTTTTTGAATTTTCCTGTTCGTATTTTAGGACCGCAAAGATCTGCCAAAATACCGACCGTTTCATCCAAGTCACTGGCTATTTCGCGGATCCGAGCATAGGTTTCTTTATGATAACTATGGTCACCGTGAGACATATTTTGACGAAAGACATTGACTCCCGCGTTAATCAATTTTCGGATTTGTTCTGGCTCACTACTCGCTGGACCCAGAGTAGCAATAATCTTAGTGCGTCGCTTCTTTAGTAAATTAATTTGAGTAATTATCGACATAATCCTATACGTCCTAAAGTGTTAATTAATTATCTATTTCAGTTCTTTGCATGTTAATTATTAATACTAAACTAAATAACTTCACAAATAATATCTAGGGTAAGTATCAGAACGGGATATCGTCATCAAAATCATCGGCTGCTGGCGTTGGTGACTGAGCAGGAGCAGGTTGAGATTGGGGTTGAGGAGCATTGCTGTGTTCTGGTTGGGACTGAGATGCAGGTTCATAATTTGCGGAGCCACCACTCTTGCTTCCCAGCATTTGCATCTCGTTTGCGACTATCTCGGTTGTATAGCGGTCATGTCCTTCCTTGTCTTGCCATTTACGAGTTTGCAGGCGACCTTCGACATAAACTTGTGAGCCTTTTCGGAGGTATTCGCCAACAATTTCTGCAAGACGACCGAAAAAAACAACACGGTGCCATTCTGTTCTTTCTTGTTGCTCACCGCTATTTTTATCTTTCCAGGACTCAGCAGTCGCAATACTAATGTTTGCCACTGCAGCACCACCTGCGGTGTATCGTATATCTGGATCATTACCCAGATTGCCAACTAGAATGACTTTATTTACGCCGCGTGCCATGTTGATGCTCTCCTAAAAAAATTAAATTTATTGGACTATTTGTTAACTGTATTATCTAAGTCTGTGAAAGGCTTATAAAACTTCACAGAATCATTTTAAATAAATTGATTCAGATTCTAGACAAACATTATCAAGAATCATTTTCGCTTTAGACTATATTTTCTTCAAGTCTATTTTTATACGTGTTCTCATTATGAGGCAGGAACATGATTATGCAGAACCATAATAACGCCATGAACAGGCAAAAGGAATGAACACTTGCAATGCCGAATTGTTGGTGAAAAAAACCACCAAGTACACCACCAATAAAAATCCCAATGAATTGGGAACTGGAATAGACTCCCAAAGCAGTGCCTTTGGTTTCAGCTGAAGTTGCTTTAGAGACCTCGGAAGGTAAGAGTGCTTCCAGATAATTAAAAGCACCAAAGAATAAAACCATAAATAAGACCAGAGATACCAGGTCCAAGTGGAAAAAAGAGAGCCCGGCCTGAGAGAGGATGATGAGTATTATACTGACGGTATAAAATACCTTTGTCTTCTTAAGACGCTCACCAAGCACCATAAAGGGCACCATAATAAACAAAGACGCAAATAAAACACCAAGGTATACCTGCCAATGTGATGTCGGTTCGATCTGTATAAAATCTCGTAATATGAGTGGAATCACGACAAAGTTAGCCATTAGGATTAAATGAGAGCTAAAAATGCTGATATCCAGTTTAAGCAGATAAGGATTGGAAATAACTGATTTTAAGCTTTGGAGATTAATCGAACCTTTATCGCTTTTGCTATGTTCTATCGGGTTTGGGACCAAGGTTAGCAGGGTTAAAATCGCCAGGATTGCCAGACAGATGCCAAGATAAAAGAGGCCGTTTATGCCTATGTAATTATACAGTAAAGGACCTAATACGAAGGCAACAGAGAATGAGATACCAATACTTATCCCAATACAGGCCATCACCTTGGTTCGATGCTGCTCTGTGCTGAGATCAGCAGCCAGGGCCATTATTGCTGCTGCAATAGCACCAGCCCCTTGTAATGCTCTGCCTAAGATCAAGCCATAAATGGAGTCTGATGTTGCCGCAATCAGGCTGCCTATTATAAATATAATCAATCCCAAGCAAATGATCGGCTTTCTACCAAACCGGTCCGATAACATACCAAAGGGTATTTGTAGGCTAGCCTGAGTCAGACCATAAATGCCTAAAGCAAGCCCGAGTAATTGAGGCGTTGAAGATTGATATGAGTCTCCAGCCAGACTGAGCACCGGTAAAAGCATGAATAAAGGTAGCATCCGTAGAAAAAAAACCGCAGAGAGTGACAATGCTGCCTTCAATTCGGTAGCTGACATGGACATTGGATTCATTATTTTGAAGTTATCTTGGATCGATTTTGCAAAACCATTTATATTAGCAGGTTGCCTCTAGAATAGTGAAATCTTTGAATGGATACGATTAGTATACGTGGTGCTCGAACCCATAATTTAAAAAATATTGATATTGATATTCCGCGCGATAAATTAATCGTCGTAACGGGTCTTTCCGGATCGGGTAAATCATCTCTGGCTTTTGACACCATCTATGCCGAGGGCCAAAGGCGATATGTCGAGTCCCTGTCTGCCTATGCCAGACAGTTTTTGTCGATGATGGAAAAACCCGATGTCGATCACATTGAAGGTTTGTCGCCGGCTATTTCCATCGAGCAGAAGACAACATCGCATAATCCACGCTCTACCGTAGGCACCATTACTGAGATATATGATTATCTGCGTTTATTGTTTGCGCGTGTCGGTCAACCTCATTGTCCTGAGCATAAGACTTTGCTAGAGGCGCAAACCATTACCCAGATGGTGGATTTGGTTTTGGCCAGACCCCAAGAAGAACGTCTGATGTTATTGGCTCCCGTAGTGCAGGAACGAAAAGGAGAGCACCTTCAGGTTTTAGAACGTTTACGCACTGAAGGTTTTATTCGAGCCCGTATTGATGGTCATATAGTTGAATTGGATGCTGTACCAGAACTCGAATTACGTAAAAAACACACTATTGAAGTTGTCGTTGATCGTTTTAAGGTCAGGGAGGATTTACAATTACGTTTAGCCGAATCATTTGAAACGGCATTGCGTTTATCAGACGGAGTGGCACTCATTGTGCCGATGGAAGCGGATAAAAAAACGGAAGAACAGTTATTGTCTTCCCGGTTTGCCTGTAATCAATGCGGTTATAGTCTGAGTGAATTAGAACCACGTTTATTCTCCTTTAATAATCCAGCGGGGGCATGCGGCAAGTGCGATGGATTAGGACATGTTCAGTATTTTGACCCGGGGCGTGTTGTTCAAAACCCTGAGCTAAGTTTGCCTGGAGGTGCCATAAAAGGCTGGGATAGACGCAATGCTTATTATTTTCAAATGATTAGCTCAATTGCAGCGCATTATAATTTTGAGCTTGATACACACTATAAAGATTTACCAGAGGATATAAAAAACACACTTCTCTATGGTAGTGGGGATGAAGAGATAGCGTTTGAATACCTACGTGAGAAAAATAAAGTTGTTACGCGTAAACATCCCTTTGAAGGTGTAATACCAAACCTACAAAGACGTTATCTGGAAACGGATTCCGTCATGGTTCGTGAAGAGCTGGCTAAATACCAAACGCATAAACCTTGCCCGGCATGTGGGGGTACACGCTTAAATAAATCAGCACGCAATGTCTTAATCAATGACATTGCCTTATCTGATATTACTGCAATGACAGTGATCAAGGCGCAATCATTATTTAAAACACTCGAGTTGGATGGTGCCCGCGGCAAGATTTCCGATAAGATTTTAAAAGAGGTCAATGATCGGCTTAACTTCTTGGTCAATGTTGGGCTTGATTATCTGACGCTAGAACGCAGTGCCGAGACCTTGTCTGGAGGAGAGGCTCAACGAATTCGTTTGGCGAGTCAGATTGGTGCGGGTCTGGTCGGGGTTATGTATATTCTTGATGAACCCTCGATTGGATTACATCAAAGAGATAATCAACGTTTACTAAAAACTTTATATCACCTTAGAGATTTAGGTAATACCGTTATTGTTGTTGAGCATGATGAAGAGGCGATTAATGCAGCTGAACATGTGATTGATATTGGACCAGGCGCAGGTGTCCATGGCGGTGAAATCGTTTCTCAAGGTACACCTGCAATGATTGCTGCTGATAAAAATTCTTTAACAGGACAATATTTGTCAGGGAAGAAACAAATACCAGTGCCGCAACATCGTGTCCCTTTTAACCCATTGGAAGTGATGGAGTTAAAAGATGCGACAGGCAATAATTTAAAACACGTCGATCTTGTTATCCCAGTAAGTTTAATGACGTGTATTACAGGTGTGTCTGGCTCAGGTAAATCGACTTTGATAAACGACACGCTCTATCAAATAGTGGCGCGTGATTTAAATCGGGCGAATACAATGCCAGCGTCTTATAAATCGATTCATGGTCTAGAACACTTTGATAAGGTGGTTGATATTGATCAAAGTCCTATTGGCCGTACACCGCGTTCAAACCCAGCGACATACACCGGATTATTTACACCGATTCGCGAATTATTTTCTGCAACGGCAGAGGCTCGCTCGCGTGCATACAAACCCGGTCGATTCAGTTTTAATGTTAAAGGCGGACGATGTGAGGCTTGTCAGGGTGATGGCTTGATAAAGGTCGAGATGCATTTTCTTCCCGATATCTATGTCCCCTGCGATACCTGTAAGGGTAAACGCTACAATAGAGAAACGCTGGATGTACGTTATAAAGGTAAGAATATTCATGAGACATTGGATATGAGCGTTGAAGAGGCTCGCGAATTTTTTGATGCTGTGCCTGTACTTGCACGTAAGTTGCAAACATTAATGGATGTCGGCTTGTCCTATATCAAGCTGGGTCAAAATGCGACTACCTTGTCAGGTGGTGAGGCGCAACGAGTAAAGCTTTCCAAGGAGTTGTCAAAAAGGGATACAGGACAAACCCTTTATATACTTGATGAGCCGACAACAGGTTTGCATTTTCATGATATTCAACAGTTGCTAGATATACTCCACCGATTAAGAGAACATGGTAATACCATTATCGTTATTGAGCATAATCTTGATGTCATCAAAACTGCCGACTGGGTAATCGACCTGGGACCAGAAGGAGGCGATGGTGGTGGAGAAATAATTGCAGTGGGCACACCTGAACAATTGGCTGAACACCCCGACTCTCATACCGGACATTACCTTAAGGCCGTTCTTAAAAATTCAAATACTAAAGTAAAATTAGACAAAGTGTCTTAAGCTTCTCTTCAAGGTAATTGTTTACCCAGAGAGATGCCAAAGATAAAGATAACGGGACATTGCATAATAAGAATGACGGCTTTAAAGCTAAGTGTTTTAAAGCCTTCTCGATGAAATAATTTATCAAGATAGTAGCCAGTATACTCAGAGACATGTTTAGCTAGCCAATGTGTGGCTATAGACATGAGTATGATTAAAACAAGTATTTTGAAATCAGGAAAAAGGCTATAGCCTTGAATTTCTAGCCCCTGGCATAGCCAATTAAAAATAATCATTGAACATAGAATACCTTGCAATGGAATTGTGAATTCATCCAACTTGCCTAACAAGGGGATGAGAGGGAAAAGGAATGTCAGTAAAAAGATCATGTTAATCAGAAAACTTGAGCGCTTATCATCAACAGACAGGAGATCATTAATTGAGGGTGCTGCATCAAGGCCAAAATTAATTGGATAGATGAGCAGAATGAAGCCAATAATTAAAAATGCTCTAATTAATGGTATGCCTATTTTCTCCCAGCACAACTGCAAGAAGTTGTTATCAAGCTTATTGTGAATATATACAAATATCGGAAGAACAATAACAATGCTTAAACCATACACGGATAAAGCAAAAAGGGTGTGGTGGTGAAATATTGACTGAGTTAATGTCATGGTCTTAAATCACTAATAGTTTTCAAGCTCAACGGTACATAAACTAAATTAAAAAATAAAATTAACAGGCATCTTTAGGGATGATATATTGCACAGTATAACTAATCTTATTCATCATTAATTTTATCTAATTAGTGATATTCAACAATTATTAGCAAAGGGTTCTAAATTATGAGTGTTTTGATTTGTGGGTCTATGGCATATGACCATATTATGATATTTCCGGATCAGTTTAAAAATCATATTCTTCCAGAGAAAGTTCATATGATAAATGTCTCTTTTCTTGTCCCCGAGATGCGTCGCGAGTTTGGTGGATGTGCCGGAAATATAGCCTACAATCTTAATTTGCTTGATGACAAGATTGCGTTGCCTATGGCAACAGTGGGAAAGGATTTTGATCCCTATGCTTATTGGATGGATAAGCGCGGCATGAATCGACAACACATTACAGTTATTGATGAGGCATTTACTGGACAGGCATTCATTACGACAGATCTGGATGATAATCAGATTACAGCATTCCATCCGGGTGCCATGAATGAATCACACCAAAATAAAGTTGCCGATGCTAAAGATTGTAAATTAGGCATCATATCGCCTGATGGTCGAGATGGCATGTTACAACATGCGGATCAATTCGTGGCTGCTGGCATCCCCTTTATCTTCGATCCAGGTCAGGGAATGCCCA
>JBLHKL010000046.1:0-16018 GCA_047618295.1 Gammaproteobacteria bacterium | reverse complement strand
TCTCTTTAGATTCGTCACGGTTATGTTACTTTAAAGAGTAAGCTTAACAGGCCAAAACAGGTATTGAAATTGAAGAGCGTGAATTATCAGATTGATGAAGATGGTGCATGGTTAGTTGGTGCACGTATTGTTCAGTCTCCCAATTGCGACGAGCGCCCCGATCTATCAGATCTCAGTCTTTTGGTGATACACGGTATAAGCTTGCCACCTAAAGAATATGGTGGTGGATTCATTGACCAATTATTTACCAATGCGTTAATTCCTGAGGCACACCCGTATTTTGCTGAGATACATGAATTACGTGTGTCATCCCATTTACTGATCGATCGTAACGGGGAGATAACACAATACGTTCCGTTTACTAAACGTGCATGGCATGCCGGAGAATCATCTTTTAATGGGCGCAAGCAATGTAATGATTTTGCTATTGGTGTCGAGCTTGAAGGATGTGATGAAGAAGCTTATTGTGAAATTCAATACTATACTCTAGCGATGATAACGGACTTGATTTGTAAACGCTGGAACAAGATCACAAAAGATCGTATTGTTGCTCATAGTGATATTGCGCCGGGGCGTAAAACTGATCCGGGACCGGCTTTTGACAAAAACTACTACTTATCCTTACTGACACTATGATATTAATCGTTATTCTAATTGCTCTAAGTCTGGATTTTTTTCTGGGTGGATTGGAACGCTTTCGTAATTTTAATTGGTGTATCTCGTTATATTACCGCTTAGAGAAACGATTGGCGCAATATAAGTTCTGGGACGGGACATTCGGTTTATTGCTTGTCTTATCTGTTGCGCTATCTGCCCTCATTATTGTCTTGTGTCTTGCAAGCTCATTGCCATGGATCGTAGAGATAGTGGTATCTCTTATCGTATTGATTTATTGCCTTGCACCAGAAGATCTTGATAACCGACTTGATAAATATATTACTGCAGTAGACGAGGGTAATGTTGCTGCGGTTACTGAATCAGCAGAAGGTTTAATCGACGAAACATTGCTCAGCGAAGATGATTCAAATGAAATCGCTATCATTAAATCTAGCTTGGTCGAATCACATAAACGTACCTTTGCCGTTATTTTCTGGTTTTTAATCCTTGGCGCCGTTGGCGCATTACTTTATCGATTGGTTAATGAATTAAGTGATGAGTTTAGCGAGATTCGAAGTGGCTTCGCTGACAGCACCTCTATTTTAATAAATATTCTCGAGTGGCCATCATCAAGACTAATGGTGCTTGGACTTGCCCTTGGCGGACATTTAGTTGATGCCATGCCGGGTTGGAGTAAAGCAGAACATCTTTCAATAGAAGTAAATAATGAAGTGTTAACGGATGCTGGAATAGGCGCCTTACAATACAGAACCGACATTGAAGTGCCCGACAGAGAAAAATCTTATTGGGTAGATGAGCTTAAAGGATTACTCAATAGAACCTTGATTATATGGCTTGCCATTTTAGGCCTCATGACCTTATCAGGGACTCTGGGTTGATTCGCATTCCTTGATGTAGTCATCCACGCGTTCAAATCTGAATGTTTTTTTATCATGAACCAACACACAGTCTTGTTCAAACCACTCACCCAAAACAAATCTTATTGCTTGCGTATTGTTTAATTTTATTTCGTGTCTTGCTTGACGGTGTGTGTGACCATGGATCAATGTTTCAACGCTGAAGTTTTTCAGAGCATCTAATACAGCTTCTTCAGTCACATCGATTATTTCAGGTGCTTTTTTTTGTACTGCTTCTGCCGCATAACCTCGAACGTTACGTGAAATGCGTGTTCTCAATTTCAACGGCATAACGAAATAGATCCATTTAACAATCGGATTGGTTATAAACCGGCGCCATTTTTGATACTTCACATCATCGGTACACAAGGTGTCACCATGCATTAACAAAACCTTTTTATCATCAAGCATGATTGATGTTGGATCTTCGATCAAAGTACACGCCGTTGCCTTAGCAAATTCTTGATTGAGATGAAAATCACGATTACCTCGCATGATGAACAATTTCGTAGAACTGTTGGCTGAGTAATCGCGTAAAATAGAAATGACTTCCTGATTGGGAGGATGATCATCATCACAACCAATCCAGAAGTCATCAAACAAATCACCGAGTATATAAAACGCATCTGCCTGTTTTGCAGGGCCAGTCATTAACCTCTTGAATAAGGCAAGTTTCTCCGGTCGGCGATTACTTAGGTGCAGATCTGAAACAAAGAGTGATGTCATTTTTAATCAGCTAAATAGCGATATAAAAGCGGGCTTATTCCTCTTCAAGTAAAACTGCTTTTTCAATTTCAATAATATCTTCTGGCACATCTTGATGCCCATCGCGTGTAGTCGTTGGCTTTTCTTCAATACTGTTTACGACTTCAATGCCTTCTATAACTTTACCAAATACGCAATAGCCCCAACCATCTTGAGTTTCAGATTGAAAATCGAGGAACGCATTATCACTGGTGTTGATAAAAAACTGAGCTGAGGCAGAGTGGGGGTCTCCGGTTCTGGCCATGGATATGCTGCCATACTCATTAGCGAGCCCATTATTGGCTTCATTCTGGATTGAGTCTCGAGTAGATTTGGAATTCATGTCTTTATCCATACCACCGCATTGAATCATAAAATCTTTGATGACCCGGTGAAAAATAGTGCCGTCATAATGACCACTCTCAACATAGGCTATAAAATTTTCGACTGTTTTTGGGGCCTTTTCCGAATTGAGTTCTAGTGTTATTGGGCCATGTGTTGTTGTCATCTGAACCTTCATGAATAATCTCCAGTATTAATATATTTTAAGAGTAGAATTTAATTTTCTGATTATGCCCGGATTGATATGAATGACAAATTCCTTTTGTCGCATAAGGCCCTTTCCGATAAGATGCGCGACTATTATCTACATGGATGTAGTGTATGTCGCGAGAGGACAGGAGTCCGAAGCGACGATCTACATGGATGTAGTGACAGGAACAGATTTTCGAGGACACAAAACTCGAAGCGGCCAATCAATCAATAATTTAAAAATAAAAACGTGTTAAAAATTCACAACAGTTTAAGCGGGCAAAAAGAAGTCTTCACGCCGATCGAGCCGGGCAAGGTAAGCATGTATGTCTGTGGCATGACAGTTTATGACTTTTGTCATATTGGTCATGCTCGCGTCATGGTGGTTTTCGATATGATTGCTCGATACCTCCGTAATAGTGGTCTCAGTGTGTCGTATGTTCGCAATATTACCGATATCGACGATAAAATAATTGCTCGTGCGAATGAAAATGATGAAACGATTTCTGATCTAACGGAGCGTTTTATTGTTGCTATGAATGAAGATTCGGATGCTCTTGGTGTCATATCACCAGACCATGAACCCAAAGCGACCCAGCATATGCCACAAATTATCGAGATGATCTCGACATTGATTGATAAAAAACATGCCTATGTTGGTAGTAACAATGATGTGTATTTTGATGTTAGCTCGTTTGAAAACTATGGCCGCTTGTCAGGTAAAAATACCGAAGAGTTACGTGCGGGTGAGCGCGTAGAGATTCAGCAAGAAAAAGACGATCCATTGGATTTTGTCTTGTGGAAAGCAGCCAAACCGGACGAGCCCAGTTGGACTTCACCTTGGGGTGAAGGTCGCCCTGGTTGGCATATAGAGTGTTCTGCTATGTCAACGCATTGTCTGGGGAATCATTTTGATATCCATGGCGGCGGTCAGGATTTGCAGTTTCCGCACCATGAGAATGAAATTGCCCAATCAGTGTGTTCAACGGGTGAGGAGTTTGCCAATGTCTGGATGCATAATGGTTTTGTCAGGGTTGATGAAGAAAAGATGTCAAAATCATTGGGTAACTTCTTTACTGTCAGGGAAGTGCTACAAAAATTTCAACCAGAAGTTATTCGCTTCTTTATCCTTTCTAGCCATTATCGTAGTCCGTTGAATTATTCTATTGATAATCTGGAAGAAGCCAAGTCAGCACTGAATAGCCTGTATACAGCATTAAGAGATGCAAATGATGAAACAGGTGGCGAACCGCTTAAAAAATACGTCGACGAGTTTAATGCGTGTATGGATGATGATTTCAATACGCCAAAGGCCATTTCCTTATTGCATGAACTGGCACGTGATTTAAATAAAAAATCGGATAAATCGTCAAAAGAGGCAACTGGACTGGCGTTAACGCTAAGAAATTTTGGGACTATTTTAGGCTTGTTGCAAGATGAACCACAAAAATTTCTGCAAGAGAAAATTGATTCCAGCGCTGACGATCTTGATGAAGTTGCGATACAAAATTTCATTGATGAGCGAGTTGCCGCAAAAGCGGATAAAAATTATGAAAAAGCCGATCAAATTCGGGATCAACTCGCAAGCCAGGGCATTAGTCTGGAAGATACGCCGCAAGGCACGATTTGGCGACGTAACTAATTGATTATTTTAGTATAATTTATTTTAAGTTTGGGAATTGACGCGATACGGTGGACTGCGTATCATCCCACGTCCTGTTAAGGCAGGAGAGTTAATTAATCGGGGCATAGCGCAGCCTGGTAGCGCATCTGCTTTGGGAGCAGAGGGTCGGGGGTTCGAATCCCTCTGCCCCGACCATTTAACGATAAGAATTCTAGCTAAAGATACGAATGCGCCTGTAGCTCAACCGGATAGAGCACCGGCCTTCTAAGCCGGGGGTTAGAGGTTCGAGTCCTCTCAGGCGCACCAACCAATGAAAACCAAATCATTGCATGGCTTTAATCTTTTTCTGATAATAGTTTAATTATGGTGAGCGTAGCTCAGTTGGTAGAGCCCCGGATTGTGATTCCGGCCGTCGCGGGTTCGAGTCCCGTCGTTCACCCCATTTAATTTTGTTTGTCTTTATCAGGGCCGTTAGCTCAGTTGGTAGAGCAGTTGACTCTTAATCAATTTGTCGTAGGTTCGACCCCTACACGGCCCACCACTTTTTTATACTCTAAATAGCATGAATATTTCCTAAATTATTACATTAAGGGCATTTCTATTTATTTGCTGCTAATATTAAGTTTATATTGAAGATTCTTAGGTAAGAATCATTAAAAAACAATAAATATAATATGCATATGGAGGCGGCATAAAATATATTAGGTGATTAAAAAATCAATGTCTAAGCAGACAGTATTACTTGCTGATGATGATCAAACTACACGTATGGTTTTATCAGCAATCCTCGAAAGTCAGGGTTATCTCGTCGATACAGCAGAGCGAGGCGAAAAGTGCCTTTTTCTCGCTCTTGAAAATACCTATGACGCAATATTAGTCGATATCAATATGCCCGGTATTGGCGGTATTGATTTGTGTAAACGATTGCGTGAAATCACCCGTTATAAGATGGTACCCATTATCTTCATTACGTCTATGGATGAGGAATCAAGTCTGACAGAGGCTTTCTCAGTGGGCGCCAGTGATTTTATTACCAAGCCGGTTAACCCCGTAGTATTAGCTGCCAGATTAAAAAACCATTTAGACAAGAAACAATATTATGATGAGCTTGAACGCGTTCGACATTATCTAAACCGTTATATATCACTAAGAACACAGCGTATGGTCGAGGCGTATTCTTTGACTGGTTTGTTGCCCACACCAGAGTTACACCAAGTTTGTGTCATGTTTACTGACATACGTGGTTCGACAGAATTGAGCCGGACGATTGATCTTGATGTGCTTTTTGCCCGAATTAGTCAGACCTTAGGGCGACAAGTAGACATGATTTATAAGTTTAATGGCTATATTGATAAGTTTGGTGGAGATGGATTGATGGCTATTTTTGATGGTGCACAGTCTGCAATTAATGCCAGCAAGTGCGCGCAAATGATCCTTAAGGCCGAAAATAAAGAGTCTGATGAACCCCTGCCAATCGGTATTGGCTTACACTATGGCCCTGTTTTAATTGGTAATATTGGTTCTGATGAACACCTCGATTATTCAGCATTAGGTGAAACAGTTAATCTTGCTTCACGAATTTGTGAACATGCAAAATCAATGCATATAGATATGAGTCAGCAAGTAGTTGATAAACTTAAAGGTATCTCTGGTTTTTCTTTTGGTGAGATTGACCCTGTTATGTTTCGAGGCTTTAATGTAGCGACTTTAGTGCATACTTTATTATCAAATTCAGATAATGTTGCTTATATAAACGACTAACTTTAATTAGTAATATTTATTTTTTCGTTCTATCGTGCTTAGAAAGGAACATACGAGAAAATAACTGTCTAAAAATTTATGAAACACCATAGTTACATTAAAAGTTTACAAACGATGCTAATAACAATGGCTTTATTAGTGTCGGCGCCTGCATTTTCTGAAGAAAGTGAAGAAAGGAGTGTTAAACCACTGGACGGTGAATTGCTGTTACCTGATGATTATAATAAAGCAGCGGATAAAAAATGCATGACGGTCTGTGATCAATGGGGTGAAGACTGTATAATCAATCCAAGAACGGGTACTAGAAAATGTCGACGAGTTTGTAAATCATTTACCGAAGAATGTTTTTAAAAGAACGATCATATATATTAACCCACCTGTAATATTCAGATTTAACTAAATCAGTTTTGAATAAATGTGCTTTTTAAAGTACTACGGGAACGATTTGTGCTTGTTTTTATTATAAACCATGATTTTATTATGGTGAGGATAAGCCAAAAATTATAAAATAGGTCAGTACCTTATGCATATTAGTAAGATATGAGGTGTTAGACTAAATATCATGCGAGAGTGGCGGAATTGGTAGACGCGCTGGTTTTAGGTACCAGTATCGTAAGATGTGAGAGTTCGAGTCTCTCCTTTCGCACCAATACATAATGTTTAATGTGTTTTTCTTTATAATAATTATAGGGGAAAGGGTATTAACACATTGATTTGTCTTAATATTTGAGGTTTTTACAGGATGCAAGTGTCAGTAGAAAGTACAGGCTCTCTTGAGCGCAAAGTTCGCGTTGAGTTGCCAGAAGATCGGATAAGTTCTGAAGTCAGTGATCGTCTGCAAAAAATGATGAAGACGACTAAGGTTCAGGGATTTCGTCCTGGTAAAGTGCCGCTAAAAATTGTGCAGGTTAGATATGGTCTGCAGGTACGAAAAGAAGTCATCGGCGAATTAGTCCAATCTAGTCTCTATGAAGCAATTACTCAGGAAAATCTGAAGCCTGCTGGGCAACCTCAAATTGATGAATTTGAAGACGAATCAGGAAAGGATTTAGCCTATACCGCAACGTTTGAAGTCTACCCTGAAGTCGAGCTTAAGGATGTAGCTGGGTTGGAGTTTGAAAAGCCTACCTGTGATGTGTCTGAGGATGACGTCAACAGCATGATTGATATGTTACGCAAACAGCGGCGCGAATTAAAAATTGCAGAAAGAGCGGCGCAAAATGGCGATGTTCTTAATATTAACTTCGAAGGATCCGTTGATGGTGAGGTCTTTGAAGGCGGTACCGCAGAAAATTACGAACTTGAATTAGGTAGCAACAGTTTTATTGGCGGGTTTGAAGATGGCCTTGTTGGTACATCTGAAGGTGATGATGTTGTGGTTAAGGTGAAGTTTCCTGAAGAATACGGCAATGAAGCTTTGAAAGGCAAAGATGCTGAATTCAAGGTCAAGGTTAATCTGGTTAATGAGACTGTATTACCCGTAGTAGACGAGGCATTTATGCTCGAATTTAACGTAAAAGATGGCAAGGAAGAGACCTTACGTGGTGAAATCAAACGTAATATGGAGCGAGAGGTTGGTTTAACGCTTCGACGTCAAATTAAAGATACTGTTTTAGATGCTTTGCATGAGGCCAATGAAATTGAGCTTCCGCAAGCGTTAGTAGAGAATGAGGCGCACCGCGCTAAGCATGATTTTGAGAACAATCTCAAAAAACAAGGCCATAATGCAGAAGCAATTGGTTCTTTAGATGCATCAGTTTTCAATGAGCAGGCAAAAAAACGCGTTTCATTGCAATTGATTCTGGGAGAGATAATCAAACAGAACGAATTAAAAGCAGATCCTGCAAAAGTAAAAGAAATGATAGAGCAAGTAGCTTCAGGTTATGAAGATCCAGCAGCGGTTCTTAGCTGGTACTATTCAGATCAGAAGAATCTAGCAGAGGTTGAATCATTGTCCTTGGAAGACGATGTGGTTGATTGGGTTTTGGGGCATGCGAAGGTTACTGACAAAGCATGTGCATTTGACGAAATTATGAATAAAGGGCAGACTGCTGGCTAAAGTAATTGCAGTTTTTGTCCGATAACGGATGACTATGAATAACACTGAAATTCAGGCATTAAACTTGGTGCCAATGGTAGTCGAGCAAACGTCAAGAGGTGAACGAGCCTATGATATTTACTCTCGACTCTTAAAAGAACGCGTCCTCTTTCTAGTAGGGCCGGTCGAAGATAACGTCGCTAACGTGATAGTTGCGCAGCTACTCTATCTTGAGTCTGAAAATCCTGACAAGGATATTCATTTCTATATTAATTCCCCTGGCGGATCTGTAACCGCAGGCATGGCGATATATGACACCATGCAATTCATAAAGCCGAATGTCAGCACCATGTGTATTGGGCAAGCGGCCAGCATGGGATCTTTATTATTGGCAGGTGGCGAAAAAGGTAAACGTTTTTGTTTACCACATTCGAGAGTCATGATTCATCAGCCGTTGGGTGGTTTTCAGGGGCAAGCGACAGACATTGATATCCACGCGAAAGAAATCCTCTATGTCCGTGAACGCTTAAACGAAATACTATCAAATCACACTGGACAGTCTATCGAGACGATTCAAAAAGATACTGAGCGTGATAATTTCATGAGTGCAGAGGCCGCAAAAGATTATGGCTTGATAGATGAAGTGCTGCATAACAGAAGTGTATTGCCAGAAGGGCTTCAAAAAGAAGCTGGAGAAGAATCCGAATAAAATGTTTGATTGCATAAAAGCCTGGGGTAATAACCTATGACTGATAAAAAACAGAGTAAAAATGGTGATGGTGATCGATTACTATATTGTTCATTTTGCGGTAAGAGCCAACATGAAGTCCGAAAACTAATTGCAGGCCCATCTGTTTTTATCTGTGATGAATGTGTCGAATTGTGTAACGACATCATTCGCGAGGAGATTCAGGAGAAATCTGTTGCTGGCGTTGGTACAGCTCTTCCGACACCACATGAAATAAAGCACATCCTCGACGAATATGTTATCGGTCAGGAGAACGCAAAGAAGATCCTTTCTGTTGCCGTATACAATCATTATAAGCGCCTAGAACAAGGGATTAAAAAATCTGATATAGAGCTATCTAAAAGTAATGTGCTTTTGGTCGGTCCTACCGGTAGTGGTAAAACATTATTGGCTGAAACAATGGCACGTTTGTTGAACGTGCCGTTTACGATTGCAGATGCGACAACATTAACAGAAGCCGGCTATGTCGGTGAAGATGTTGAAAATATCATCCAGAAGTTACTGCAAAAGTGTGATTATGATGTCGATAAAGCACAGACAGGTATTGTCTATATTGATGAAATTGACAAAATTTCACGTAAATCTGATAACCCTTCCATTACTCGAGACGTATCAGGTGAAGGCGTACAGCAAGCATTATTAAAGCTTATTGAGGGCACTGTTGCCTCAGTTCCGCCTCAAGGTGGACGCAAACATCCTCAACAAGAATTCTTACAGGTTAACACTGCCAATATCTTGTTTATATGTGGGGGTGCCTTTGCTGGCTTAGATCGTATTATTCGTGAGCGTTCTGAAAAAGGCGGCATTGGTTTTTCTGCTGAAGTTAACAGTAAAGAAGATAGAAAGAGTATTAGTGAAGTGCTTCAGACCGTTGAACCCGAAGATCTTATTAAATACGGATTGATTCCTGAATTTGTAGGACGACTTCCTGTTGCAGCGACTTTAGGAGAACTAGACGAAGAACAGCTGGTACAGATATTACTTGAACCAAAGAATGCGATTACTAAACAATATATCCGCTTATTTGAAATGGAAGGTTGTGAATTGGAGTTCCGTGAAGATGCATTACGCGCTGTTGCTAAAAAGTCAATGGAACGCAAAACGGGTGCTCGAGGTCTACGTTCAATAATGGAAAAGGTATTGTTGGATACGATGTATGATTTACCCTCTACCGATGATGTTACCAAGGTAGTCATTGATGAAGGGGTTATAAACGGTGAATCTGAACCGCTGATGATCTATGAGGGTGCTGAGATGCCAAAGGTGGCATCTGAATAAGAAGTCGTCTGATTACTTCTTTCTGCCTTAATGCGTTGCATAGATCATTATTACAACATGATGCTATTGAAAAGAGATTACTGAGTCACAATATTTAAATGACGCTAAACTAAACTCTTAAAGTATTAATTAAATAAAGGTTTCCCATGACGCAAGAAACAGAATCACTTCCAGTATTGCCGCTACGAGATGTAGTGGTCTATCCCCATATGGTCATTCCATTATTCGTTGGTCGTGAAAAATCGATTAAAGCTCTGGATAGGGCAATGGAAGGCAGTAAGCAGATTATACTTGTTGCCCAGAAAAGTGCTGCGGATGATGACCCAGGTCAGGATGAAACCTATGACGTTGGTACCATGGCGAATATCCTTCAGTTACTCAAGTTGCCCGATGGCACTATCAAGGTGCTTGTCGAAGGCACAGCAAGAGCTGGCATAAAAGAATACAAAGAAGCCGATGGTATGTTTGTAGCGGATGTCGAGCTGCTTGAACCAAAGGTCATTGATGAACAAGAAATGGATGTTCATGCACGCTCAGCGATGAATCAATTCGAGCAGTATGTGAAGCTGAATAAAAAAGTCCCACCTGAAATAATTTCATCTTTAGCGAGTATCGATGATGCAAGTCGCCTTGCCGATACTATCGCCGCTCATATGTCGATAAAAATTGAAGAAAAACAACAAGTTTTGGAAATTATCGATATTAAAGACCGTTTGGAACATCTGATACATTTGATGGATGCCGAGATAGACTTATTACAAGTTGAAAAACGAATTCGCGGCCGTGTTAAATCTCAAATGGAAAAAAGCCAGCGTGAGTATTATCTAAATGAACAGATGAAAGCGATACAGAAAGAGTTAGGTGAAATGGAAGATGTGCCTAACGAAATTGAAGAGCTTGCAGGTAAAATTGAAAAAGCAGGCATGCATAAAGATGCCAAAGAAAAGGCAGAAGCAGAGTTAAACAAATTGAGAATGATGTCACCGATGTCTGCTGAGGCAACTGTTGTTCGCAATTATGTTGATTGGTTAGTTGGTGTCCCATGGAAAAAGCGCAGTAAAGTTTCTCAAGATATTGTTGAAGCAGAGGCTATTCTGGAAGAAGATCATTATGGGCTTGAGAAAGTAAAAGAACGTATTCTCGAATATCTTGCTGTGCAACTACGCGTTAAAAAGATGAAAGGTCCTATTCTATGTCTTGTCGGTCCTCCAGGCGTAGGTAAAACGTCATTAGGGCGTTCCATTGCCAGAGCTACACATCGTAAATTTGTTCGTATGTCACTGGGTGGTGTACGTGATGAAGCAGAGATACGCGGGCATCGTCGAACCTATATTGGGTCTATGCCAGGAAAAATTGTTCAAGGAATGTCGAAAGTGGGTAAGAAAAATCCGCTTTTCTTATTGGATGAAATTGACAAAATGGCGATGGATTTACGTGGTGATCCAGCTTCAGCATTACTTGAAGTATTAGATCCAGAGCAAAACAATACATTTAATGATCACTATCTTGAAGTCGATTATGACTTGTCAGAAGTAATGTTTGTTACTACAGCAAATAGTTTAAATATTCCGGCTCCATTACTAGATCGAATGGAAGTGATTCGGTTATCCGGTTATACCGAAGAGGAAAAGGTAAATATTGCCAAGCGTTACTTGATTCCTAAACAGCTCGAGCGCAATGGTTTGAAAGATGGAGAAGTCTCAATAAGAGATAGTGTCGTACGAGATATTATTCGTTACTACACACGTGAAGCAGGAGTACGTAATCTTGATCGCGAGATCGCAAATATCTGTCGGAAAATTGTTAAACAGATACTACTTAAGCCTACTGAAAAAGGCATTATTGTCACCCCGAAAAAGTTGGAGATTTTACTGGGTGTTAAGCGATTCAGGTATGGAAAAGCAGAAGAAGAAAACCGGATTGGACAGGTCACAGGATTGGCTTGGACAGAAGTCGGTGGTGAACTTTTGACAATCGAAGCCGCAATAGTTGATGGCAAGGGAAAAATAACGCGCACAGGTAAATTAGGCGAAGTTATGCAGGAGTCTATAGAGGCGGCCATGACAGTGGTGCGTAGTCGCAGTGAAGTGTTAGGTATAGAGCCTGAATTTTATAAAGAACATGATTTTCATATACATGTCCCTGAAGGTGCGACACCTAAAGATGGGCCAAGTGCTGGTGTAGGAATGTGTACGGCAATGGTCTCTGCATTATGTGGTATACCCGTTAAATCCAATGTGGCTATGACTGGTGAAATTACTCTTCGTGGAGAAATATTACCTATTGGTGGATTAAAAGAAAAACTACTTGCCGCTTTACGTGGCGGTATAGACACTGTGTTGATACCGCATGAAAACGAACGAGAATTAGCTGAAATACCAAAGAATATTCAGCAACATATTGATGTTCGTCCAGTTAGATGGATTGATGAAGTACTTGAAGTTGCATTGGAGCATATGCCGAAACCGCTTGCTAAGATTGCATCAGAATCTGACATAGTTAAAAAAGAGGAAGTAAAGGGAAAAGATAAAAACGATCTAATCAGACCGCATTAATAAATATACCTGACGATTATTTCAAATATTGCGAAAGCATTGCTTGACGCGTATTTCAGCACTTGGTATAAATTCACCGCTAAGAATTACGTGGGTCAAACAAATCAAATCAACCTCGACAGTCTCATATCCACTGTCCTTGGGGTATATTATAAACAAGGGGAATTATCACTATGAATAAAGCTGAACTTATCGATGCTGTTGCAGATTCTGCTGATCTATCAAAAGCTGCTGCCGGTAGAGCATTAGATGCCGCGATTGCAGCGGTAACCAAGGCTCTCAAAAAGGGAGATACTGTAACACTAGTCGGATTCGGCACATTCTCAGTCCGCAAACGAGCTGCTCGTACAGGTCGTAACCCAAGAACAGGTGAGGCCATCAAAATTAAGGCTTCTAAAGTTCCTGGTTTTAAGGCTGGAAAAGCTCTTAAGGATGCCATAAACTAGCGCGCCTTCACTGGGGTGCTTAGCTCAGTTGGGAGAGCGACGCCCTTACAAGGCGTAGGTCGGGGGTTCGAACCCCTCAGCACCCACCAGATCTCTTACCTGAAGTGGTAGTTCTGGTGCATAAAGATATAAAGCAGAGAGTTAAAAACTTCTCTGTTTTTATAATCACACTTCAAGTTTGTCGGAAAATTCAAATGTAATTTTCTTCCGAGAAATTGGTTTTGACTTGTTGAAATACAAGTGGAATATATTGGAGTGGTAGTTCAGTTGGTTAGAATACCGGCCTGTCACGCCGGGGGTCGCGGGTTCGAGTCCCGTCCACTCCGCCAACATTAAAAAATCTGCGGGCGTATCTTGTTAAGATGATACGCCTGTATTTAATTTCAGAAACAGAAAAGTCGAGTAAGTCATCATGTTAGGAATGATAAGAGATAAAGCATCAGGTTGGATAGCCGGTATCATTGTTGGTGCGTTGGTTCTTTCCTTTGCCTTTTGGGGCGTTAGTTCTTATTTCGGACAGGGTGGTGATGTCACTGTCGCTACTGTTAATGACTCCGATATTAATCTCAAAGCATTTCAACAATCTTTCTATACCCTCAGAAAGCAAATGCAATCCGTGTTGCAGGATGACGCTCTTACCTTAGAAGAAGAAGCGTTTGTTAAAGAAGAAACTTTAAAAAGGTTGATAGAAGCTGAAGTAGTCAATCAGCTTATAAAAGACAATGGACTACGCATATCAAATGCGAAGGTAGTCGAAACAATTAAAGAGCTGGAATATTTTAAAGATGATGAAGTCTTTGACCGTGATAAATACGAGCGAAGTATCATTAGCATGGGCATGGAACCTGTTTATTTCGAAGCCCAACTGCGGATGGATTTGTTATCTGAACAGCTACAAGCGGGTCTGTCGGAGAGTCTCTTTGTATTAGAGTCTGAGTTGAATGATGTTGTTCGATTAAAGTCTCAAACGCGAGATTTAACATACAGCATCCTCAATCTGTCATCATTTGCCGACGAAGGAGATGTTAATGATTCGGAGGTTGAAGCCTTTTATAAAGCAAACCCACAACGTTTTGTAGAAGCTGAAAAAGTTAAAATAGAATACCTTGAGCTGGATGTAAATGAACTAGCTAAGACGGTTACTTCTGACGAAGAAAGTCTGAGAAATTATTACAATAATAATAAAGACAAATATGATGTTGTAGAACAACGTTCGGTTAAAAAGCTGTTTGTAAAGACAGGTGAATTAACAGCGGATGACAAGATCGAAGAATTTAATGAAGAAGAAAAAGCAAAGGCTAAAGTTGTCATTGAATCAGCATTAGCGATGGTTAAAGAGGGCAGAACCTTTGAAGAAGTAATTGAGAAATTTTCAGAGGAAGGTAAAGGCGCACTGGAATTTAGCGAACATGCCTTTATGACTAAAGGTGTTACAGATAAGGCAGTTGAAGAATTTCTATTTAGTTCTGACGAAGGCGAAGTCAGTGATGTGATTAAATCCAAAACAGGATTAAATATCGTCAAAGTAGGTGAAGTCAAAGGTGGACCTAAAAATATTTATGAAACTGTTGCAGAGCAAGTAGATCAAGATTATAAAAAGTCAGAAGCGGAACTACAGTTTTTTGAATTATCCGATCAGCTAACAAATTTAGTATACGAGCATTCAGATTCACTTGAGGTTGCCGCTGAAACAGTAAACCGGGAAGTACTTGAAAGTGATTATTTTAGTAGAGATACAGCAGCGGAAGGTATTCTTAGTAATTCTAAAATCATTTCGACAAGTTTTAACCCAGAATTAATTAGTAATGGTCAAAATAGCGAAGCTATAGAATTAGCTGACAATCATATTGTTGTTTTAAGAGTAGTAGATCATAAAGTCGCTACTACGAAAGCACTCGATGATGTAAGAGAAGATGTTATCTCAAGCATCAAAATGGAGCGTGCTGCAGGAAAGATCACAGAAGCCAAAGAAGCCATTACAAAACAACTGAAAGATGGCGTTGCGCCAGGGGCTTTATCGAACGATATTGAAGTAGAGTGGACAACTGTTGAAAAAGTTACGCGTGATGATGTCAACGTTAATAGAGCAGTATTACGTTATGCTTTCCAATCGGGAAAACCAGATGACGATAAGCCAATTATCATAAGCAATCGTCTTGGCAGTGGTGATTATGCCATTATTTTGGTTACTGCAGCGTACGATGGTGAAGTTGCTGAAGATGATGAATCTAGCAAAAAGGATGATTTAGAATTAAGGCGAAATCGCGGTACCGTCGAATGGCAAGAGTTTATACAGAATGCTAGAAATAATGCGGATGTAAAAGTGTATAAGGATAATATTTAACAATTCGTTGAATATTTGATACTAGTTTTATTCTGCACTATTTGTTTATTTTAAGAGTTCTCTTTCGGCAGGTAAGGTTCTATTACCGCTGCACCTACACTGTCTCCCCAGACGTTAACAGTGGTTCTAAATCGATCTAGAAACCAATCAACGGCAAGTATCATACCGATACCTTCGACCGGTAAGTTCACAGCATTGAGCACGATTAACATCGTCACTAATCCGGCCTGAGGAATGCCTGCAGCGCCTATAGCAGCCAGTGTTGCCGTTATAAATATAATCGCCTGTTCACCCAATCCCATCGGCAGACCATAAGCTTGAGCAATATACATGACAGCCACTGACTCATAGAGCGCGGTTCCATCCATATTTATTGTTGCACCAATCGGGAGTACAAACTTTACTGAACGCTTATCAACTCCGGCTTCAATGGCA
>JBLHKL010000045.1:0-16697 GCA_047618295.1 Gammaproteobacteria bacterium | reverse complement strand
TGCGCTTAGTAGGAAATAGGTAATGCCAGGAGATAACCGCAGCAATTAGACTCGGAAACCAGACTATCGGCAAGAATAATAAGGAAAAGCCAGATTGGCTTAACAATTCAAATATCTCATCAATACCTTGCCAGGCAACCAGCCAGATCATGACTACTAAGCCAACCAGGAGGCCAATATATGATGCGATTCTGATCATGATGTATTAGGTGTGTTAAACAGGAGGTGTGTGAGTAATGCGTTTCATTTTTTCGTATGCATATTAGAATACCAAGCGAATCCATATCATACTAGGCAATTTCACTGCCCCAAAAACTTCAGACACTATTATGACGACAGAATCCAGCACAGCGCCGGCACAGTTATTTCCATTAGTAAGACATTTGTCTTACCGCTTGACGCCACTTCTATTAAAAACACCAATCACTCCGAATCAAATTACGGCTGTTTCTTTATCGCTCGGATTGTTGTGTGCCGTTTGTTTTATCACGGGCAACCATATAGCTGGAATAATTGGCGCATTATTCATGACAGCGAGTTATACCTTTGATAATTGTGATGGTGAAGTTGCACGGTTAAAAAATATGTCATCTGAATTTGGCGCCAAGTTTGACGACATGTCGGACTAGATGGTTGATGCCAGTTTTTTTGCTGCACTGGGTTATGGTACGAGTCAGGTGATGCAGCAACCCTTCTGGTTTTGGTTCGGTTGTGCAGCAGCAGCTGGTGCATTTATCGACTATGTTGTTGATTTGTTCTATCACGCCAAGAACGAAGAAAAAGAAGACTCACTGAGTAGGGAAGAAGTGGCTGCAGAAGGGAAAAAACCGGAAGACACACTGGATTGGATTATTTATGTTTTCCATAAATTAAGCCGTGCAGATTTTTGTATTATTGTATTGGTACTTGCTTTGTTTAATGTGACATGGATATTACTACCGTTTGCTGCCATTGGTGCGCAGGTTTATTGGATTACAGATTTATTCGATCGGGCGAGGGGCTATCACACCTAGGCATTATATTTATGTCTGCTGGTCTAGCAGTCTTTTCATTATTTCGATGTTTCTAGAAACATCGTATAGCCACGGGTTCACTTCAAGCGCTGCTTCAAATGCATTTAATGCAGACTCAAATTTTTGTAATTCGAAATAGCATTGTCCGCGCCCGGATAGTGCACCGAAGTGACGTGGCTCTAATCTGAGTGTTTTTTCAATATCAGCAAGAGAGGCATGGTAGTCACCCATCAAAAAATAAACGGTTGCGCGTTTATTCCAGCCTTCAGCAAAGTTAGGTGTAAGTTCTACAATTTTGTTAAACGATTTAAGTGCGGCTTCATATTCTTTTTTATACATGGCATTTTCACCATCATTAAAAAGAATATTTATTTCTTTTTTATTATGTTCTGACCATATGCTCCATATGTCACTGGTTAATTGTTGTGATGATGCTAAATCGGCATTTATCTTTAGATTGAAAAACAATTTATCCAGACGCGGGTCAGTTTGATCAGCAATAACAACGTTTGGTGCGAGTGCAGTTGCAAGCAATAAGATAGAGATTTGAATAACGTTCATTAAGATTAAATATGGCGCATAAGTCGTATTTTCTCAAGCGAGATGGACAAATTGTTTAAAAGATTGTGTGGGACAGGAATAACTAGTATTGGCGTTCAACTGAGAACTTTGCCAAAGCGTGTAGCGCATCAAGGTATGCAGATGGTGGTAAGTCTTTAATGGCATCAATGGCTAACTCCGCTTCTTCATCAGCGATTGTTGCGGTGTATGAAATTGCCCCAGTAGAATTTATGGCGGCTTTAATTTGGTCAATATGCTCAAGCCCACCGTTTTTTATAGCATCACGGATTATCTGAGTATCATTTTCATTGCCATGCCACATGGCGTATAGCAATGGTAGCGTGGGTTTTCCTTCGGCAAGATCGTCTCCAATATTTTTACCAAGCTCATCGGGAGTCGAGTTGTAATCAAAAACATCATCAATTAACTGGAATGCGGTACCAAGATGTCGACCATAAGCCGCCATTGCTTGCTCTTCTTTTTCTGATCTATTTGAAATAACTGCACCCAAATGTGCTGCGGCTTCGAATAACTTGGCAGTTTTATTTCGAATGACTTTTAGGTAATTTTCTTTGCTGGTTTCTGGGTCATGACGGTTAATGAGTTGTTGTACTTCACCTTCGGCGATGGTGTTGGTCGCTTCGGAGAGGATTTTCATGACACGCATGGAATCAATATTGACCATCATCTGAAAGGCACGGGAGTAAACGAAATCCCCAACCAAGACACTTGCTTCATTGCCCCAGCGTTGATTGGCCGTTGCATGACCACGTCTTAATAATGAAGCATCGACCACATCATCATGTAACAGAGTAGCGGTATGAATAAATTCGATAATTGCCGCTAAATTAATGTTCTGCTCACCTTGATATGAGAAAACTCGTGAACTCAGCAAGACAACTGCGGGCCGAAGACGTTTTCCGCCACTATTAATTATGTAATGACCCAATTGGTCAATAAGACCAACCTCCGAGTACAGGCTCTTTTCTATTAAGCTATTTACCAGAGTCATATCAGCAGAGATAAGCTCTCGAATGTGCTCAATATTCATGATTTCGCGCTTTTCAGCGGTTGCTTCGTTTAGTTTCACGTTCTTAATATATGTATTTAATTGCTGAAAACTCATAATCTGGGAGAAAATACTGTCCAAACACGTTTATTTCAAGGATATTATCAAATTTTAACATTCTTACCTTGTCACCACCTGTTGAATTTCTTAGAATCTGCCCCCTTTGTTGAATGTGCACAATTGTGCAAGGTATGGAGAATCAAGATGTACGCGGTAATCAAGTCTGGTGGCAAGCAGTATAAGGTAGAAAAGGGCGATAAGCTCAAAGTCGAGAAGATCGACGCTGAAGCAGGTAAAGACATCAAGATTGATGATGTGTTGATGCTTGTTGATGGTGAGAACGTCACTGTTGGGACGCCGCTGGTAAAAGGCGCCAAGGTAAGTGCTACAGTCGAAAGTCATGGCCGCGGTCCTAAGATTAAGATCGTAAAGTTTCGTCGTCGTAAGCACCATCGTAAACAGATGGGACATCGTCAGGCCTATACCGAAATCTCTATAACCGAAATAGCAGCAAGCTAAGAATTGGAGTTTAACAATGGCTCATAAAAAAGCAGGTGGTAGTACTAGAAACGGACGTGATTCACAATCCAAGCGTCTGGGCGTTAAAAAATTTGGCGGTGAACAGGTTGATTCAGGAAATATCATTATTCGTCAACGTGGCACTAAATATCACCCGGGATTAAACGTTGGTCTGGGACATGACCATACAATATTTGCAGTAGCAGAGGGTAAAGTTGAGTTTAATCAGCGTGGTCCAAAAAATCGCACATTTGTAGACGTAGTCGCGGGCTAAGTCTAATCAGGTTTGTTAATAAAAACCCCGCCACTGGCGGGGTTTTTTATTTGTGACACAGCAAAATAAAATTTTATATCAGATAGACATTCTATTGTGGATATACCAAGCAGTTCGTTTCAGTACTGCCGCTCTTGTGCATCCATGCACTCGCGGCATAAGACCTTCCATGGTCAAAAGGCGCGAGCCTTTTTCGGAGCGGAATGTATGGGTTTATACATGAGTATTGAAAAAGGCGAGCACCAACAGTAGGCGCTCTAGGCGACGAAGTAATGGAACGAAATGCGAAGGTAGATCATGAAGTTTGTTGATGAAGCAACGATACGAGTGGAAGCAGGAAAAGGTGGTGATGGATGCCTTAGTTTTCGCCGTGAAAAAAACATTCCAAAAGGGGGACCTGATGGTGGTGATGGTGGCGATGGTGGCAGTGTCTTTCTGTTTGTCGACGAAGGATTAAATACCTTGGTAGATTTCCGTCATAGCCGCATGTATCGCGCTAAGGCTGGTCATTCAGGAGAAGGCCGAGATCGGATAGGTAAAAAATCGGATGACTTATTCATAAAAGTACCCTCTGGCACACTGGTTTATGATGACGATACTGACGAATTAATCGGTGATTTGGTGAATAACGATGAAGAGCTGCTCGTAGCACAAGGCGGTTTTCATGGTCTGGGGAATGCACGGTTTAAAAGCAGTACTAATCGGGCGCCGCGGCAGACGACAAACGGCTCCGACGGAGAAGCACGAAACCTTAGGCTTGAACTACAAGTTCTAGCAGATGTAGGTTTGCTCGGAATACCAAATGCAGGTAAATCGAGTTTTATACGGGCGGTATCATCTGCAACACCGAAGGTAGCAGATTATCCGTTTACAACCATGTATCCCAATCTAGGGGTTGTCAGAGTTGATATTGAAAAGAGTTTTGTGATTGCAGATATTCCCGGTTTGATTGAGGGTGCTGCGGACGGAACTGGACTTGGAATAGAGTTTTTAAAACACTTAAGCCGTACAAATTTATTGCTACACATTGTGGATGCCAGTAATGATCCAGAACAGGTGTTTAAAGATATCAAAACAATTGAAACTGAATTGATACGTTACGATGAAGCACTATCACAAAAAGAGCGTTGGTTAGTCTTAAATAAGTCAGATGTTTTGCCGGCTGAATTGTTTGATGAGTTGATAGAAGAGTTAAAGACTAAATTGAAATATGAAAATAAGATCTTCGTTATATCTGCTGTAACAAGAGATGGCTGCAAGAAGTTAACTTATGCAATACATGATTGGATAGTAAGTCAGGACAAGATAAGTGAGTGATGATCGAAAAAAATTAAAAGACACACGACGTTGGGTTGTAAAAATTGGCAGTGCCTTACTAACGGATAATGGGTGTGGTCTTAAACACGAGTTACTCGATAATTGGGTAAAGCAAATTGTTGCGCTTAACGATCGTGGTATTGAAATAGTCATTGTTTCATCTGGTGCTGTAGCCGAAGGTATTGCACGATTGGGCTGGAAAACGAGGCCTAATATTATTCATGAATTACAAGCTGCTGCTGCAGTAGGTCAGATGGGGTTAATTCAGGCTTATGAAACCTGTTTTCAAAAATACGGTAAGCATACGGCACAGATTTTATTAACGCATGATGATATTGCTAATCGGGCGCGTTACCTTAATGCACGCACGAGTTTAAATACCTTATTAGGTTTAGGTGTCGCACCGATTGTTAATGAGAATGACTCGGTAGCGACAGATGAGATTCGATTAGGGGATAACGATACTCTAGCTGCGTTAGTGGCAAATCTGATTGATGCGGAACTACTTGTTTTATTAACGGATCAAGAAGGTCTGTTTACTGCTAATCCAAGTATAGACAGTACGGCTAAATTAATTGAAGAAGCGAAAGCGGGCGATAAAGCATTAGAAAGTTATGCCGGCGATGGGGGTAGTTTAGGTAGAGGCGGCATGCGTACTAAATTGAAAGCAGCAGTGATTGCGACTAGATCAGGAACGCAAACTATTATCGCATCGGGTAATAATGACAGCACTTTAATTAAAATAGCAGATGGAGAAAACGTCGGTACATTATTGACGACGAATAAAGAACCTATAACGGCACGAAAACAATGGTTGGCGAATCAATCTCATTTGCTGGGTGCAGTCACGCTGGATGATGGTGCTATTGTCGCATTGACACAAAATGGGAAAAGTTTATTACCTGTCGGTATTAGTGCTGTATCAGGTGATTTTAAACGTGGTGAAATAATCTCTTGTGTTGATAAATCGGGTAATGAGATAGCCCGTGGGTTAACGAATTATGATTCGGTACAGACTAAATTAATCATGGGTAAGTCTAATAAAGAAGTTGAGAAATTATTGGGCCAGCTTGATGAAGATGAGTTGATACATCGGGATAATTTGATATTGACGTAATATTAAGTATGAATATTTCTATATTGACTAGATTGATTCATGACATCTATATGGTCGCTTCGGACTCCTCTGCTTTGACTCCTGTGTCGCCCTATCTCCTGCATCCTTGCAGTCGTGCACAAGCGATATTGCCTACATGGACGTAGGCACTTAGGATTTGTCAGGAACAAAATCCTGACATTACGTCCGTGGGCATAAAAAAACCGGCATTTAGCCGGTTTTAATATAATACTATGATTGAATCTTAAAGCGCTTTCACGTGACCGTTCAATCGTGATTTATGTCTAGCAGCTTTATTTTTGTGAATGATTCCTTTTGAGACCATGGCATCGATGACAGGAACAGCAACCTGATAAGCGGATTGCGCAGCTTCTTTATCTTTTGATTCGATAGCGCTGATTACTTTCTTAATTTGTGTGCGAAGCATTGAACGTTGACTCGCATTGTGCAAGCGCAGTTTTTCACCCTGACGCGCACGTTTTTTCGCAGATGCTATATTGGCCACTCTTAAAACTCCTGATTCATTCTCTAAAGGCGCGGTATCATGCGGATATTAGGGCAATTTGTCAATGCTTGCGCCAGTATATGATATCCTTCCGAGAATTGACTTAATTAGAAGAAAAAACAACTAGATAGACTAGATTGTTAACGATCGATATTGATTATGGAAATGTAGGAATGAGCAGCAAATTATTGAAGTCCACCTTCACAGTGGGTGGAATGACCTCAATCTCTCGTATTTTTGGCTTAATACGGGATATTGTGATCGCGCGTCTGTTTGGTGCTGGCGCCGGCGTGGATGTCTTTATTGTTGCTTTTCGTATCCCTAATTTTTTACGACGTTTATTCGCTGAAGGTGGGTTTTCACAAGCATTTATCCCTGTCCTGGCAGAATATAAAGAGCAGCGTGATGATGATGCTGTGAAAGCCCTGGTCGATCAAACATCAGCAACCCTAGGTTTGATCCTGTTTTTGGTAACTGTTATTGGTGTTTTTGCAGCACCTTTACTCATTATGCTCTTTGCCCCCGGTTTCGACGATGCTAAACATGTCATCGCCACAGATATGCTGAGGATAACGTTCCCCTACATTCTATTTATTTCTTTGACGGCCTTTGCGGCCAGTATTCTCAATACATACAAACAATTTGCCATCCCCGCAATTACACCGGTCTTGCTGAACCTGTCCTTGATCAGTTGTGCCGTTTGGTTAGCACCAAAAATGGATGTGCCGATAACGGCATTGGCATGGGGTGTTTTGATTGCTGGCATTGCTCAGTTGCTATTTCAATTCCCTTTTTTGATGCGGCTTAAATTATTTCCTCGACCAGGATTAAATAGGGATAAGGATGGTGTAAACCGAATCCTTAAGTTGATGCTACCGACCTTATTTGCAGTTTCCATTGTGCAAATTAACTTACTGGTTGATACCATATTTGCATCTAATTTGGTCGACGGTAGTATTTCCTGGCTGTATTTCTCGGATCGTATGGTTGAATTTCCGCTCGGTGTTTTCGGGATAGCCTTAGCGACCGTCTTATTACCCAGTTTATCTAGCGAGCATGCGAAAAATGAGATAGATAAATTTTCTAGCATGATGGATTGGGCATTACGTTGGGTGTTCATGATTGCAGTACCAGCGGCGATAGGCCTAGCTGTACTTGCTGTGCCTGTATTAGCGACCTTGTTCCAATATGGTGAATTTACAACCTATGCAACTATCATGTCTGGAAAAAGTTTACTGGCCTACTCGTTAGGTTTACCCGCGTTTATTCTGATCAAGGTTTTTGCGACTGGCTTTTTTTCCAGACAGGATACAAAAACACCGGTAAAGATTGGTGCGTTTGCTATGTTTGCGAATATTGGCCTTAACTTCTTATTAGTTGGCCCATTTGCACATGTTGGTCTGGCACTGGCAACATCATTATCAGCTATTTTGCAAGCCTTCCTGTTATTTTGGTTATTACGAAAAGAGGGTGTTTATCGTCCAAAACCAGGTTGGATTAAATTCTGTATCCAAATCATCGTTGCGGTCAGTACAATGGCATTTTTGATTCATTATTTCATTGCCATGCCTGAGCAATGGTTTGCCTGGAATATGTTGCAGCGTATAGGACGACTGTCCCTGTGGATACTCGCTGGTGGGATTTGTTATTTTGCCGTGCTCTGGATTACCGGAATTCGTTGGCAGAAGATGACAGCGCAGCACTGATCGGTATAATTCACGAGTTTTTAATAATATATGGAATTTATTCGCGGACTGCATAATTTACAGCGACAACGAAAAGAGTGTGTTGCTACGATTGGAAATTTTGATGGTGTTCATTTGGGCCATCAGAAAGTTCTGGATCAATTAAAGAGTACCGCGAAAGAAACAGGCTTAATATCAACCGTAGTCATATTTGAACCACAGCCCATTGAATTTTTTGCACCAGAAAAAGCACCGTCACGATTGACGCGCTTACGCGAAAAACTTCAGCAGTTTTCTCGTCATGATATTGATAGGGTGGTTTGCCTTAGGTTTAATGAGGCGATTGCAAATTTATCCGCAGAACAATTTGTCGATGATATTTTGTTAAATGCATTGGCGGTTAAAGAGTTAATTATTGGTGATGATTTTCACTTCGGTAAAAACCGACAAGGGAATTATCATTATTTGGTTGATGTGGCTGAAGACAAGGGATTTAAAGTAGAGATGACAAATACCTTGAGTTGCCAAAGTGAACGCGTAAGCAGTACATTAATTCGTCAGTTATTAGCTAATGGCGAAATGAATAAGGCGAGCGATTTACTCGGACGACCATATAGAATAAGTGGACGCGTAGTGCATGGTGACAAGCGAGGCCGGCAACTTGGTTTTGCTACGGCCAATATAGAATTACATCGCTACTTGTCGCCAGTAGTCGGTATATTTTCTGGTCGAGTATATGGCATTGAGGATAAACCATTAGACGCTGTTGTTTATGTTGGATCTAGACCCGTCTATAAGGGCGAACATGTTATTTTGGAAGTGCATATTCTGGATTACGACGAGGATTTGTATGGCCGGCATCTTCAGGTTGAGTTACTGGAAAAATTGCGTGGTGAAGGAGATTTTAAAACTGAGGAAGAATTAGTTTTACAAATAGCAAAGGACATTGAGAGTACAAGAAGCAGCTTGAAGAAATATATAATAACGAATTAATACGAATCAATAATAAATACTATCAGTAATGACGAATTATAAAGACACACTAAATCTACCTAAGACCGCATTCCCAATGAAAGCGAATCTTGCCCAGCGTGAACCAGAAATGTTGAAGAAGTGGCAGGAAGATGATCTATATGGACAAATACGCAAAAGCAAAGAGGGCGCCAAGAAATTTATTTTGCATGATGGTCCTCCTTATGCCAACGGCGACATTCATATCGGTCATGCAGTTAACAAGATCCTTAAAGACATCATTGTTAAATCACAAAGTTTGAATGGACTGGATGCACCGTATGTTCCGGGCTGGGATTGTCATGGTTTACCCATTGAACTACAGGTAGAAAAAAAGATCGGTAAGGCAGGTGTGAAAGTTGAACCTGATAAATTTCGAAATGCGTGTCGTGAATACGCACAGAAACAAGTTGATAAACAACGTGCAGATTTTATTCGTTTAGGTGTTCTTGGTGATTGGCAGAATCCTTATCTCACAATGGATTTCAAGACCGAAGCAAACATTGTCCGCTCGCTCGGAAAAATAATCGAAGCGGGACATATGCATAAGGGTGTAAAGCCTGTGCACTGGTGCACAGATTGTGGATCGGCACTGGCTGAGGCGGAGGTTGAGTATGAAGACAAACAATCCCCCGCAATAAATGTGCGTTTTGCAGCAATCGATAAAGGCGCATTACTAAAATGTTTTAACGTTGAAACAGATATTGAATCTATATCGGTTGTTATTTGGACTACGACGCCTTGGACCTTACCTGCAAATCAGGCGGTGGCTTTAAATCCGGGCTTTGAATATGTGTTAGTGAAATGTGGCAATGAAGCACTGGTTTTGGCTGAAGGTTTATATAAAGGCCTTATGACACTTTGTGGTATCGAAGGTTATTCAGTGCTTGGCACCTGCCTTGGTTCTGAACTGGAAGGCTTGAAGTTGCAACATCCCTTTTATCAGCGAGTGGTGCCTATTATTTTAGGTGATCACGTCACTCTAGAGGCCGGTACTGGTGCCGTGCATACCGCACCAGGTCATGGTCAAGATGATTATGTTGTTGGTTTACGTTATGGCTTAGAGGTTGATAATCCTGTCGGTGATAATGGTTGCTTCTTAGCCAATACCGAACTCTTTGCTGGCGAACATGTGTTCAAGGCCAATGCCTCTGTTTTAAGCGTGTTAGAAGAGAAAGGAGCGTTATTACATCAGGAAACAATACTACATAGTTACCCACATTGTTGGCGTCACAAGACGCCGATCATTTTCCGTGCGACACCACAATGGTTTATTAGCATGGATGGCAATGGTTTGCGCAAGAAGGCATTAACAGTAATTAAGGATGTGAAGTGGCAGCCATCATGGGGTGAAGAACGTATTCATGGCATGATCGAAAATCGTCCGGACTGGTGTATCTCTCGTCAGCGTACCTGGGGTGTGCCGATTGCTGTCTTTATCGATCGTGAAACACAGGAACCACATCCTGATACCGCCGAGCTAATAGAGAAAGTTGCGACACTTATTGAAGAGAAAGGTATTGATGCCTGGTTTGATTTAGATGCAGCAACACTACTGGGTAATGATGCAGAAAAATACAGCAAGGTGATCGATACATTAGATGTCTGGTTTGATTCAGGTGTCACTCATGACACAGTATTGAATGCGGATGATCGTTTAAGTTCTCCTGCTGAACTTTATCTTGAAGGTTCGGATCAACATCGTGGCTGGTTTCAGTCTTCGCTGCTCACTTCTATTGCTATAAATAATGGAGCGCCGCCATATAAAGCAGTGGTGACGCATGGTTTTGTTGTTGATGCCAAAGGCATGAAAATGTCTAAGTCAAAAGGTAACGTTGTTGCTCCGCAGAAAGTGATGAATGTACTTGGCGCTGATGTTTTACGCCTGTGGGTTGCATCGGCGGACTACCGCACAGAGATGAATGTGTCTGATGAGATTCTTAAACGGATGGCGGATGCATATCGTCGTATTCGTAATACGGCACGATATTTACTGTCTAATCTAAATGACTTTGAACCAGAAAAAAATAGCGTTGCCTATTCGGACATGTTGGAACTGGATAAATGGGCTGTTGAACATTGTCTGCGCTTACAGGAAGAAATTATTACGGCATATAATAATTTTGAGTTTCATTTGATTTATCAACTACTGCATCAATTCTGTGTGGTTGAAATGGGTGGTTTCTATCTTGATATAACAAAAGATAGACAGTACACGATGCGAGAAGATAGTTTAGGTAGACGATCTGCACAGACAGCCGCTTATCATATAGTTCAAATGTGCGCACGTTGGTTGGCACCTATTTTGAGCTTCACAGCCGATGAGATTTGGAAACACATCCCGGGTGAAAACACAGGTTCTATTTTTCTCGAAGACTGGTATCAATATAAGATTGATGAAGTAAGTTCGAACGAAAGAAAAATAAAATGGGAAATGATTATTAGCATTCGTGATGAGATCAACAAACAACTTGAAACATTACGTGTTGATGGTGCGATTGGCTCATCTTTGGATGCTGAGGTAGATCTTTATTGTGATGAAAATGTATTTCAACAATTGAGTGAGAACGAAGATGAACTACGGTTTGTATTAATCACTTCTTATGCGCGCTTACATAATCAAGATAAGGCAGCGATTGATTCTGAAATACCCGGGCTTTCTATAGTTGTTAAACCGTCTGCGCATAGTAAATGTGTTCGGTGTTGGCATCATCGCGAGGATGTAGGTACAGATAAAACTCATCCTGAGTTATGTAAGCGATGTATAGAAAATGTTGATGGAGAAGGTGAGAGCAGGATATATGCCTGATCGCGAGGTAATCTATGACTAAATGGCTGACATTGTCAGTGGTCATAATCATTTTTGATCAACTTACGAAGTATTATGCGGTACAGGAACTAGTTCTTTATCAAGCTAACCCTGTTTTCCCGGGATTTAATCTGACATTAATGCACAACACAGGTGCTGCATTTAGTTTTTTAAGTCAGGCGGGTGGTTGGCAACGTTGGTTTTTTGCAGGACTCGCATCGATAATCTCAATTGGGATTGTTGTTTGGATGTATGGTCTGCCATCAAATAAACGCTGGTTGTTAGCTGCGTTGGCTTTTGTACTTGGTGGCGCAATAGGAAATTTATGGGATCGAATAAACTTAGGCTATGTGGTTGATTTTATAGAAATATATTTGTCATTTATGCCGTGGCGACTGTTTAACCCATGGCCGGCATTCAATATCGCGGATTCAGCCATTTTTATCGGCGCATTCATGCTGATTATTGATGCGTTTTGGTTTAATGAGTCAGAGAATGATTCTTGAGATTTGATATACTGACCACAGATTTTAAAATGAATATTTATAAGGTAAAACTAAATGCAAATATTACTCGCTAATCCACGCGGCTTTTGTGCCGGTGTTGATCGTGCCATTGAAATTGTAGAACGTGCGTTGACACTTTTTGGTGCGCCAGTTTATGTTCGCCATGAGGTGGTACACAACAAATATGTTGTAAATTCCTTACGTGATAAAGGCGCAGTATTTGTCGAAGAATTAGATGAAGTGCCAGATGATTCGACCGTTATATTTAGCGCACACGGCGTATCTAAAGCAGTCCGTGAAGTAGCTGCACACAGAAGCTTGAGAGTTTTTGATGCGATCTGCCCTTTGGTTACCAAAGTGCATATGGAAGTGGGTAAATATCAAGATGAAGAACGAGAATGTATTTTAATTGGCCACGAAGGCCACCCTGAAGTCGAAGGAACCATAGGCCAATACCAACCAAAGAATGGAAATGGCGGCATGTACCTGGTTGAGTCTGTCGAAGATGTCTTGAAACTAAAAGTTAAGAATCCGGAATTTCTTGCATTTGTAACGCAAACGACTTTATCAATGGATGATACTGCTCAGGTAATAAACGCATTAAGAGAACGATTCCCTAAAATAGATGGACCCAAGAAAGAAGATATTTGTTATGCAACTCAAAATCGTCAAGATGCAGTAAAAAATCTTGTTTCAAAATGCGACTTGATTTTGGTTGTAGGTTCACCTAATAGCTCTAATTCCACGCGTCTAATGGAGTTGTCACAAAAGGCGGGAGTTCCAGCTTACTTGATAGATGATGCTTCTGAAATTAAAAAAGAATGGGTTGATGGAAAAGAAAATATTGGATTAACCGCAGGTGCATCTGCTCCAGAAATATTAGTTGAAGAAGTTATCTCCAAACTTAAGGAGTGGGGCGCATCAATGGTTGAAGAAAATCCCGGAATTATCGAGCGTGTCGTCTTTTCGTTACCGAAAGAACTCCTTAACGAAAAAGAAACTGTATAAGACTCGAAGGATTTGATATTTGGCCTCCGGCTAAACGGGAGATTATTTTAGTACTCTGTTTGACGCTATTCTTTTGTTGTTTCCTCATCTTTTATTTCAGGTTTTATAAAGCCCGCAGTTTCAAGTTCCTTTTTTAGAGCTACGCGGTTAAAACCAATCATGGCTTTTTCACCGATTAGAATGACCGGAACCGATGCTGCATTAGTTTTTTCATGAAGTTCTTTCTGTATTTCAATATCTTTTGAGACGTCTTTTTCTGTATGGGGTATGTTTGATTTTGTCAGATAAATGCGGGCAATATCACAAGCATCACAATCAGGTATCGAATAAAAAATAATTGTCACATTTGGTGTTGCAGCGCCTGAAGCTTTTTTTTCAGCGTTGCCAACGGAAATATTTTTCTCGGCTACAATAGTTGAGCCAGATGGGCAACGACTCTGAAAACTCCGGTCACCTTGCTCATCTTGACATTCGAAAACTTTAACGGCTCCAGCTGGTGCTGCGATAAAGCATAGGAACAAAATCACGAACTTCTTAATTACATGTTTCATAATGCACACCTCATAAAAACACACTCATTTTAATAGAACAAGAGGAACTTATTTATACAGGATATATCATACAATCAATGGCTTATAAATATAACTTAGACTATTATACTATCAGAATATGTTTAATTTCGGAAAGGTTTCATTGAAATGCGAAATATTATTTCTTTAATGGCAAATATTACGGGGCTTCTCGTGTTGTTTTTTGTTGCTTCTGGCTCTAGCTATGCTGCAATGTACAAATGGGTGGATGCCGATGGCGAGGTGCACTATGGCCAACATTCTCCCGTTGATGTTGAGGACGTTAAGATCATTAAGGGACCGCCTAGTGTTGATATAGAAAAGGCAAGTAAAATACTAGATGAACAAAATAAGGGGCTTGATAAATTAAGAGAGGAACGAATTAAGAAAGCAGAGGAGGAAAAAAAAGAGGAAGAGAAACTGGCCTTGGAAAAAGAAAATTGTAAAAAGTCTCAAGCTAGATTAAAAAGTTATACGGCGCGACCTACAGTTCAGCTTGTGCAAGAAGATGGTAGTCGTGTACGAGCTACAGAAGAACAACGTCAGGAAGAAATTAGAAAGTCGCAAGAAATGGTTAAAGAGTGGTGTAAATAAGTTTGAATTTAGTATGTCTATAATGTTTATGGATATTATTATCATTGCTGCAGATTAAATAATAATTGTCGTGAAGAACATCCAATCTATCAATATCTGGATGATTTCTCAATCTCTAATTATACGTCATTTCATTTGCCTCTGTGGTATTGGTGTTTTGTGTGGCATTATTTATTCCAACACATTACATGGACCATTTGTGTTTGATGACATACCTAATATCAGTGATAACCGATTTATAAGAGTAATCGATCTCGAGTCGCAATGGGTTTACAACGCAGTATTTAGTAAGCCAAGTACTAAACGTCCAATTGCTAATCTCAGTTTTGCACTGAATTACTTTATGGGTGGTTACGATGTGGTCGGGTATCACCTAATCAATATAGTTATACATTTTTTATGCGGGGTACTTGTCTACTTTATTGCTCTGCTTACATTTAAACAGCTTGCTGTTATTCAAAAAAATGAAACACTGGTTTTTAGAGATTTTAATATAATTCTAATGGCTGTGTTTTCAGCTTGTATTTTTATCTCTCATCCGATACAAACTCAATCCGTTACCTATATTGTGCAGAGAATGAACAGTATGGCTACGATGTTCTATCTCTTATCATTACTGTCTTTCATCCTTGTGCATAATGTTCCATTGAAATGGCAGCGTTGGTTGCTATGGTTGACATGTCTAGGATCATGGTTTTTGGCTCTTGGTTCTAAACAAATTGCCGCTACTCTTCCGATAATTATCTTGTTGTATGAATATTATTTTTTTCAAGATCTGAATAAAGTATGGATACAAAAAAATATTAAATATTTTATTGGTCTGATTCTGTTACTGCTTATTGTTTCGTTTATCTTTCTTGGAGGGGAGCCATTAGAAAGAATATTATTTGATTATACTATCCGTGAATTTACTCTGAGTGAACGCATATTGACTCAGTTTCGAATACTAGTTTACTACATTAGTCTATTGTTCTATCCAGATCCATCCAGACTAAATTTACTTCATCATGTTTCAATATCACAATCATTGCTTGAACCCATTACAACGCTGTTTTCATTGATTTCCCTTGTCAGTATTTTAGGGCTAGCTATATATGTTGCACGACGACATCGATTAATTTCATTCTGTATTATTTGGTTTTTCATTAATCTACTAATCGAATCATCCTTCATCGGACTGGAGCTAATATTTGAGCATCGGCTCTATCTTCCAATGTTCGGTTTTGCACTTGTTATCAGTTATCTACTATTTACTCTAATGTCACAAAGACCAAAGTTAATAATGATTATTAGCGTCATGATAATTATTTGTCTTTCATCCGCCACTTATGCTAGAAATAAAATATGGTCTGACGAAAAATCACTATGGACCGATGTTGTAAATAAAAATCCACTGAGTCATAGAGCACATTACAATCTGGCAAATACTTTAAAGCATCAGGGGTTAACAATAGATGCGATTAATCATTATGGTGAAACACTTAAAATTAATCCCTTTTATGACAAAGCTTATAATAATCTAGGTGTTGTTTTGAAACAGCAGGGATACACAGCAAAAGCGATTGAATATTACAATAAAGCCATTGATATAAACCCATCAAATGCAGAAGCACATAATAATCTTGGCTTATCTGCTTCAGAAGAAGGAAAATTAGATGATGCTATTAATCATTATTCGGACGCATTGAAGATAGACCCTTATTATACAAAAGCACATTTTAATATTGGAAATGCATTAGAACTTCAGCGTAACTTAGATGAAGCAATAGTCCATTACAACAAAGCGAAAAAATTAGATCCCTACCATATCGAGACATATAACAATCTAGGAATTGCTTTAGCGCGCCAAGGTAAGTTGGAAGATGCAATTGCACAATTTTCAAAAGCTATACAGATAGATCCTCAGTCTGTTAATGCCCAACTAAATAGTGGGCTTGCTCAGGTATCAATAGGGAATATTAAAGCTGCATGCAGTTACTTTAAGCAAGCATTAAAAATAAAGCCTGACATGAAAATTGTTCAGGAGAAAATATTGCGTTATTGTAGTCAAAGCAAAAACAATTAATATTTTAGGTCACTAGTCAGTGACCTAAAAAACAAGCCAAGCATAAAGAAAACAATGTCATCATTGCTGATGAGT
>JBLHKL010000044.1:0-17035 GCA_047618295.1 Gammaproteobacteria bacterium | reverse complement strand
TGAACGGTCCATAAATCATAAAGTGGCCACCGGAAGAAAGAATACGACTAACACCCTCAAACATTGAAACAACTTCATGCCAATGCATTATATGGCATGTGTTTGCTGTAAAAACGCCATCAAAACAGTTAGTCGGCCATTCGTAACTGACCACATCAAGTTCAATTGGAAGCTCAATATTTGATAATTTACTTTCTTCAATCCATTCAATTATTCCAGTATGGTTTTCAATACGATCACTAGTATGCCAATGTAACGCAGGCATGTTCTCTGTAAAAAACACCGCATGTTGACCTGTTCCACTACCAATCTCTAACACATTGTTGCATGCAGCAAGATATGATGAAATTTCATTCAGTATAGGAATTTTATTATTCTCACATGCTTGAGAAAATGGTTTCATGGTTGCACTTTAAATTGGGAATTAAAAAAAATAGTATTGCTCGTATACTACGAAAATAATCAATTTATTATTGTGGGTTCAATATTTTAACTTCTCGTTGTGGGAATGGTATTTCCATATCGTTCTCCTTTAGCGCATCCCATATCATCAAAAGTAGATCTGCTCCTACACGATTTTTACCATCATCAATACCTTCCATCCAAAACTCGATGAGGATATCTATACCTGAATCACCAAATCCTGCTATCTCAGCATCAGGTCGCTCTTCAATGGGGCAATCCGAACCACTCAATACCTTGGGATGACTTGCAACGACTTCTCTCAAGATTTCAAATAATTTGTGCAAGTCTGTTTTGTAAGCTACTTGAAAATTAATCGAGTAGCGCTGTTTTTTATTTTTATGTGTCCAATTAATAAAGTTAGTAGTAATAAACCTTTCATTCGGAACCATGATGTCCTTACCATCAAAGGTCTCCAATGTTGTCGAACGCATTTTTAATTCACGAATAACACCTGTACGACCATCTTCAAGTTCGATGTAATCGCCAACAGTAATAGAACGATCAAGCAGGATGATAATGCCTGAAATAAAATTTGATGCGATCGCTTGTAGCCCAAAACCAAGTCCTACACCCAAGGCACCACCAAAGACTGCTAGTGCAGTCAGGTTAATCCCCATGACTTGAAGTAATAATAGAAATATTACGACAAATAAAGCGACTTCAAATAGTTTGGCAAAAACTTCTCTTGTACCAACATCCAGATCACTCTGATTGCGAATAATTTGCTGACCAACATTATTCGAGATTCGTCCCAACCAAAACAGAAAGGAACCAAAAACAATAACCCTGGCCAAGTCATATAAACTAATATTGATATTGCCGAGCTCCATATCAATCGTATCCAGGAACATCGTCACATCATCCAACCAACCAAAAACTTGCAAGATTGCAATTGGAATGCCTATCCATTTAATAATCTTTTTGAGTATCTGTTTTTTTATAAAATGCGCTATAAAGGTATAGAGCAAGATAATTACGGCCAAACCTTGCGTTAATCTTATTAGTCCACTTTGTTGTATAACAAGAGCGCTTAATTCAACTGTGATAGCCAGTGTGAGGATACTAAAAAGAGGAAAGAGCAGATCATCTGTTTGATGGATCGTCTTTCTTATTGGATAAAGAGCTCCCGGTTTGGGTTCGTTCTGGAGTATCGGAATATACTTCTTGAGTAATGCCGTTATCAAATAAGCAAAGGCAATAGCTAATACAACCATTCCACACTGTGTGTAAAATTGCGGACTTGTAGCCCAATCAAAAAAACTTAAACCAATTTGGCTAATATATGATTCCAGATCTTTAATACTCACCCTGACATAATCTCCCTACCTGCAGTTTATAGGCAATATGGATATTTATATCATATAAAAACGTAACCGTGGTGTTTAAATAAAATGCTATTAAACAAGCAATAACAGAAGATTGATTTAGTCAGTGGAGTGGTAGCGCAGAAATGTGATCAGTGACAGTTTGATTTCTTTTCCTTCTTCACTTCAGAGTTTTATTTTATTTGTAATACCTGACTTGCCCTACGACTACTCCTTGGATATGAACCCGATCTGCCGGATAGATCATCGGTGCCATTGATTGATTTGCCGGTATTAATTCGACGCGATCTCCATGCTTTCGCAATTTCTTTAAAGTAGCTTCTCCGTTATCGATTAATGCAACGACGATATCGCCATTATCCGCTGTTGTTGATTCTCTAATAATGACAAGATCACCATTGAAAATCCCGGCCTCTATCATTGACTCACCCTTCACTTCGAGCACATAACGACCCTCACCCATCAACATATCTGAAAAATTTATCTCCAATTGCTCTGGAATCGCCTCGATAGGTTGCCCTGCGGCAATGCGCCCTGCGAAAGGTAATATAAGTAAACGACGACTTTGTTCACCCGTTAAACGAAGACCTCGCCAACTTCTCCCAGTTCGATGTAGATGACCCTTTTCTATAAGCGATTCGACATAACGATGCACGGTGCCTTTAGATTTAATATCAAGTGATTCGCCGATCTCAACTAATGTCGGTGCATTCCCATTTTGTGTTATGTGTCGTGTAATACACTGAAGTATTTTTTCTTCTAGACCTGTTAACATACAAGGTTCTCCTTACGTTCTCTTTTTCATGATAGAGAACAATAAGAGAACTTTCAAGTAAAATTTCAAAAATGTGAATTCGCTTTGGATAGATATAAGATACAGACTGACTAAAGTTACAGTGACGTCACTGGAGAAATATAATAATGAAGCATCTAATAATACTTTTGATATTAAATGCAGTTGGGTTTTATTCGGCGTCAAGCTCTGCTGATGGCGATATGGCTAAGGCCGTCATCGATAAAGCCATTGAGGGTGGTTTTACTGAGTTGGAAAAGCAAATAATTGATAAATATTTCAAGAAAGCTACTTCCGAGACCAACACAAATGATACTAAAACTAAAAATAAGAAAAAAAATAAAAAGAAAGGCTTGCCTCCAGGATTAGCAAAAAAAGAAAAACTCCCTCCAGGTCTAGCTAAACAACTGGAAAAAAATGGGACATTACCTCCTGGCTTGGCAAAACGTGGATTACCTGAGGATCTTGAAACAGAACTACCCAAACCAACTGAAGGTCTGGAACGAACAATTGTTGATAATGCTGTTGTCCTCGTCGAAAAAGCTACTGGACGTATCATCGACATCATGAAGGATGTTGTTACAGGAAATTAATATGAGTGATGCCAAAGATAAAACTAACGAAGAATGGCAACAGGAACTAAACGATGAAGAATATGCCATCTGTAGACTAAAAGGTACCGAGCGTGCTTTCACTGGGGAATATAATGATTGCAAAGATAAAGGAATTTATCTGTGTAGTTGCTGTGGCAGTGAATTGTTCAATTCTGATACAAAATATGATTCTGGTTCCGGCTGGCCGAGTTTCTGGGAAGCGGATGGAGAGACAGTAAAGACTGAAACAGATAGCAGTTTAGGTATGCAGCGAGTAGAAGTTCTATGTAAGGAGTGCGATTCTCATTTAGGCCATGTATTTGAAGACGGTCCACAACCTACAGGATTACGTTACTGCATAAATTCAGTTTCTTTAAAACTAAAGAAAGATTAAATCTCTTATAAACTGAAATAATATAAAATAAATTTAACTAAACGGAGTAGTCAAATGGCGCATCGAGATATGTCAGAAATGACACGCATAGCTTTTCACAGAAATGACCTTGTCATTGAACCGACAATATTTAATGCTGCAACCCAAATTTTAACCGCCCTAATAGCCTCGGATAAATTAAACGCAAGTAACGAGAAAGCTGTCATTAAGAAATCGATAGAACTTGCATTAGAGTTAGCGGTACAAACTGATAAAATGATGGATGTACAAAATAATGATACAGGTATAAACAAGTCCTTAATATAGTTCTTAATAATACGGCGAATAGAAGATAATTAATTCAAAACAGCGATCGCTGTTTGTTCCGTCACATCCTCTGATTCAGGATATGAATAATGGCTTATTAAATTTCTCCCGGCTTTCTTGCTACGGTAGTGTGATTCATCTGCTTTTTCCTGAATATCAATTCATCCCAGTTTATACACATGTAATCAATTGTAGAAAAAAATGGACGATGACTTATACGGATTTAATATCGCTGTGGACTTTGTCGGTATTAGTGAAGGCGTTCAGGAAATAGTCGAAGAGGATGAACCCAAGTTTGCTGCTAGTGAATGTTAATGCTCACCAGAGTCGTTTCTAAAAATAATTATAAAGCACGCATGAGACGTTCAGGAAACCGTGCATGACGAAGTTCACTTAGTCACTTCTTAATAAGATTGTAGAGTTTTTTCTTTCCCGCTGCCTGCACCTACTGGAATCAGAATTTCGTTTCTCCTCATAAACCATAGAGAAAAAGGAGAGTTGTATCTAGCCCATATGGGTTCACCTTCTATGATGAGACCCATTTTCTGAATCCATGACTCTAGGTCTACCTTGTATCGTAGATAGCCCTCCTCACTCCAAAAACCGGAGTAGCGTATTGTGGCCATCCGTCGAGCTGGAACCTGTCGTAATATGATCTTTGGATCCTCTGGTTCTGGAATAGATTCCATAGTGTATGCATCTGGCATCATGAAGCTTACAGCCCAGTTTTCCTGAGAACGTTGCTGCCCTACAGGAGCCGTCATCTTTATTTTTTCCCCGATTTGCTGTTGGGATACAGGAGCTGTCATCGCCACTTTATCGCTAGACCGATTGTCGCCGGAGATGTAACGAAATAGCCTTTTGAATGCCACGTTACCAGCATCTTCCAGATTTCCTTCCACAACGGTTTCGGCGAGGATGTGAGTTGCATAATCACGGAGCTCGAACCTGTTGTCTTTCTTTATCACTTCGTACTTCGCTTCTTCGATCGCCATAGCATCTATCGGTCCAAATATTATTAACGCTATTACAACTGTAATTCTTACAGAATGCCTCATTACTAATCCCTCTAATACATGTTTGCCCAACGCCTTTAGTAACTATAGAGCTTTACTGCACCGGCTCACCTAAACTGATTATATAGCTATGTTAAACAATTAAATTATTTCCAGCCATGGGCCCATTGGTTCACATCTTTTAAATCCTGCCATCGTATTGAAATTGAACGTTTTGAGATAACGGCTTCTATCAAGCAGAAAATAACTGCTCCTTCTTCATCAAATTCTACTTCCGTTACCATGAAGTGCTTTTCCTTCTTTGTTGGTTCTACCGCGGTCCATTTGCTATTGAGCATTTTTTTCGGATTAATTGTATTCACTGAAAATCTCTAGATACCCGCTAACGCCGTTATGAATTGGACCCGTTGAGGGAGTGGAAGTTTGATGTAAAGTGACCATTGGCCACCCCATAGCGCATCAAAGCGATGGGCTTAAAGTTGGAGACCTTTAGTAATATGACTGCAAATATTAAGGCCGGATATACACTAAAGGGAATTCACTTACACTTCCATATATTCGCCACTGCTTTATCAGTACCCAATAACCCGACCACTTCACAAACTATTCCCAATAATAGGAACACGATAATGGGAACTACGCCACCTAGTTCTGATGCATTAATTGATGCATAAAGAGACCCACAAGACAGAACCAAAAATAAAAGCCCTACAATAACTAATATTTGCCTGTGTGATTTTCTATAAGCATAAATATTCTCTCCTGACTCGAACTGTTTAAGTATTGGCGAGAAAATCTTTCTCATAATATCTTTCATATAGATATTCCGATAATAGTTAGTTCGATTTACACATAGCGTTCACATTAGTAGCCTGAGCTTTGTCGGGGTCATTTGCATATGCTTGTTTCGGATCAACGGTATTTTCAAAATTACAGCTCATTTTGACAGTGCATCCAGATATTATAATGACGTCCCATACTGATGACGACAATTCTCAATCTTTGTTCAGTCTCTACACTACGATGTGCATTGAAAGCCTATTCAACTAGGCCTTTGGAAGTGTCACTCCCTTTTGACCTTGGTACTTACCAGCACGATCTTTATAAGATGTTTCACAAACTTCATCCGACTCAATAAAAATAACTTGTGCGACACCTTCATTGGCATAAATCTTTGCTGGTAATGTCGTCGTATTTGAAAATTCTAAAGTTACATGCCCTTCCCATTCAGGTTCAAGCGGCGTGACGTTAACAATAATCCCACAACGCGCGTAGGTCGATTTACCTAAACAGATCGTCAACACATTTCTTGGTATACGAAAAAACTCAACCGTTCTTGCGAGTGCAAATGAGTTCGGAGGGATAATACAACTGTCCGCTTTTATATCGACAAAACTTTTTTCATCAAAGTTTTTTGGATCAACTGTTGCCGAATGTACATTGGTAAAGATCTTAAACTCATTGGAACAACGTACATCATAACCGTAGCTAGAAGTACCATAGGAGATCAATCTTTCTCCACCTTTTGTTTTAATCTGACCAGATTCAAAAGGTTCTATCATGCCATGCTGCTCCGCCATGCGGCGTATCCATTTGTCTGATTTAACACTCATTTAATTATTCTCAATTACAATTTTAGGAAACTTGTTTGTGTAATCTTTTGACTGTATAGCAAGTTTTGCCGCAGTACGTCGTGCAATATCACGATAATTCATAGCAATCTCTGAATCAGGTTCTATAGCAACAGTCGGCTTACCGTTATCCACACCTTCTCTAATACGGATATCTAAAGGTAATGAACCAAGCAGATCAACATTATATTGCTTGGCCATTTGATCACCACCACCGCTGCCAAAGATATGTTCTTCATGACCACACTGACCACAAATATGCGTGCTCATATTTTCAATGATGCCCAAGACAGGCACATTGACTTTTTCGAACATTTTTAACGCTTTTCTCGCATCCAGTAAGGCAATGTCTTGTGGCGTTGTAACAATCACGGCGCCACTCACGGGTATTTTTTGACACAGGGTTAATTGAATGTCACCCGTGCCTGGTGGCAGATCGATAATCAAATAATCAAGATCCTGCCAATTCGTATCATTCAACAATTGTTCTAATGCACCCGTCACCATCGGTCCGCGCCAAATCATCGGTGTGTCTTCTTCGATAAGGTATCCAATCGACATAGACTGCACGCCATAGCTCACTTTTGGTTCGACAGTCTTACCATCCGTTGTATCAGGCTTACCTTTAAGACCAAGCATGCGCGGCTGGCTGGGGCCATAGATATCAGCATCGAGAATACCGACTGTGGCACCTTCAGCCTGTAAGGCCAATGCCAGATTGATTGATGTTGTCGATTTACCTACCCCACCCTTACCCGAAGCCACGGCAATAGTATTTTTAACGTTAGCTAAAAGCTGCACTCCCTGTTGTACAGAGTGCGAGACAATCTTGCTGGAAACTTCAACACTAATCTCGGAAATACCCTGTTCGCCTAGTGCGTCAGTTATGGTGTCTATTAGATCCTGTTTAAAGCCTTCAGCAGGATAACCGAGCTGAACAGCGACGGTGACAGCACTATCATTAATAGTGATATCTTTGATTGATTTTGAACTGATGAGATCCTCTTTGCTATTAGGATCGATTATTCCGGAAAGTATTGATTCTACTTGCTCACGACTGACTGCCGACATTTATTTATAACCTGAACTATGAATTGGACGCGTATTCTACATTATTTATCGGCTTCTCTTCACGCTGCTATTGAATAATGCTACTTTAGCGCCCCAAATCTCTGTAGCCATAATAATAATGCAAGACAAACAACGACAAATTCTGGTTTCCAATGCACTCCCCTATGCCAATGGCCCGCTGCATATAGGTCATCTGGTTGGGTATATTCAGGCGGATATCTGGGTACGTTTCCAGAAAATGCTGGGTAATGAATGCCATTACGTCTGTGCCGATGATACGCACGGCACACCGATTATGTTACGCGCCCAGAAGGAAGGCATTACGCCTGAAGCGCTGATTGAAGCAATGAGCCATGAGCATCAGGCCGATTTCACCGATTTTGCCGTTGCCTTTGATAATTATCACAGTACTCATTCTCCTGAAAACCAGGAATTGGCTAATACTATCTATGCAGCACTGGATAATGCCGGACACATTAATAAGAGAATCATCAAACAGGCTTATGATCCAGAGAAAGAGATGTTTCTACCCGATCGTTTTATTCGTGGTGAATGTCCGAAATGTGGGGCGGCTGATCAATATGGTGATAACTGTGAGGTCTGCGGTGCCACTTACAGTCCGACTGATTTAAAGAATCCGGTTTCTGCCGTTTCTGGCGCCACACCGATAGAAAAAGAGTCCGAGCATTATTTTTTCAAGCTAGGTAATTTTGAAGAAATATTGCACAAATGGACACGTGCTGGACATTTACAGGCGGAAGTCACCAATAAACTGGATGAATGGTTTGAAGCCGGTTTACAGGAATGGGATATCTCGCGTGATGCACCCTACTTTGGTTTTGAAATTCCTAATGCGCCCGGTAAATTCTTCTATGTGTGGTTAGACGCACCGATGGGTTATCTCGCCAGCTTTAAAAACCTGTGTGATAAAACTAATTTAAATTTTGATGATTGGTGTAAAGCCGGAAGTGATAAAGAAATGATTCACTTTATCGGTAAAGATATTATTTATTTCCATGCACTGTTTTGGCCAGCCGTATTAGAAGGTAGTGGTTTTAGAACACCATCGGCTGTTTATGCGAATGGTTTCCTGACAGTTGATGGCCAAAAGATGTCCAAGTCGCGGGGTACGTTTATCAAAGCGCGTACTTATTTGAATCATTTAAACCCTGAGTATTTGCGTTATTACTTTTCAGCCAAACTCGGTTCTGGCATCGATGATATTGACCTTAATCTGGAAGACTTTAGTGCCAGAGTTAATTCTGATCTGGTTGGTAAAGTCGTTAACATTGCCAGTCGTTGTGCAGGCTTTATTAAGAAACGTTTTGATGGACAGTTATCAGCAACAGTTCACGATCCTGAATTATATGCAGAGCTTGTTGCAGCAAATAAAAGCATCAAAACTGCCTATGATAATAGGGAATATTCCCGAGCCATGCGCGAAATTATGACTCTGGCCGATAAAGTGAATCAGTATATTGATGATCATAAACCGTGGATTATTGCCAAAGAAGAAAATAGCGATGACAAATTACAAGCTGTTTGCTCCATGGGCATTAATTGTTTTCGCTTATTAATGCTGTATTTAAAGCCGGTATTGCCAGTGATGGCGGAAAAGACTGAAGCATTTCTGAATATCGAAGCTATGCAATGGCATGACGCTGACACTGCATTGACGAATCACAAGATTAATAAATTTAAACCGCTGATGACGCGTGTAGAAAAAGAGAGTATTGAAAAAATGATTGAAGATAGTAAAGAAGATCTGGAAGCAACACCGAATGAAACTGTAGTAACTGGCCCACTTGCTGATAATCCTATTGCTGATGAAATCAGTTTTGATGATTTTATGAAGGTTGATTTACGCATTGCCAAAATCGTTAAGGCAGAGCACGTCGAAGGGGCGGATAAACTATTACAGCTTACATTGGATATTGGTGGTGAAACACGTAACGTTTTTGCTGGTATAAAATCAGCCTATGCACCAGAAGAATTGGAAGGGAAACTCACAGTGATGGTGGCAAATCTGGCGCCCAGAAAAATGCGTTTTGGATTATCTGAAGGCATGGTGTTGGCTGCAGGTCCCGGCGGAAAAGATATCTTTATCCTGCATCCGGATAATGGCGCGGAACCGGGCATGAAGGTTAAATAATACTCGGGGACAAATTTAAGTCTGTCTCCTACTTACCTGTCATCCTCGCGCAAGCGTGGATCCAACCTTAAATCATCGTTTACTAGATTCCCGCCTGCGCGGGAATGACAATTTTATATGTCAGAAAACTTGTTGTAGCGTCTTAAAAATCCGATACTCATTTAATGAGTGAGCTATTCGGATTATTATTCAGTACCGCGTTGGTTAATAACCTTGTATTAACCTATCTTGTTGGTCTTGACCTACAAGTCGCTGCCAGCCAGCGCATGAATGCTGCCTGGCTGGTTGGATTAGCCACTCTTTATTGCCTAGCAATTTGTCTACCCGCTATTTACTTGGTCGATCATCTGATCATCATTCCATTATCATTAGAATATCTCGATCTCATGTTTTACGTTATGTTAATCATTGTTATTGTGTTTTCTTCTCAACAATTAATGCATCGACTCCTGCCTATCATGTACAAACAACTCGATGCCTTGGTTCCTGTCATATTAATCAACTCAATCTTATTGGCTGTCATCTTACTATCTCAAGAACAGAACCATTCTATTTTTGGAATGCTGCTATACGGTATTAGCACGGGGATTGGTTTTTTGTTTTTGCTATTAATCTTAACCTGCCTACGCGAACGCATTGATAATAATAATGTACCAATAGCTTTCCGAGGCTTACCCATATTACTCATCACACTGGGAATATTTTCAATGGGTCTCATGGGATTGGCAGGTTTAAAATGACCATTCCATTTTTAATTGCATTATTACTCATCATTATCATCACAGTAATTATTGGATATCTTTCATCAAATCAGAAAATAAACGCCTTACAACAAACACAGCTGCAAGATATTGAATCAATTGAGGAACTCTTGCCACAAACACAATGTGGTGATTGTGGCTTTAATGGTTGCCGACCTTATGCAGAAGCCATTGCAAATCACACGGCAGATATAAACCGTTGTTTACCGGGTGGCAATGAAACCGTTAAGGCGTTGTCATTGAAAATAGGCTTAGACATAAGGCCGCTATATAAAAGAATAGATAAATACGCTGCGCCTCGACTCGCCTTAATTGAAGAAGAACATTGCATCGGTTGCGTAAAATGTATTGCTGCTTGTCCTGTCGATGCAATCATCGGTGCGCCAAAACAAATGCACAGTGTAATTGACGCCTATTGCACGGGTTGTGAATTATGTATCGCACCATGTCCAGTTGATTGCATCACCATGGTGTCTGCTCATTAAACACATGCAGACTTCTTCGCCACATACTCACTCTGAAAATGCCGTCGCAATTATAATGCGCAAAGTGCTGTGTGCTTTAATCCCCGGAATATTACTCAGTACGTATTTTTTTGGAATAGGTGTTCTAGTCAATTGCATATTGGCTGTCGCCTTTGCTTTAGTACTAGAGGCAGCAGTCTTAAAAGTTCGTCAACAAGCGATTCGTCCTGTCATTACAGACGGCACAGCTATCATCACAGCAATTCTTTTTGCGCTTACAGTTTCACCCTATACGCCTTGGTGGGTGTCCTTCACGGGTATAGCATTCGCAGTAGTTATTGCCAAGCATCTCTTTGGTGGTCTGGGCAATAATCCTTTTAACCCTGCCATGGCAGGTTATGTCTTTGTGCTCTTATCATTTCCTGTGCAAATGGCCTATTGGCCTGACTTAAGTGGTTTTGCAGAAAGTGAATTAACCCTCAGGCAAAACATCGGCATTATTTTTTCAGGACTACCAACCGAATTAGATGCGCTTACAGGTGCCACACCACTGACAAACATGAAGTTAGAGTTAGGCCTGATGACCATGGTGTCTGAAATTGAATCGAACCCACTGTATGGTTCCTTTGGTGGTAAAGGTTGGGAATGGATTGCGTTAGCTTATCTTGCAGGCGGAATATTTTTAATCATCAATAAAGTCATTCGCTGGGAAATCCCGCTTTGTGTAATAGGCAGTATCTTTATCGTAAGTTTACTGTTTAATTTCATTGATACTGACGTGTACCCTTCTGCACTATTTCACTTGTTTACTGGTGGCACGATGTTGTGCGCTTTTTTTATTGCCACTGACCCTGCAAGCTCATCAACCACACCAAAAGGAAAGATACTCTACGGTATTGGAGTAGGTCTATTTATCTATATCATCAGGACCTGGGGTGGCTACCCGGATGGTATTGCCTTCGCAATCTTAATTATGAATGGACTCGTCCCCTTGATAGATTACTACACCCGACCCAAGGCATTGGGGGAAAAATGAACTCAGAAACCAGTTCATTTAAGCAAAAATTCATTGCACTATTGCCTTTGCTCATTATCAGTGTGACCTGCGTTATCGCTATTTTTGTCGTTAATCAAATAACCAAGGATAAGATTGAAACCAACAAACAAAAAGCCGCACTGGCAATAATCACCGAAGTACTACCGCTTGAATACGATAATGATTTGTTCGCAGACAACATCAATCTCGATGTGCCTGACAAAATCAATAATACAGGTAGTATCACTGTTTATAGAGCACGATTAAATAATCAGCCTGTTGCGGTCAGTCTGATACCAGTTATTACAAAAGGCTATAATGGGAATATTAGTCTAATCATCGGAATACGTTATGATGGCGTGTTAACAGGCATCAGAGTCCTGCGGCATAATGAAACAGAAGGCTTTGGCGATCAGGCACATCAGGATAAAACAGATTGGTTGCAGGTTTTCAACAGCACTTCAATCTCAACCTTGCCTGAAGAAAAATGGGCTATAAAAAAAGATGGTGGTGAATTCGATCAATTAAGCGGCGCAACCATAACTTCTAGAAGCATCATAAATACTATATACACAACACTCGAATTTTATTCATCACATCGTGAAGACTTTTATAAAAATCACTAGCATTCTAAAACCACTGTAACGACGATAGCTAATGATATTAACTTTTTGTGTAAATTGATAAGCCAAATTATACTGTGTCTATGATGAAAAAATCTCTTTCTTATGGCTTTCTCTTGCTTTCCGTTTTATTGCATTACTCTGTCAATGCAGAACCTGAGGTATTGGGCTGGCTGGAATCAGCTTATATCAAGCCGTGGGATATTAAAGTAAGAGCAAAACTCGATACCGGTGCTCGGACCAGTTCCCTCCATGCAACTGATATTGAAACCTATCAAATAAATGACGCGACCTGGGTAAGATTCACTTTGACTCAGCCGGGCAGTAAAAATGGCAACCAGCCTGAAAAAAAAATCACCGTAGAAAGACCTCTCATTAAAGAAACAAAAATTAAAGAGCATTTGGGAGATAGCATGTTGCGCAATGTTGTTGAGATGAAGTTTTGTCTTAATGGCCGTAACTACATTACTCCTGTCACACTTGCTGACAGGACTAACTTTCATTATCCCTTACTGTTAGGTCGTAGGACTCTTAAAGACAACCTATTAATAGATCCCGGCAAATCCTTTACTGCAAAAAAATCCTGCTTACATAAAAAATAAGCACCCCCTATAATTAGCCTTCATACTTCCCCTATCACGGAATATTTCATGCATGCGTGAACTAAATATAAAGATTTTTTGCCTCTTACTTGCCTTAACCAGTCTGGGTTTGATGTATGCCAAGGTTAATACATTAGGGATACCATTGGTACCGAATCAATTATCTTCTATCTGGGCTGTTGAGGCTCGTGTTGAGTTTGATGGCTTAGGACGTTCCGCACAAGTTAATCTTGATATTCCCGATAGGCTGGGAAATTTTTTAAAATTGGATGAATTCTTTGTTTCCCGCAGTTATGGCTTAAATGTTACCAACAAACAAAAAGATCGGCGCGCGGAATGGTCAATTCGAAATGCTAAAGGCAAACAACGGCTTTATTACCGCATAGAAGTGGTACCCGAAGACGCTGCCGAAGAAACTCCATCTAAAAAACATAAGATGCCGTTGCCGCCAGAAAAACCCGAATATGAAGAACCGTTAGCTTCTGCCATTGAAGATACGCTTGCAAAAGTGCGCAGCGAGTCAGCAAATACCTTTACGTTTGTGAGTCAATTGTTGGTTCAGCTAAATAACCCTTCACCAAAGAAAAATGTTTTAGTTATTCAGAAAGGTATTACTCCGGGTACAGAGCAATGGGTTAAACGTATTATTTATGTTCTTCAGGGAGCAAGAATTACTACTCGCCTGATAAAAGGAATTAGTCTCGTCGAAGGTACGACCGAAGGAAAACTTATATCCTGGCTTGAAATACATAATGGACAGCATTGGGAAGGATTTGATCCACTTTCCGGCAACAGAGGTTATCCTCCAAATTTTCTACGTTGGAGCGTAGGTGATCTTTCCGTATTAAGTATTGAAGGTGGTGTAAACGAACATCTTCGTTTTTCTTTATCAGAACGACCTTATTCTATGGAAGAGATATCACAGGGTCGCGCAGAAAAAACTCAATCTATATTGAATGCATGGTCGTTACATAAGCTGCCGCTAACTACACAAAACGTCTACAAAATATTATTGATGATTCCTTTAGGAGCCCTTGTCGTTGTTTTAATGCGCACATTTATTGGTATTCCTTGTTTCGGCACATTTATGCCCATTCTTATTTCTCTGGCTTTTCGAGAAACAGAATTATTTTTGGGCATCCTGCTTTTTTGCCTTATTACAGGTTCGGGACTCGCTTTTCGTTTTCTTCTCGAACGTCTAAACCTGATACTCGTGCCGCGACTTAGCGCAGTATTGATTATGGTTATTATGTTAATGCTAGGCATCAGTTTTTTAAGTCATGGACTCGATATTGATCGTGGTATTTCAATTGCACTGTTCCCCATAGTCATACTCACAATGGTTATCGAACGCATGTCAATTAGTTGGGAAGAGCTGGGGGCATTTGAAGCAATTAAAGAAGGCTTTGGCAGTTTGGTAATTGCCACCATGGGTTACTTTGTTATGACTAATGATCAGCTTGGTTATCTTATGTTTAGCTTTCCTGAACTACTTTTATTGATATTGGCAGTTTCTATCGCAGCTGGACGCTATACCGGTTATCGATTAAGTGAAGTGATAAGGTTTAAAGATTTAGCCAACGAAGACATTAAAGATGTTGAATCGAATTCGAAAACTTCGTAAGGCTGGAGTTGTGGGCATTAATGCCCGCAATCACAACTATGTCATGCCTAATAATCCTCGTAAGATGTACAAATACGTCGACAATAAGGTCTTAACAAAACAGCTTGCTATAAAAGCCAATATTGCTGTCCCAAAATTGTATGGCTTGATTTCAACAATCCACGACTCAAATTCGATCACTAAAATTATTGGCGATAAAAAAGATTTTGTTATTAAACCTGCGCATGGTAGCGGTGGCAAAGGTATTCTGGTTATTGTAAATCGTCGAAAAGATCTTTTTATTAAACCAAACGGTACTGCGATAGGTCCTGAATTACTAAAACATCATGTCGAAAATATTCTAGGCGGTGTTTATAGTCTTGGCGGACAGCCTGATCAGGCAATAATAGAATATCGGGTCAAATTTGATCCCGTGTTTGATTCTATCAGTTATCAAGGCGTGCCAGATATTCGCATGCTTATTTATAAAGGCATTCCTACTATGGCGATGTTGCGTTTACCAACGCAACAATCTGATGGAAAAGCAAACCTTCACCAAGGTGCTGTGGGTGTTGGTATTCAACTGATGACAGGTATTACAACACATGCCGTTTGTAAAGATCGCCGGATAAGTGAGCACCCTGATTATGGTTCAACACTGAGCGACGTGCAGATCCCTGGCTGGCAAAACTTATTATTATTGTCAGCGAGGTGCTATGAACTTGCGCCGTTAGGTTATCTTGGTGTAGATATCGTACTTGATGCTGAGCTCGGGCCGCTCATGCTTGAGCTTAACGCCCGCCCCGGACTTGCGATACAAATTGCAAATGGGGCTGGTTTAAAACCCCGATTTGATATGATTGATAAGATCGGCACTCTACCCAGCAGTTTTGAAGATCGTTTATCTATATGTCAATCTATTTCAGAACATTAAATACAGATAAGAATTATGAATAATAAATCCTATAAAGATATTTTATTATTTGTGTTGGCTATAGGTATTACTGTTTTTCCATACAGTTTATCTGCTGCAGAAGATGTGAATAATCAATCTGATATTATTACGCCAGAAATACCTGCCGAATTCAACATCGAATCAGACAAAAATATTTCAGAAGAACCTAATGAACCAGAGACAATAGAAGATTTACTTCTTGAAACAGAAAACACATTAACTGAGAACAAGCTCGATGATACTGAACAATCACCTTTAACTATCTTAAAGCAAATTGTTCAACCTGGAGAATTAAGAGAACTTAACTGGTCGGCAGGACAGTCGTTTTCTGGAAAAGCTGTTAAACCACGGGTTGTTGTGCTCAGGGGAAGTAAGCCTGGCCCTGTACTTTGTATGATTGCTGCAATTCATGGTGATGAATTAAACGGTATTGAAATCATTAGACGCGTTATTCGCAACATTGACCCTATGGATGTAAATGGCACCGTCATTGGTGTTCCTATTGTTAATATTTACGGGTTTACGGCTAATTCCCGTTATCTACCAGACCGACGTGACCTCAATCGTTACTTCCCCGGAAACCCAACGGGGAGTGCTGCATCACGCATCGCACATCGTTTTTTTACGCAGATAATAAATCATTGTAATTACGTGGTTGATTTTCATACGGGCTCTTTTAAACGTAATAACCTGCCGCAATTACGTGCTGACATGAACAACCCAGATGTTCGCGAATTTGTTAGCCACTTTGGCTCTACTGCTGTACTTCATAAATCAGGTCATGGAAAAAGCTTAAGAGCCGCAGCAACACTAGCCGGGATTCCGACAGTGGCGTTTGAACTTGGCCAGCCTGGTTCGCTACAAGAAGAATATGTGGAGTCTGGTATAGAAACATTAGACACACTTATCGGTAATCTCGGTATATTAAAAAAACTACGTCTATGGTTTGAACCTCAACCCATCTACTACAGTTCTCGTTGGGTAAGAGTAAATAGTGGAGGCATACTCATGTCAAAAGTAAAGATTGGTGCTAATGTTAAGATCGATCAACTACTCGGCTATATTATTAATCCACTAACGACCGATGAAATCAGGATAATCTCGCCGGTAAAAGGTCGTGTTCTCGGCATGGCGTTGAATCAGTTTATGCTACCCGGATACGCTGCTTTTCATATTGGTGTTTCTTCTGATTCATCCTCTATGATAGAACAACAACAATTAAACAATCATGAAAACCCAGATGAT
>JBLHKL010000043.1:0-17096 GCA_047618295.1 Gammaproteobacteria bacterium | reverse complement strand
CCCACAATGCGATGACGCCGCTCTTTTCCAGATTCATCTTCAATTGTTACCCATGCACCAAAAAATATTCGAGTTATATCTTGTACATCGCGCACGACCGTTAGTTTTGGCATACGCCGTTGTAAATAACCTATGCGTGAATCAATCTCGCGCAATTGCTTTTTACGATAGATATATTCAGCATTTTCAGACCGATCACCCTCCGCAGCCGCAGCGGTAACGGCCTTTGCAACGATGTTACGTTTTGTCCATAAAGCGGCATTCTCCAGTTCCAATTTTCTATAACCTTCCGGAGTTATATATGGGGCAGACTGAGGTGCCGGTGGTCGCCAACGTCCCATAACCCTGGAATCCTCAATTAAACTCGTTTTAGTGTGCGTTTTTCAGGTTCAGTTACGCCGATTAGAAAAGCGAACATAGTAATTCTACGTAAGGTTTTCGCTATCAAGCAAATGGAACTGAAAAACGTGCAATCAAATGAGTAGACAACCTCATAAAACAGGTGCATATCCATGACACTATAATACTTTATTTCAAAAGGCATAATTACAATTCAAGGTCGATTAACTGAGAAATCCAGGATCACTAGTCTATTGAACAGGCCAAGATCATACTCAACTGACAATATGGTCTCTGACTCTCTTCTTGCCATACATTCATACAGTCCTGCACATGTTTTTTCTGCTTTTTATTCTTAGGCTCTTCATCAATAGCTCCCCAACGTGCCATTGCCCTAATAACATCCTGAGTTAAGAAAAACGTGTCTTTTTTTACACGCCGTAAAAAATACGGTCCAGAGGCACCGCCTAAGTGTTTGAAACGTTTTTTTAGAACATCCCATAGCTCAACAATATTATCAGAAGGCCATTCCGCCAAATAATTAACAAAACCGCCCTGCTCTTCATTCAACTCATGAATAGTCTGCGCATTATGTCGTACACTTTGAATCTTGCCCCAATGACGGACTATGCGTTTTTCATCCATCAACTTCTGTAAGGCATCATCGCTCATCATTCTTACGGCATTGATATCGAACTGATGAAACACTTCTTCAAATGCAGGCCATTTATTATCAATAATCTTTCGATTTAAACCTGCCTGAAAAATACGCCGAGACATATTCGATAAACAAAAGTCGTCTGAGAGTTTTTTAAGCTCTTTTTCCGTGCTTGGCATGGGTAATAATGCTTCCAAGGCATCAGCACCACCTTTTATGTCTAATGCTGCTTCGTATATTGTTTCAAATGTCTGCATTTGTATTATTTCTTATTTAACTAGATAAATTTTATCTAGAAAGACAGAGAGATTCCCTTCTTTATTCATTAGCGTTTATTATAGAGAAAAAAATTATAACGTAATTCGGAGAGAAAACATGAGACGTTTAGAGGCGCATATTCGAAATATCCCAGACTTCCCAGAACCAGGAATACAATTTAAGGATATTACGCCATTAGTGAAAGAACCCGCTATGTTGCGATTGGCTGTAAATCAGTTGATCTATCCTTTTCTTGGGACAAATATTACTGCTGTAGCGGGTATGGAAGCACGAGGTTTTATCTTTGGCAGTCTTGCTGCATGGGAGCTTGGTGTTGGTTTTGTCCCCTTACGTAAACCAGGGAAATTACCCTACGATGTACAAAGCATGTCCTATGACCTTGAATACGGATCTGCAGCACTAGAAATACATAACGATGCTCTAAAAGAAGGCGATCGTGTGTTAGTTATAGATGACTTGATTGCTACTGGCGGCACTGCTGCGGCAAGTTGTGAATTGATCGAAAAACTCGGAGCCGAAGTTGCTGCTTGTGCTTTTGTTGTGGAATTAGATTTTCTAAAGGGCAGAGACAAATTAGCTAAATATAATATTCACTCATTGATTCATTACTGATTATTGATATTAATACTACGTTTTTTGCCACTCATCTATTACTTCTTGAGCGGCACGAAACGCTTCTTGTGCTGCTGGTGCGCCACTATAAACAACCGAGTGCAATAACACTTCCTGGATCTCTTCGACTGTACATCCATTATTCAAAGCCCCGCGGACATGTCCTTTTAGTTCAGTTGGGGCTCTCAATGCTGCTAGCATAGCAATTGTAACTAACGATCGGGTTTGACGTGGTAACCCATCTCGTTGCCAGGTTGAGCCCCAGGCATGCTCATTAATCCAGTCTTGAAGCGGTGCGGTTAATTCAGTCGTGTTATCAGCAGCACGTTTAACAAATTTTTCTCCCATGACTTCTGTGCGTACTTTTATACCGTTCTTTTTTGTTTCTTCAGACATAATATTAAATATATTTTAGTTAATTAAACCAAGCCACCATTAATATTGATGGACTCTCCAGATAGATACGATGATGCATCAGATGCTAAAAAAAGTGCAGTAGCTGCAACATCTTCAGGTTTTCCGAAACGACCCAAAGGGATTTCTTTTATCCTGGCTTGGAAATAGTCATCTTCCATATGCTCTTCAGCAAAGGATGTAGCAATCCATCCAGGTGAAATCATGTTGACTCGAATTTCAGGACCAACCGTTTTGGCAAAGGATCGGGTAAATCCCAACACACCGGCTTTTGATGCAGCAAATATTTGTGGATTCGTTCCTTCAAAACCATGAATCGCTAAATCCCAGCCCATATTCACAATCACGCCGGAACCCTGTGATTGCATAGTTGATGTTATGGACCAACAGGCATTCATTGTGCCCTTAAGATCTACGTTTAATAGTTGTTCCAACTTTTCATTCAGATTTGCCTTCGCACCTGTCCCGGTAAGAATATCTGCACCTGCATTATTCACCCAGATATCGATACGGCCGAATTCTGCTAACGACGTTGCGATAAGACGTTCAATATCCACTTTATTTGCCATATCCGCCTGAACAGCAATAGCGCGTTGACCCAATGCCTGTATTTCTTCAACAACTTTCTCGGCATTTTCTTTAGACCGACAATAGTTCACGACAACTGCAGCCCCCTCTTTTGCAAATAATGTTGCGATTCCAGCACCTATACCGCTACTAGCACCAGTTATGACTGCAATTTTATCTTTGAGGCGTTCCATTTATCAATTAAGTCGTTTATCGTGAGCGCGCTATTCTAACTGACACCACCTATTTTGGCATGTTTAAAGTTGCAGTCATCATCCCGACCTACAACCGAGCAGCGTTACTAGAACGCGCTTTATCATCGGTTATTGCTCAGTCATACCCTGCTACCGAGATTATAGTTATTGATGACGGTTCTACCGATAATACGCAACAACTCATCGAGAATAATTACCCACAGACACGCTACATTCATCAAGCTAATAGTGGTGTTAGTGCTGCGAGAAATACCGGAATAAACGCAACAACATGCGACTGGGTCTGTTTACTCGATTCAGACGACAGTTGGCAACCCGACAAGCTTGAAAAACAATGCAAAGCACTTACAAAAAACCCGGACTATCTCTTCTGTCATACCAATGAAACCTGGTATCGCAACGGCAAGGTCTTAAACCAAGGCAAAAAACATAAAAAATACGGTGGCAATATCTTTCAATACTGTCTGCCGCTTTGTGCAATCTCGCCATCCTCAGCAATAATAAAAAAAGAACTGTTAGATAAGGTCGGTTTGTTTGATGAAACACTCCCCGCATGTGAAGATTACGATATGTGGTTACGTATTTGTTGTCAGTATCCGGTGCTTTTTCTTGATGAGGCGTTAACGAATAAATTTGGCGGTCATGAAGACCAACTATCAAGACAACATTGGGGTATGGATCGGTTTCGTATAATTGCCCTACAAAAATGTATAACATCACAACAGTTAAATGATTCTGATCGCAAGGCAGCAGTTAATATGCTATTAAATAAGATAAGGATCTTTTTGAAAGGTGCAGAGAAACATGGCAAGAATGAACATTGCGAAGCATTTGAGGCTATAGCAAAACACTATGCTTGAACACATAAAAACATACCGCAAAATATCTGACACACTACATACAGCAGCACAACCGACTGTTGATCAGTTTAAATCGATAAAACGATCCGGCGTTGATCTGGTTATAAATTTAGCTTTGCACGATTCGCCAGATGCGATCGAGAATGAAGCTGACGTCGTGCAGGAATGTGCAATGGGTTACATTCATATCCCGGTCGATTTTAAAAAACCTGAGACTAGTGATTTAGAACGCTTCTTTCAATCAATGGATCAAAACAAGGAAAAAAATGTATTAGTCCATTGTGCATACAACTGGCGTGTCGCCTCCTTTGTCTATTTGTATCGGGTTATTAAACAAGATTGTGATCATGAAACTGCAAGGCAGGCTATGTTAGACATTTGGGAGCCTGACGCAACATGGCAAGCATTTATTGACACCGCTCTGGCAAGTAAAGAGAGTCTATAGGGATGATACATCTTTTTTGTGCATTGCCATGCGAAGCAGAAACACTAATTCAGTACTTCAAACTATCTGAACAAAAAGAATTCGATCTGTTTCGTCTCTATCAAACTCAAGACAAAAGTATCAGCCTCACGATTACAGGTATCGGCAAGTTGAATGCAGCCGCAGCGGTGTCTTACCACCATGCATGTTTACAAACTGCTTCTGCAGATATTTGGTTAAACATTGGCGTTGCCGGTCACGCGAACCTGGCCATTGGCGAAGCCTGTCTTATTAACAAGATTACCGACGACCGACATGCAACAACGTGGTATCCACAAATTTTATTTAAAACAGATTGTACTAGCGCAGCTTTAATTACGCATGATGCTCCTTCAACTGAATATCAAACTGCCCTATTCGATATGGAAGCCGCTGGCTTTTACCAAATGGCATTGCGTCTCGGGACTGCGGAATTAATTCATTGCCTGAAGATAGTTTCAGACAACCAGGAACACCCTGCTGATAAGATTAATGCAGATAGTGTTAAAAAGTTAATCGCTAAGCATAAGACAACGATAGAGCAGGTATTGGATTCGCTCAAACCGCTCGCCGAAGAACTCAGATCAATAAAGGTTACGCCAGAGCATTATCAATCCCTTATAGAAAAATATCATTTTACACAGTCTGACCGCCTCCAGCTTGTGCGTTTATTACGCCAATGGGCAGTGCGATTTCCTAATGAAGATATCATGCAATCTGTGCGTGACATAAAAAATGGCAAGTCACTCAATAAAAAGATACAGGCCAAACTCACTGAGTTGGATTTTGTAATCCATGATTAGCACGATCTACATTGAAGATGAAATTGCAGAACATCAACGCACACTGGATATTCTTGAACGCTTCCCCGATGCAACGAGGGTGGCTTGTCAACGTTACGGTGAAATATTCAATCGCAAGTCGCAGAACTTTAGACTGCAAAAGAAACAGCCTGCATTAATACTCGCCAAGAAACATAAAGGTATGGTGCTGCCCACGCCAAAACAATATGGCATAGGTGCGGAGCACAACTATTATTTCTCACACATGCTGAATTGTCTGTATGACTGCCGCTATTGTTTCCTGCAAGGCATGTTTCAGTCAGCGCATTATGTATTATTTATAAACTACGAAGACTTTATCGATGATATACAGACTTCGTTAGAACAACACAATGATCAAGCTGTGCATTTTTTCTCTGGATATGATTGCGACAGCCTTGCGCTAGATCCTGTGACTAATTTCACGGAGGAATTCTTGCCGTTCTTTGAAAAGAACCCAAACGCCTTACTTGAGTTAAGAACCAAGAGCACACAAATCAGGAGTCTATTAAAACGAGATCCTATTCAAAACTGTATCATCGCGTTTAGTTTTACGCCCAACAAGATCGCATCAGCACTGGAACATAAAGCACCGAATGTCGAAAAACGACTCAATGCGATCATCGACTTGCAACAAGCCGGTTGGCAGATAGGTTTACGTTTCGATCCGCTCATCTACACAAAAGAGTATGAGAAAGAGTACGCAGAGTTGTTTGCTCGACTATTCTCAAGTATAAATCTGGACTTAATCCATTCTGTCAGTCTTGGTGGTTTTAGATTACCAAAAGCTTACTTCAGAAAAGTAGAGAAACTGTATCCAGATGAAAAACTGTTTTCTTCGCCTATGGAGGAAGAAAATAACAACATCGGCTACTCTGCTGAGATTCGTGATGGCATGCTTGAGTTCTGTAAAGATATTATTCTTGAACATATCCCTTCTGAAAAATTCTTCCCTTGCCATGAAACAATATAATTCTTAATAAACAAATAAATTTAAATGATAAGAAAGCCACAGAGAAAACCAAAGATATGAAAGATAAATTTGCTTACTAAACTCCATTTTTTTTATTAACATTTAATGCTTATGTGTATGTCTGTTGTTCTCTGTGAACTCTGTGTTCTCTGTGTTCTCTGTGTTCTCTGTGTTCTCTGTGTTCTCTGTGTTCTCTGTGGCTAATGTATTTTATAATTATGTATCAGAACTATCTCCATAATTTTTTATCCATAAACACCATCTAAACGATGACAAACCAGAACATTATATTCATCACCTTTGTTTCCTATCTCTTGATGGTCTTTGTGGTGGGTTGGTATGCATGGCGTAACACGCATAACCTTTCTGACTTTATACTCGGCGGTAGAAGACTAGGTAGCTGGACAACAGCGATCAGCGCCGGGGCATCAGACATGAGTGGTTGGTTATTATTAGGCTTACCTGGCTATGCTTATCTTGCCGGGTTTGAAACCATCTGGATTGCAATCGGTTTATTTATTGGCACCTGCCTTAATTGGTATTTGGTAGCACCACGACTGCGGGTCAATACTGAATTACTCAATAATTCCTTAACCTTACCTGAATATCTTGAAAACCGATTCAAAGACAACAGTCATTTACTGCGCATCATCTCTGCAGTGTTTATTCTGTTGTTTTATCTGTTCTACACCAGTTCTGGACTCGTCGCTGGTGGAAAATTATTCGAATCTGTATTTGGTTTGTCCTACACATGGGCCGTTTTAACTGGCGCTATAACAATTCTGGCATATACCAGTCTCGGCGGGTTTCTCGCCGTATCCTGGACTGATTTGATCCAGGGTCTATTGATGGCATTTGCCTTGAGCTACGTGGCCATAATCTCTATTTATGATCTGCATGGTACCGATGTCTTATATTCATCAATGTCTAATCAAAACCCTGAGTTTATCAATGCCTTCACCTTAGCTTCGGGCGAGGCATTAGGGTTCATTGGTATCGCATCTCTATTAGGTTGGGGTTTAGGTTATTTTGGGCAGCCACATATCTTAATCCGTTTTATGGCAATCAGTACTCCTGAGAAAATCCCAGCAGCCAGACGAATTGCTTTAAGTTGGACTCTCATAAGCCTGATAAGCGCTTTGTTTATTGGTTTTGCTGGTAGTGCACTATTGGGCAATGAACTACAAAACGGTGACAGTGAAAAGGTTTTTATTGAGATGTTAAATTTGCTCTTGCACCCTGTTCCTGCCGGAATATGTCTAGCAGCGATTCTGGCGGCGATTATGAGTACCGCTGACTCTCAGTTATTGGTCGCTTCTTCCGCTCTGACTGAAGATATTTATAAAACCATAAATATCAAAGCAACCGATAAACAATTGGTATTGATCGGTCGATTGGCTGTCATCTTTATTACAATTTGTGCAACTGTGCTCGCTCTAAAACCCGACAACAATGTACTCGATCTCGTTGCCTATGCCTGGGCTGGTTTTGGAGCAACCTTTGGTCCTGTTATTCTTTTATCTTTATATTGGAAATCAATGCTTACAAGTTCAGCAATAGTCGGCATGATATCAGGTGGGTTCACTGTTATTGTCTGGAAGAATATTGAATCCAGTTATCGCTTATTTGAACTCTATGAGCTCGTCCCAGGTTTTATTATAGCGATGGGATGTATTGTACTAAATCAAACCTTTCAGCAAGCTAAATTGCAGCGTGAATAATAGATTCAAATGTTTGACGCACCCTGTCCCGGTATTGCATCAGTCTATCTTTATATTCTGCCACAGCCTTATCATGATCGTCATTTAAGAAGCCTGTTGCTCTTGCCAAAGGTATTAAAGACTTTGTGTCCTTGGTGACAACACTGATTGATTTCATATCAAACACTCGTAATGCTGCTTCACTTTTTTTGTAAAAGTCATAAGCAGCAGATAATTCCACAGCAGTTTTTTCATTGATAAAGCCAAGCTTTGATGACTCCTTTAAAACCTGACGTGTGCTTGTACTTCTCAATTGTGAATATTTAACACCATAAGCAAGTTGGAAAAAATGTGTCAAGAAATCAATATCCATGACCCCGCCTTTACCTCGCTTTAGATCTATCTTATCACTGCCTCCAGCTAGTTCTTGTTCAACCAACAAGCGTACTTTTATAATTTCCTTGGCAAGATAAGATATTTCATATTCACCGTAGACATAATTTAATACTTCATTATTAACTTGCTCTGACAACTTATCATTCCCCACAACGACACGACAACGAGTCATCATTTGTCTCTCCCAAACTTCACGATCAGTTTGATGAAATCTTAAGAAGCTCTCTAGTGGTGTCACTAGCACCCCGGAACTCCCATGTGGTCTTAATCGCATATCTATCTCATACAAAGCGCCCGACGGATCCATTCTAGAAATATAACGCAACATTTTTCTGACCTTGTTAACAATATATACATCGCTATCACGATCTAATACATTTTCAATGAAAATTAAATCCAGATCTGAACCGTAGTTCATCTCGTTTCCAGAAAAACGACCCATTGCTAAGACACTGCATTGAATTGATTCAAACTGATCTAGTCCAAATAACCTGTACATAACGATCAACACATGATCTGCAAGTTGTGTTAATAAGGCTTCTGTTTTTTCCTGGTTGACCACCTCACCTAACTGCAACAGCAAGATAGATAACATGATTTCATTTTTTCGAATTCTTAATTGTTCAATTGATTCATCCAATGAGCCATTACTAGTGATATTTTTTAACTCACCTATTAATGCTTCAACTACAGACACGTTTTGCATGTCATTATCGAACAAGCTAATAATGTGATTACCTCGATAAAAACAAAACCGGGTGAAATACCAACTCGCACCAAACAGTGACGTCATTAATGTCAAAGCATCAACAGATATCTCCCAATTTTCCTGTTGAGATAATTCTAGCCAGCGTTCAAGACTATTCGCTGAGGTGTCCTGATGCCAGGCCAGAGATAATGCATGTTGTATTTCCGGATGGTTAATCATTAATAATCAGCATTTTCTGTTAATAATGTATCAAAATATTTTGTTGCTGTTTGTTGATGCAGGATTAAATCATTATTGAAATGCGCATGAGCTTCATCAATACTTTCACCGGCATAACCCATCATAATTGCTATTTGTTGAAGCTTATCTTTATCATTAGGTAATTGATGTGTTTGTTGTTCATCAATCATTTGCAGTCGGTTCTCAAGCCTACGCAGAAAAATATAACTTTCCCTTAGCGCTGTAACTTCTTCATTATTGATAAAACCAAAATGATTTAATTTTTTTAATAACTCTACAGTACTCGTTATTTGTAACTCAGGCTGATGCCCTCCATTAATTATTTGTAGCATTTGTACAAAAAATTCAATATCCCTAATCCCACCTGCACCCAACTTGATATTCCAGTGGCCTTCTTTTTCACGTTGCGCAGACATGTCTCGTTTGATTTTGAAAAAACGTTCAATATCTTCAGCGCTCAAACTTTTGTGATATACAAATGGTTTTAGTCGCGTAACCATCTCTGCACCTAGTTCTTTTGAGCCTGCGACATAACGTCCGCGTAGCCATGCAATTCTTTCCCATGCTTCTTTCGATGACTGATAATATTCTTCATATTCTTCGAGAGAAAATGTCAAAGGCGCACTTCGTCCCCAAGGTCTCAAATTTAAGTCAACCCGATACAAAAACCCATCTTCAGTATTTTCTGTTAATAATCGGCAAAATCGACGTATATGCTGTGTGTAATATTTATGCATTTCATGGCGTTTTTTATCATCGCTATCCTGAAGCACGAATAAAATATCTACATCAGAACTGTAATTTAATTCGTTTGCACCAAGTTTCCCCAGTGCCATTATGGCGATGTCATTATTATATTCAAAATCATTAGAATCTTTAGCAACTAATCTATGGCCAATCTGAATAACTGTATCTGCTAAATGACTCAGGCTGGACAGTACCATCTCATAGGGGCATGTATTACAAACATCCATCCAGGTAATTTGTAATAAAGAATGATATTTAAATAAGCGTAATTCATTAACATCAGAAATATTATTAACTTCTTGCGCCTGATATGGTGTGCCTATTAAAGAAACTGCCTCAGGGTGACAATTCAAAAAATTTGATAGAAAACGAGATATTCCTAGTATTTGAACCAACCCCGATTTTTGAATATCGCTAAACTCATTAATTCTGCGAGCACACTGCTCATTATCGAGCAGTGCTTGCAGGCGGTTTGATGTGGCATCGGGATCCGCAGTTTTCTCGATGAGCTTATCGAGTTCCATGAGGACAGTGATTTAAAGTTGCTTATTAAAGCTTATTGTAAATCTCACTTCCTTTTTCCTTAAACTCTTTCGACATATCATCCATTCCTTTTTTTATCGCATCATCCATGCTTTCCATACCTTGTTCATCTGCATAATCTCTAACATCCTGAGAAATTTTCATAGAGCAGAAATTAGGTCCGCACATTGAACAGAAATGTGCAGTCTTGTGACCTTCTTTCGGTAATGTTTCATCATGGAAGTCTTTAGCCCGATCTGGATCTAAACCAAGGTTGAATTGGTCTTCCCAACGAAACTCAAAACGTGCTTTTGATAAGGCATTATCTCTTAATTGCGCAGTAGGATGTCCTTTCGCTAAATCAGCCGCATGGGCTGCAATCTTGTAGGTAATGATGCCTTCTTTAACATCATCTTTATTAGGCAAGCCTAAATGTTCTTTAGGGGTGACATAACATAACATTGCCGTGCCATACCATCCGATCATCGCCGCACCAATAGCAGAAGTAATATGATCGTATCCCGGAGCAATGTCTGTCGTTAGTGGCCCTAATGTATAAAAAGGTGCTTCGTGGCATTCGTCCATTTCTTTATCAATATTTTCTTTAATCATATGCATTGGCACATGACCCGGTCCTTCGATCATGACTTGCACATCATGTTTCCACGCTATTTTAGTTAACTCACCTAATGTTTTTAATTCAGAAAACTGCGCTTCATCATTGGCATCTGCTAATGAACCAGGACGTAAACCATCACCTAGTGAAAAAGCAACGTCATATTGTTTCATTAATTTGCAGATGTCTTCGAAATGAGTATAAAGAAAATTTTCTTTATGATGCGACAAACACCATTTCGCCAGTATTGATCCGCCTCGAGACACTATTCCAGTGACACGTTTTGCTGTTAACGGGATATACGCCAAACGAACACCGGCATGAATGGTGAAATAATCAACACCCTGCTCTGCTTGTTCGATCAATGTATCTCGATAGATTTCCCAAGTTAAGTCTTCGGCTTTACCGTTTACTTTTTCCAAAGCTTGATAGATTGGAACAGTACCAATTGGTACTGGTGAATTGCGGACGATCCATTCACGTGTTTCGTGAATATTCTTACCCGTTGAAAGGTCCATGACCGTATCGCCACCATGACGAATTGACCACGTCATTTTTTCAACTTCTTCTTCGATAGTCGATCCTAATGCTGAATTACCGATATTGGCATTTATCTTTACCAAAAAGTTACGTCCAATAATCATCGGTTCAGATTCCGGATGATTAATATTATTCGGAATAATCGCCCGACCTGCGGCGACTTCATCGCGAACAAATTCAGGTGTTACCAAATCAGGTAAATTACTTTGCCAAGGTGTACCCGGATGTCTCTTTAGTAATATTTCATCGGTATATTCATCAATACGCTGATTTTCACGAATGGCAATAAATTCCATTTCCGGCGTAATAATGCCTTTTTTCGCATAGTGCATCTGCGTAACATTGGCACCGGCTTTAGCGACACGTGGTTTTGGTGGTTGCGAATAACGTAATTTTTGTAATTTAGGGTCATTCAGACGTTCAACACCATACTCAGAACTCGGACCATCTAATTCAACCGTGTCATTTCTTTCAGCAACCCATTCTGCTCGCAAAGGCTGCAAACCTTTACGAATATCAATTGCGGCTTCAGGATCGGTATAAGGGCCAGATGTGTCATAGACTGTGATCGGCGTATTTTTTTCGAGGCCTTTTTGAGTTTGCGTTGGCGAACAGGAGATTTCTCGCATAGGTACCCGAATATCAGGTCTGGAACCGATAACGTGTATCTTTTTCGAATTGGGGATCGCTTCGACAGCTTTTGCGTCAACTGTCGCTGTATCACTCAGGATGGAATCAGGTATTGCACTCATTAAAAATAGCCTCTTTCATATTAAAAGAATTATAATTATGAGCGCCAATGGCAAGATGCTTGCTTCCCTACGCTGGTACTAACCAGATCAGGTCAAGGGTCAATCTCAGCCCACAAAGGCGCCCCTAGCTTGGTGACATGCTATATAATACGATTACTAACTACAACAACATTTAAAAAGACGCTAAGAGATATAACGATATGGATTTTAAACAAGCCCGATTTAATATGATTGAACAACAGATCCGAACCTGGGAAGTACTTGATCAGGATGTATTGGACCTGTTAAACGAAATTCATCGCGAAGAATTTATCCCTGAGTCATATCAGAACCTTGCCCTAGCCGATACTTCTATCCCCATTGGTCATGATCAAACCACCATGGCTCCGAAATTCGAAGCCCGGATTCTACAATCACTGGATGTAGAACCTGATGAGAGCGTACTCGAAATTGGAACCGGTTGCGGTTACTTCACGGCACTGCTCGCAAGCTCTGCGAGACAAATTAAAAGTGTTGATGTTTTTCCTGACTTTATTGACAGCGCTAGAGAAAAAATAGCAAAAACCAAATTAACGAATATAGAACTCGAAAGCTGCGACGCCTACTCATTGTTAGAAAAACCCGAACGCTATGATGTCGCTGTATTTACCGCTTCATTGCCAACAATGGATGAACGTTTTTTAAATTTATTGAATGACCGTGGACGTCTGTTTGTCATAGTTGGAAAATCACCTGCCATGGAAGCGCGACTATATACAAAGCAAAATGAGACTAACTGGTCATATGAAAGTTTATTTGAAACTGATTTGTCAGCATTGATTGGAGCAAAACAAAAAGACGAGTTTAAATTCTAGTATTTTATGAAATCAATAACTCCAGCGACGCTTAAAATAAAACTTGATGCCGGTGAAAAGCCGCATCTGCTCGATGTGCGTGAAGCATGGGAGTACGATTTATGTAGTATCGAAGGTTCCACAAATATTAGCATGTCTAATATAGAACAAATGCTCAATGAATATAAAGCAGATGATGAAATAATCGTTATTTGTCATCATGGCATGCGTAGCTTTCAAGTAGCGAATTATTTAGAGGGTCAAGACTATAGTAATATCACCAATCTTGAAGGTGGCGTTGATGCCTGGGCCAATACTGTTGATACAGATATGGCTCAATATTGATAAATGTCCTAGAACAATAATAAATAAGATAAGAATTCTTCTGTATGAATACATTTTGCCTTATAAAAAAGACATGTTTCCTTGCCTTGTGTCTCTTACTCTCTATGAATGGCTTTGGAGCAGATTTATTGCATGTATATAAACTGGCTGAGACGAATGATCAGGAATATTTGCAGGCGCTAGCTTCACATCGTGTAGTGCTTGAATCACGTCCACAAGCTTTATCGCAACTGCTTCCATCTATAAATCTTAGTGCAGATACTATTCGAAATGATCAAGATATCTCATCTGGTGGGGCAGCTGTAGGTTCGAGCGGAGAGGTCAATTTCAATAGCCGTGGGTATCGATTGAGTATTACGCAACCAATATTCAGACGTGACAGAATTATCGCTTTAGATCAGGCTGATAGTGAAATAAAACAAGCCGAGGCCGAGCTAATCGAGGCACAACAAGAATTAATAATTAGAATAGCCGAACGTTACTTCGACATCCTGGCCAATATTGACAGTCTTGAATTTGCACAGGCTGAAGTTAAATCACTCAGCCGTCAACTTGATCAAGCCAACCAACGGTTTGAGGTTGGTTTAAGTGCAATTACTGATGTGCATGAGGCTCAGGCAGGATATGACTTGGCTGTAGCTCGTGAGATTCAAGCATCAAATGCCATAGATAATGCGCAAGAAGCGATGCGTGAATTAACGGGTGACTATATAACAGAGTTTAATCAATTAGGTGATGCCATGTCACTAGTCAGCCCTGAACCTCAAGCCATAGAAAGTTGGACACAATTATCGTTAAACCAAAACCTGGGGGTCATCGCATCGCGTCACGCCGCTGAAACAGCTCGTACTGAGGTGAAGCGCCAATCTGCGGGGCACTTACCCACACTTGATCTGGTTGCAGCAGAAACATATGACTCCTCTGGCGGACGTTTCGGTTCTATAAAACAGCATGCCACATCAATTGGGCTTGAATTAAATATTCCAATCTATTCAGGTGGGTTAGTCCGCTCTCAAACTCGAGAAGCGCATGAAAATTATAATATAGCCATGTATTCTCTTGAACGGGCAAGGCGTTCTGCACAAAGATCGACTAGAGAAGCATACTTGGGCGTGATATCAGGTATAAGTCAGGTGAATGCATTAAAGCAAGCCGTTGTATCAAGTGAAACAGCTTTAGAAGCGACTGAAGCAGGCTTTGAAGTCGGCACACGTACTGCAGTTGATGTTGTGGCATCACAACGTGCCACATCCGAAGCACGACGTAATTATAGTCAGGCCAAATACGACTATTTAGTTGATACACTCAGCCTCAAACAAGCTGCCGGAACATTATCTTCAGAAGATCTAGAACTTATCAATGCATGGTTAACTAAATAAAATGACAGCAAGAAGCAGACATAATTTCTTATGTGATATCGAGGATAGCTGCCTCATCATCATTGACGTTCAAGAGAAGTTAACCAGTGCTATCCCGGATAAAGTAATAAATCGCTTGAGAAAAAACACAGGTATTTTATTAAATGCTGCAAATGAACTGAATGTTCCCGTTATCACAACTGCACAGTACCCTAAAGGTCTGGGAACAACTGAAGCATTCATTACGCAAAATCTGGCTGAATCATCATTAACCTTTGAAAAGACCCGTTTTTCTTGCTTAGGTGCCGATGGATTCACAAAGCATCTGTCTGAACTCGGCAAGAAACAAATTATCCTCACCGGGGTCGAAGCACATATTTGCATATTCCAAAGTGCAATCGATCTTGGTCAAGCAGGTTTTGATGTTTATGTTGTTATTGACGCTATTGCTTCTAGAGAATTCACAAGCTATGAATCTGCGTTAACACGTTTAAAACAAGCAAACGTCAGTTTGTTAAATACTGAATCAGTACTGTTTGAATGGTTACGCGATGCTTCACACGAAAAATTTAAAATCATAAGCAAACTAATACATTAATTTACACCCGAGCGAATTAAAAAGCGCCAATATTTTCCAAACAATCCCACTTGGGTAACACTTAATCCAACGCATGCACTTAGTATAGCTGCTGCAAAAACTGTTTTTTCATCCAGGTTTCCAGTATTGGAAAAAACAATAACTGACATCGTAAATAATGCGGCTAAAACACCCATTATCTTTTCATTGAACGTCTTTTTAATATGATTTATTACATTAACGTGAGTGAAAAAACCCGGCGTTAAAAGCGAAATAAGCAGCAACAGGACGATTCCAGAATAGATAATGCTATCAACTGTCTCAGAAGAAACGAATGTTGGCGTACCTCTATAGAGTAAAACCCCCAAATAGACACAAACCAACAAAGACAAACATTCCATACTCAAGATGAAAAGGAAGAATGGTGTAATTCTGAACCCAAATAACTTTATCATGCGATATTCTCTCTTGTAATTAAATCTGAATTACAAGAGGTATCGCAATCAATGTGCCATCAAATAGAGTTATTCAAAATGGTTAAATTGAGTATGTAATTAAATCTTTTAAATTATTTAAGAACAAAGGTTTAGGAATTTTATCTAGTTATGGCATTAGAATCATAGCTGCTAGTTTATGATTATCTAACTTTGAATTTACCCTGATTCCGTCGTTTCTCTGAGACGAATTTAGCTGGCAATTTAACTCAGCTCTTCGATGGCACTTAATAAAGTTGCTTTTTTGATGGGTTTACTTAGGTGCGAATCACATCCCGCAGCCATACATTTATCAATTTCTTCTCTTATAGCGTGTGCTGTCAATGAAATTATTTTTGTGCGATTTTTATCATGCGTTTTTTCCCACTCTCTTATTAATCGAGTCGCTTCGTGACCATCCATAACCGGCATTTGCACATCCATGAATACCATATCATAGTTATTCTGTTTAAACAGTTCTACTGCGATAGAACCATTTTCTGCTTCATCTAAACTGTACGGCGTTTTCTTTAGATAGGCCTTAATAAGCATACGATTATCAGGGTTGTCCTCAACTAATAAAATATGTTTTGGAGTTGCTTCTTCTTTCGGGCCACCTTCCCTTATATCATCAACAAGACTTTCATCTTTTTTATTAATAATTTTATTAACTTCCCTGAATAATTCATTGCGTTTAATAGGCTTGAGTAACATTCTGTTAATGTTATTAGCTTTAGCTAGTTCAGTATGTTCAGCCATATCTTTTGGGTTTACTAATAAAATTACTTTGTCGCGTATATCTATAGAAGAAATGATAGAGTTAATTTTTTCATCTTTAAATACTAACCGACTTTCAATCATTATTATTTCAGAGTCTGTTTTATTATTTAATATATCCTGTGCATTTTCGATAGTAGTTGCTGTATGACAGTTTGCCCCTGAGGCAATCATTTGTTCTTCAATATTAAGACAATTAATCTTTCTAGAATCAATGATAATAATTTTTGTATCCGCAAACCCCTGCTTTATGATCGAGCGTTGTGTTTGCTCAGATAAGGCAGCGGTAACATAAAAAGTACTGCCTTTA
>JBLHKL010000042.1:0-17539 GCA_047618295.1 Gammaproteobacteria bacterium | reverse complement strand
TGCCTCTTTCCAAGACGCAAAGGCGCGCTCTTAAAGTAGAACTTCGATATCACGATGTCTGAGGTTAAATCGATAATAAAGCCAAACGGTATATTGAGTTTGGAAAGCGGTGTCGTTTGTCATGAATAAAGAGGGACATGGTGACTTAATACGAGTTAACTTGTCATATATGAACCATCCCCTTTTGCAAGTTGCTTTTCAATTCATGTTAAAGATCTAAGTTGCAGTCATATATTCGGCATCTGAGTCAAGCTCGTGCCCTAATGTAAATCCGCACTCTAATTCCTCATCAGTACCATGGCCTCTAAAGGGCCGTGACAAGTTACAGGTTTTAAAAGAGCCGGTTTGACCTATTAACCATTATTAAAAATCAATTCAAGCAAACTTGTGATATTTCTCAGTTATGTTTAATGAACACTACCTGATATTGCGTATCAGACAGCAACCCCTTGAGAACCATAATTGAACTCTTCTCCCGTTTTGAGTAATGACCATATAATTCGCGCATTCTTGTTCGCTAACGCGACAGCTGCCTTGTTAAAGCAAAGCGTCTCCTTTTTCCTTGTTAACCAGCGACCATATTCATTATCTTTATTTTTGTAATGGCTCAAACCTGCTCTTGCCCCATGTATAAGTAAGGTCCGTAAATATCTATCGCCTCGTTTACTAATGCCAAGCAAAACCTGTTTGCCGCCGCTTGATGATTGTCTTGGAGCCAGACCCAACCAGGCAAACAGATGACGACCATTTTTAAATTCATTCGCATTGGGTACTGCAGAAACCATGGCCGTTGCTGTTAATTCACCTACGCCGGGGATCTTTAGTATGCGTTGACAGGTCTCGTTCTGTTGGCAGATAATTTTTATCTTCTTATTCATGTTCTTCACTCTGATTTCAATATCTATGAGCTCATCATAGAGTCCTTGCATACATTCTCGTGATAAGGCCGTGAGCCCATTCTTGCTGTCAGATATAATCAGCGATAATGACCGCTTAACCTTCGCAGCACCTGCTGCAATCGTAATTCCATACTCCAGATTCAATCCTCTGATCTCATTGATGAGGGCGGTCCTGTTTCGCACGACCCTACTGCGAATTCTGTGGATTGATTGAATATCTTGTTGTTCATTTCGTTTAATCGGAACGAATCTCATTGCGGGCCTGCTCGCTGCCTCAACTATCGCCTCAGCATCATTAGCATCGTTCTTGTTTGTCTTGACGAAGGGCTTTATGAACTGCGGGCTAATGAGTTTTACTGTATGCTCGTTTTTCTCAAAAACGCTTGCCCAGTAGTTGGCGCCACCACACGATTCCATGACAATTGTGCACGGTGATAGATTAGCAATATAGACACTGAGTTTGTCACGTGACATCTGTTTCTTTAAAACAGATTTGCCTGTGTTATCAACGCCGTGTAACTGGAAAACGTTTTTGGCAATATCAATACCTACCATGCTAATATTCATAATAAATCTCCCATTTTGATTTAATCACTTAGCAATACTAAATCGAAAAACGTGTATTGTCAGATAAGTGAAAGGTGGGGATGGTTCATTACATTAGTACCTCACGAGGGTCAAGGGATGTCGCGACGGGTCAGCTTGTTGTCCAATTCATTTCGCAGGTATATTTATCTTGCCGACATCTGAAATAAATCAAGATATTTATTTATATTAATTTATCACTCAAATCGAGGAAACATTTAAGATGTTCAAAATTGAACCTAATTTTATTCTCATAACAGACTTTAATAGCTATAGTTTATATATGAATAATACATTACGATTATTGAGCATACTAGAATGAGTAAATCTTCTGACATTCTAAACGATTTGAAATTTATCGAAGAACAGAAAAATTCAGCGAGTTGGGTTGATAGGATCAAGTGGGCAATGACTTCTAGGAAGAAGCAACAAGCTATGGTTCACCCTTGTATTATCAATGGTCAACACACACTTGTTCATGAGCATGGGTTAGAAAAGAAAGATCCTGCTTCTTACGAACAAATCGTTAAGTTCGCAGAAGCTCAAGGTTTTCAAATAAAAGAAGACCAACGTTCCGATTTCCTTGAAGGTATTAAACGTGTCAAAAACCGACGTCGGGCAAATGTCGTGTCAGTCATGGTGCTCACTGCCGGCCTGATGTATCAGAATGCAAGTGCAACTACTACTGATGACCATGATCATGTTATTGACGTATCCAGCGATGTAGAACAAACACAAGTTGAAGCCGGATTTAAACTTGATCTGGATTCATTTAATACAGAAGGAGAGCTTGCCGCCGGTCTACTTGGATGGATTAACAGTCATTCATCGTTTTCCTATGATATAGATAATATCCCGGATATTAAAAAGGTCTCTTCTAAAGAAATAGCTGAAGTCGCCTTTGGTGGTGAATTACCGCAGTCGGTTAATTTGGATAGCTTGCAGATTTTTGGTTTATATAATTTTAATGATGGGTCCGTTTATCTCCTCGACTCAATTGATCTGGATACCGAAGAAGGCAAGGGAATTTTGTTGCACGAATTGGTTCATTACCTACAATATCAGACCGGTGTCGATGACGACGCTGAATGTAAGAATGAACTGGAATCACTCGCATATGTATTGGAAGCAAAATTTCTTGATTCCCAAGATCATGATCACAATATTACTGCCTCTCATATTGATAAAGTCAGTCAATGCAGAACCTGAGCTACACCGTTATCACTGGCTGGTAGGTGGCAATAATAAAAGATTGAATTTCATTTTAACATTTTATTTTGTTTTCTAGGATCAATCCATTCATCTATAAATTTTTCTAAATCTTTACGAAATTTATCAGTCAGGTGTATTCTTTTTATGCGTGAGTCACTGCTGTCTGAAATACGATTTATTACATTTGATTGTTCTAGAATTTCTAGCTGCCTTAGTGAAGTATTACGTTCTTCCTGAATGCTAAGATATATTTCTTTTACTGAAGGTGAGTGTCCTCGCATGTTGCAAATCCCAATATAAAACACAGTATCGAATAGTGTGCCGAGTAATTTGTTTTTCGATATGTTTTTAGATTCTGAAATGTAATTTTCAATTAATTCGACATACTTGTTTCTTACTCGAATTAAATTTTCAAGTTCACCTTCACGATATTGAATCTTAAATGAAGAATCATCCATCTACTGATTATACTAGTATATGTGGTACTGACAACTTAACTCCCGAAATTGGATAATACGGGAATGCATACATACAAACGTCACCGGTTTTCACCCGATATCATTAGCTACGCCGTCTGGCTTTACTTTCGGTTCAATCTCAGCCATCGAGATATTGAAGATCTCTTGGCACAGCGTGGCATTATTGTCAGCTATGAATCCATCAGGTTATGGTGTATCAAATTTGGTCGAAGATATGCCAGACGATTGAAGCGCCGACACCAAGGCTATGGCGACACATTCTATATCGACGAAGTCTTTGTGAAGATAAACGGCAAGCAACAGTATTTATGGAGAGCCGTTGACCAAGATGGTGAAGTTGTTGATGTATTTCTACAGTTGCGCCGAGATGGTTCAGCAGCAAAGCGATTCTTCAAGCGTCTGCTGCGGAGATATGGTGGTGAGCCTAGGGAAATCGTAACAGATAAACTGCGAAGCTATTCAAGTCGGCATCGCAGGCGCAACGATTTTTGGGGATCCATGCTGCAGTCTATAATCTTTTCAATATGGGACGACATCTTGTAGGCGCTGAACATTATAGAAAACTCAGGACAGATGCGTTTGGACAATGGCCGTGGCCTAATTCAGATCAATGGATTTCTGCTTGGCTATTGGAGTTAAGTTGTCAGTACCTGAAAAAGTATTGGATGAAATGCCGCAAGATGAAAATAACGACTTAATCTAATACATTTAATTAATGTTTGTTAATTAACTTGTGTCGTTTGCATACATAAAATACCGCAGGTATAACAACTAACGTTAATAAAGTTGCGCTAATCATGCCTCCAATCATCGGTGCTGCGACACGCGTCATAATCTCTGAGCCTGAACCATTTATGAACATAATAGGCAGTAATCCTGCAATGGTTGAACATGTCGTCATCATGATAGGTCGAACTCGTTGACTTGCAGCATCAGCAATATTACTAATCAACTTTTCTCTGCTAAATTCTTCTTTTGATGATTTTAATGAATCAACAGATTTATTAAGAAACTCAAGCATAACGACACCAGATTCAACCGCGATACCTGCCAGAGCAATAAACCCAACACCAACAGCGACTGAAAGATTGTAATTTAAGAAATATAAAAACCATGCACCTCCACCCAAAGCAAACGGCAAAAAACCCATAATTAAAAACACATCACCTAATTTTCTAAAGTTGAGGTAAAGCAATATAAATATTATCAGCAAGGTGACCGGCACGACTATGGTTAAACGCTCCATTGCACGTAACATGTATTCATATTGACCTGACCAACTTATTGAGTAACCTGCCGGTAAATCTACGTTATTCGCAACGCGTTTTCGTGCATCATTCACATAACTACCTAGATCACGATCCTTCGTGTCAACAAAGATCCATCCATTGATGCGCGCATTTTCGCTTTTGATCATCGGTGGGCCATCGGTCACATTGATCGACGCAACATCACCTAAAGGTATTCTTGCACCTGTAGGTGTGACTATGGGTAACAAACGTAATTGTTCTGGAGAGTCACGAAGTTCATGCGGATAGCGAATATTAATTGGATAACGTTCCAGTCCTTCAACTGTTTCAGAAACATTCATCCCGCCAACAGCGGTACGAACAATATCCTGAATATCACTGATATTAAGTCCTAATCGAGCAGCATTAACTCTATTAATATCTACGGTAAGGTAACGACCGCCTGCAACACGTTCAGCATAAACCGAAGCAGTACCAGGAACATCTTTAAGTATCTGTTCAATCTTACGACCAATATTTTCTATTACTTTCAGATCAGTGCCCGCTATTTTTATACCCACTGGCGTCTTAATACCTGTGGCTAACATATCGATACGTGTCTTAATTGGCATAACCCAAGCGTTGGTAATTCCGGGCAGATTAACCAAAGCATTGAATTCTGTTTTTAGCCCTTCAAGCGTCATTCCTTGACGCCATTCACTACGCGGTTTAAAACGAATTAATGTTTCAATCATCGTTAAGGGTGCCGGATCAGTTGCCGTTTCCGCACGGCCAATCTTGCCAAATACGGTATCGACCTCAGGTACGGTGCGAATCAATTTGTCTGTCTGTTGTAATATTTGTTGTGCCTTACCGATTGAAATGGCGGGTAATGTTGTCGGCATATACATCAAGTCGCCTTCATCTAATTCAGGCATAAACTCACTACCTAATTGTGTAAATGGCCAGAGTCCGACAATCATTATCAATAGAGCAACAAATACCGTTGATATAGGAACATTAAGCACAAACCGTATGATTGGTTTATAGAGAATGTTTAATAGACGTGTTATTGGATTTTTTTCTGACGATATAACACCGCCTTTTATAAAATAACCTAGCAATACAGGTACGACTGTAACAGCAAGAATGGTTGCTGATATCATTGCATAAACCCAGGTAAACGCCAGTGGCGAAAACATACGGCCTTCTTGTGCCTGAAGCGTAAAAATAGGTAATACACTGAGCCCGGTTATCAGTAATGAAAAGAACAATGGTGGGCCAACTTCAGTCGTTGCTGTCGCAATGATTTTCCAATGATCAGTATTATCATTGTTGCGTTCGATATGTTTATGAACGTTGTCAATCATCACGATAGCAGCATCGACCATAACACCAATAGCAATGGCTATCCCTCCCAAAGACATAATATTGGCATTGATTCCTTGAATATTCATGATGATAAATGCCAACAATATTCCAAGTGGGAGACTGACAATAACAACCAGAGCAGAGCGAAAATGCAGTAGAAAGAAGATACAAACAATAACAACCAGAATCAGCTCCTGCGTCAGCGCATCTTTCAATGTATTTATTGCTCGTTCAATTAAGTCAGAACGATCGTAGGTTTCAATAATTTCAACACCCTCTGGCAAACCTCTTTGCAGCTCGTTTAATTTTTCTTTAACTGAATTGATTACTTTTTTGGCATTTTCACCCCAACGCATAACGATAACACCACCTACGACTTCACCTTCACCATTGAGTTCAGCAATACCACGACGAAGCTGTGGCCCAATTCGAACTTGTGCTACATCATTAAGTAGAACTGGTGTGCCTCTTACATTGACACCTAGTGGAATGTTGCGCAGTTCTTCCAAGCCACTAATATAACCTGTGACCCTAACCATATATTCGGCTTCTGCCATTTCAATAACGGATGCCCCTACCTCTTGATTGGCTTTTTTTATGGCATTGCTAATCGTTGATATAGGGATATCGTATGCACGTAACTGATCAGGATCGACAACCACCTGATATTGTTTAACCATTCCACCAATGGTGGCAACTTCAGCAACACCAGGAACAGTTTGTAATTCATATTTAAGAAACCAGTCTTGTAATGATCGTAATTGAGATAAGTCATGATTGCCTTTTCGATCAACTAATGCATATTCATAGATCCAACCAACCCCTGTTGCATCTGGTCCAAGCTCAGGTTTTGCTCCCGGAGGTAATCGACTAGCAACTTGACTTAGATATTCTAGTACGCGAGATCGTGCCCAATATAGATCGGTTCCTTCTTCAAAGATGACATAGACGTAGGAATCTCCAAAAAAAGAATAGCCCCGAACAGTAACGGCATAGGGAACGGATAACATTGCCGTCGATAGTGGGTACGTTATCTGATCTTCAACTACCTGTGGCGCCTGTCCTGGGAAAGGTGTTTTTATAATAACTTGCACATCAGAAAGATCCGGTATCGCATCTATCGGTGTCTGCTTTACGATATACACACCACAAACCATGACGATGACGCTGACTAGAATAACCAGAAATCGATTATTGATTGACCATCGTATAATATGTTCAATCATAATTTATTCCTTACTCATCTCAGAATGATCCATTGATTGACCCTGCATAGGATCAACAACGGATTGCATACGATTTAGACTTGCTTTGAGGTTTGACTCAGAATCAATTAGAAATTGTGAAGAGATAACAATGTTATCGCCTTCGTTTAAACCCGAAATGATTTCGATCCTGTCACCACTCTCAATGCCTGCGACAACTTCCTGTGCTTGAAAACGACCCTCTCCCAGCGCTTTTATAACTCGTTGTTGCTTGGCATCTCGTATCAAGGCTTCTCGTGGAATGCTTATGACATCTTTATTTTCTCCAGCGAAAATAGTGACATGTGAATACATATTTGGTTTTAACTTTTCTTTCAAATTATCAAAACGTATTCGAACTCGTAGCGTTCTTGTGACGGGATCAAGATCAGGATAAACATATTCAACCGTTCCTTTCCAGATAACACCCGGCATTGAAGGCAACGTAGCTTCCGCACTTTGACCTGCCTCGACCCAATTCGCTTGTCGTTCAAATACTTCAGCTAATAGCCAAATGGTATCAAGATTGGCAATACTTAAAATCTGCGTTTCAGGCTTAATATACATTCCTTCGCGCACACCGAGATTTATTAATACACCTGATTGAGGGGCATAAAAACGAATGTTCTGAGTAACTTTTTTATATTTTTCCAATCTATCAATCTGTGATTTTGAGATACCTAGTGCTGAAAGCTTCTCCTGTGATGCTCCAGCCAATCTTCGATTACCACTGGCTAATGCTTGTAAATATTCTTCCTGGGCATTCACCAAAAGCGGCGAATAAAGTTCGAATAAAAGTTGCCCTCGTTTAACCTTTTCACCCTCAGCACGAACTTGCAGTTTTTCTATCCAGCCTTCCGTTCTAGTATGTATATGATTGATTCGTGTTTCGTCATAATCAATATAACCAACTGTACCTATTCTTTTCCATAGTGGCCCGCGTTCTACTTTGGTCGAGCGTACACCGAGATTATTAATCACCTCAGGACTTATCTTGACGATAGAGGTCTCTTCAGTCATGTCCACTTCACGGCCTTCATACACCGGAATCAAATCCATTCCCATCGGTGACTTGCCGGGCTCATCACGTCGATATGTTGGGTTCATTGGAGCAACCCAATACATCACTTCTTTTTCTTTTGATTTAGAAAAAGAATGATTAGATTCATAGTCTGAATTCATATTCGATTTAAATAATATTTGTGAAACATAAAATTTATTTTCAATTAGAATACCGACCGAAAGACCTATGAAAATTAAAATCAAGGTAATGATTAGTTTCTTCATAATATTTCCCTTGAGTAGTACAGCAGGTTTGCTTGAGATTTTGCTTGGTTAACTCGAATCTTCAACATGTCTAACTGCGTATTTAACTCAGTTAATCGTGCACGCATCAAGGTCGTAAAATCGGTCTGGTCGTTTTGATAGGCTTTTAATGTTGATTCTGAATTTTGTGCTGCATCGACAGTTGCACGTGTTTCATAAAGTTCAAGTCGTTGTCCCATACGTATCCAGTTTGCATGTTCCTTTTCAACCTGTCGTTTCAACTCCAATAGGCGATCACTACGTGCATATTGAGACGCCATATGTTCTAACTTGCTTGCGGCTAAACGTTTATCCTGTCGTTTATCAGTAAAGATGGGTAATTCCACCATCACCATGACGGATGCAAAATCATCTCTACTGCTACCATTCAGATTATTGCCTGTTCGTTCACCGTAGGTCAGATCTAACATCCAAGCCGGCTTATATTGTTCCTCAGCTATCTTGATGTTTTTATCGCTGGCATTAACAATGGCATCTTCAACTTGTATTAATGGATGGGAGGTTAATCTCGTAACAATCACATCAAGACTCAATGGTAAACGTATTTCTGGAAACTTTTCTGGTAACGGTCTTTGTGCAGACACATCACCAACCCATTTAGCTAACTCGGCCAATGAGATTTCTTTTTCACCAGTAATCTCAGCGATACGATCATCAATAAGTGCTAATTCAAGTTGTGCTCGAAGTACATCATGTTGGTTATCTCGGCCTACAGCATATTGACGTTGTGTAATATCGAGTAACTGTGTAAATAAGTTTCGATTCTCTTGAAGGAATGATTCAGTTTTTACATTTAAATATAAACTGAGATAACTATTGCGTAATGCTCGCAAGACTTTTTTCTCTTGCTCTAATGCCTTCGCTTGATCAACATCGGCAATATCTTCAGTTTGAAGACGCTTGTAATGAAGTGTGCGACCACGTGGAAAGGATTGTTGAACACCAAACTGCAATTGCGACATGTTTTCCTGACTACGATCAAAACTATCAATAGGCATATTCATGATGCCTAGCTTTAATTTTGGATCGGGCAGTTGCCCATCCGCAATTGCTCGTTCATCCAAACTTTCTGATCGTGCAGTATATTGTTTGATAATGAAGTCTGAATTTATTGCCAATTGCTCAGCGTCTGCCAACGTTAATTCATTAGCGATTAACTCAGCTGGAGCTATCAATAATAAAAATAGTCCAATATATTTCTTAATTCGGGTAACACACATAACACACCTCTAATACAGGAAACAAAACGACGATCGATTAGTAAATCGATCAGCGAATACAAGAGAAGGGGTGTTTAAATCAGAAGTACGCTGTAGGTCTGAAGCGGGAGGAGAAGTGCTCGTTCAGGGGTCGTTGATATCCTATAACTTGGAGGTGCCCGAGTAGAAATTATTATTTCAGGCGTGAGATAAGTATATATATCAGGCGAATATTTTGTCTTTTCTTTTAATTCAGAATTCTTGTCAGTACTAACAGCAATCGTTATAGCATCACAATCACAAGCCCCCAAACAGTGCTCATCATTAACCTTACTTGTTTGTTCTAAGGCAATATTTTCAGGTGTATGACATGAGCTTGATGTTTCAGTTGAAGGTTCGCTATGACTCTTAATATCGTTGTTAGCGGCAAAACATGTTTGACACAATAACAACAGCCAGCTGCCCATGAACAGGGATACTGATATAGACGCGATTTTTCGCTGTTTACTTTTAAATTGCATCAACATAGCAATCATTATAGCCCAATATTATTCAATTTAGTTCATTTTATTGCTATCGAACCATGAGTTTGATTGATATGAATCAAATAATACTATGAGTATTTGTATTGGAGCTAAGACAGGAAAGTATTTTTAATAATCTGATACAAAATAATTATGATTTGCAATCAATGACCAGCCTACGCTGGGAAGCTGAAGTTTATATAAATTGACTTGAATGGTTGCTATCGGGTCGATAGCAGCAATAATAAAGCCCCTAGGTAAGGGGCTTTTTAAGTTTACTGATTATTCAGCAGTTTCAGCTTCTACTACTATCACATTCATTGGAATACGTACTTCTGGATTATCTCGGCCATCTCTTTTTTGCGAAACGATCTTGTCAGCGATCTCCATACCTTTAGTGACTTCACCAAAGACGGTGTATTGACCATCAAGAAAATTTGAATCCTGTACAACAATAAAAAACTGAGAGCCGGCACTGTTAGGATCTTGTGAGCGAGCCATAGAAAGTATGCCTCTTTTATGTGGGCGTTTATTAAACTCAGCAGGGACGCTGTGATCGGGACCACCTGTGCCATAGAGTGATTTGTCAGTGCCTTTCGTATTTGGGTCTCCGCCTTGAATCATAAAGCCTGGGATGATGCGATGGAAAATAGTGCCATCATAAAAACCAGATTTTGCCAGTGTTAAAAAATTCTCCACATGCTTTGGTGCATCACCGGGGAACAAGCGGAGCTCGATATCGCCGAATTTTGTTTCGATGACCGCTGTTGGTGCATGTTCATCAGCAACGGCAAATAAAGAAACGAATACAAGCAAAAGGCTGGCACTGATTCGGGATATATTCTTTGTATTAAAAAAGTTAATAGACACGATTTACTCCATTTAGATATTAAAAAATGTTTTCTAAACGTAGGACGTTAAGAAAGATTTCTAAGTTCAATAATTAAATTTTATATTAAACATTATGCAATGTCACAAGTGCTAATAAGTATTATCATAAACCACCATGCAAGACTTTGACGAATTACTCAATATAGATAAAAACTCAATCTGGCACCCGTATAGCGCCATGTCTTCTGACTTGCCAGTTTATCATGTTGCCTCTGCCGATGGTGTGCGTCTAAAACTAAGCAATGGGCAGGAACTGATTGATGGTATGTCGTCCTGGTGGAGTGTTATTCATGGCTATAACCATCCAGAGATGAATCTGGCATTGGAACGGCAGCTTAAGGACATGGCTCATGTTATGTTCGGTGGTTTGACACATACACCGGCAATAGCGCTGACTGAGAAGTTAATTGCCATTACGCCTGATTCTTTAGACGTTGTCTTTTATTCCGATTCCGGTTCAGTTGCGGTTGAAGTCGCTATGAAGATGGCGATTCAATATTGGCATGCTAAAGGAGAATTCAAACGACAACGATTCATTAGTCTACGTTCGGGATATCACGGTGATACTTTAGGCGCGATGTCGGTATGCGATCCTGAGACAGGTATGCACAGTCTTTTTTCAGGCGTACTGCCTGAGCAGATATTTATTGAGCAACCGCAATGTCGTTTTGGCGAGCCATGCACGGATAATAATATTGCGGCACTCAAAAAAGCATTAATTGAACACGGAGAGGATTGTGCCGCCTTAATCATGGAGCCGATAGTACAAGGCGCGGGTGGTATGTGGTTTTATTCTGCGGATTATGTGAAGCAAGCTCGCAAATTATGTGATGAGTATAATGTGTTGTTGATCTTCGATGAAATAGCGACAGGCTTTGGTCGAACCGGGAAATTATTTGCCTGTGAACATGCCGATGTTGTCCCCGACATTATGTGTATTGGTAAGGCACTCACAGGTGGTTATTTATCTCTTGCAGCTACCTTAACGACACGAGATATTCATGTAACGATTGATGGTGGCGACCCCGGGGTCTTTATGCACGGACCTACCTTTATGGCAAATCCATTGGCTTGTAGTGCGGCGCTTACCAGTATTCGCTTATTGCTAGAATCCAACTGGCAAGAGAATATTAATCGAATTCAACAATCTTTGGAGGCAGGGTTGGCTCCTTGCCGCCACTTACCGCAGGTGAAGGATGTTCGTGTTTTAGGTGGCATCGGTGTTGTGGAATTAAAAGAAGTGGTTGATATGAAAGCAATAGTACCGAAATTTGTAGAAACGGGTGTTTGGATACGTCCCTTTGGTAAGCTGGTCTATGTAATGCCTCCCTACATTATAAGTAATGATGATTTGGCGACATTGACTAGTGTCATGGTGACAATCATTTCTAATAATTAAAATCAGATAGGAATGGCACTTACTTAAGCTTCAAAGATAATAATTTTCGTTTGTCATCTCCGCGCACGCCTACATGGACCTCGGTACCCCCTTGAGGGGTGTGTAGGTGGTAGAGTCGAGTATGGAACATAGACCGAGGCGGAGATCTAGTGAATATAGTATCTCATGTTTAACTGGATTCCCGCCTGCGCGGGAAAGACGGTCTTACGTAAGTGGCATTCGATTCAGACAGGTATAAATAATCGTTGTGTCAAAATGGTTTCTTAATTGATACCATCCGTCCTCGTTCAATGGTGGCCTGTGCCGGTCCCCTCGCAACACGAAATTGTGAATCCCGCCAGGTCCGGAAGGAAGCAACGGCAGCAGTGGATGTGTGTGCCGGGGTAGGGACGGTACGGGTCGCCTCCAATATTTATTCTATCTATACAGAGTACCCATATGACACTTGTCTGGATTGAAAACCCAAAACGCTTCGCGGGGAAGGCTCTCCTGATGTATGATGCATGATTAAATTCTGACGTTATTTTTTAATCTTACTTAAAAGAAGAGCAACAAAAATTCAATGAGTTATCAAGTACTTGCCCGTAAATGGCGACCTAAGTCATTCCAAGATATGGTCGGACAATCACATGTTTTGAAGGCATTAACGAATGCGCTGGACCAAGACCGTTTACATCATGCCTATTTATTTACCGGTACCCGTGGTGTGGGCAAGACGACCTTGGCTAGAATTCTGGCCAAGTGCTTGAATTGTGATACTGGTGTGAGTTCTACGCCCTGTGGCACATGTAGTGCCTGTGTTGCGATAGACGAAGGCCGGTTTGTTGATTTAATTGAAGTGGATGCCGCATCGCGTGCCAAGGTCGAGGAAACACGTGACTTGATGGATAATGTTCAATACGCACCGAGCAGTGGGCGATATAAAGTCTATTTAATAGACGAAATTCATATGTTCTCCAATCACAGTTTCAATGCCTTATTAAAGACACTTGAAGAACCCCCTCCGCATGTAAAGTTTTTACTGGCGACAACTGAACCCAAAAAATTACCTGTGACAATATTGTCACGATGTTTGCAATTTAATTTGAGTCATTTAACTAATGATCAAATCACCAAGCAAGTTGAAATGATTTTAGGTCAAGAGAATATTGAGTTTGATGCTGGTTCGGCAGAGCTCATTGCTCGTGGTGCCGCAGGAAGTATGCGTGATGCACTAAGTTTATTGGATCAAGCGATTGCCTATGGTGGCGGTGCTTTGGAAGAGTCCCAAGTACGCACCATGATGGGTACTATCGACAGCGCTGATCTAAATGGTTTGATTCAGGCGTTGATTGATGCTGATCCAGAAGAATTACTTAATACAGTCGAAACTATTGCATTACAAAGTCCTGATTTTGATGCCTTGTTGGCAGAGTTTTTAAGCCTGCTACAAAAAATAGCGATCATTCAATTATTGCCAACGGACTCTAGCAACCCATTAAAAGATAATTCAGTATTAGTCGATTTTGCCAACGCAATGAATAAAGAAGATGCTCAACTTTATTATCAAATCGGCATGATGGGGCGGAAGGATCTTTATTTGGCCCCGGATGTTAAGTCAGGCTTTGAGATGGTTATGATTAGGATGTTGGCATTTAGGCCGATGGCGGGTAATGAAGTGGTCAGCAAACCACAAACACTCAAACCGGCAAGTAGACCAAGCACGCAAGAAGCAATGCCGAAAGCTTCATCCGAAGTGGCAGTTAAGACCGATGTAGCTCCAGAACACATTCCAGCAGCACCACGTGACGACATACCAATAAAAAATGTAAGTACTGATAATGAATGGAAAAAGATTATCGATGAGATGGCATTAGTCGGATTAATGAAAGAACTAGCTGGAAACTGTGTCTTAAAATCACACACAGATAATCGTATAGAATTGGCATTAGCACCAGCACAGGAACACTTACTGTTAAACCAAAATCAAAAAGAACGTTTGGAGCAAGCCATCCAAACGCGGTTTGGAGCAGATGTTAAATTAGTAATCCTGGTTGAAGACTCAAGCAATGAAACACCTGCTGAAACCAATGCTCGATTAGAGCGAGACAGGCAGAAGGCTGCTGAAAATTCTGTCAACAATGATCCAACAGTGAAATCGTTAATGGATACATTTAATGCATCAGTTGACAAAGATTCAATTCAACCCCAATAGACAACATATTTAATTAAGAGGAAATAACACGATGAAAGGTGGTATGGGAAATATCATGAAGCAGGCCCAACAGATGCAGGCCAATATGGAAAAAGCTCAAAAAGAACTTGCTGATGCAGAAGTCATTGGTGAATCAGGAGCAGGTTTGGTTAAAGTAACAATGAATGGCCGACATGATGTAAAACGTGTCGTTATTGATCCAGAGTTGATGAAAGATGATAAAGAAATGGTTGAAGATCTTGTTGCCGCAGCCGTAAATGATGCAAATCGACGTGTAGAAACAATGACACAGGAAAGAATGGCTAGCGTTACTGATGGCATGGGTCTGCCGCCAGGAATGAAACTTCCGTTTTAGTATTTGTAATTATAGAATAGTCTTATGATCCAACAGTCCTTGTTAGAGCAACTGGTCGAAGCGTTGCGTTGTATGCCCGGCATTGGAAGAAAGTCAGCTCAACGTATTGCCCATCAGCTATTACAAAGAAATCGCGATGCTGCAAAACATCTCTCAAGAGTTCTGGCAGATGCAATGGAAAACATTGGACATTGTGAACGTTGCCGTACCTACACTGAAAATACACTATGTCATCTTTGTGAAAATAAAAAGCGTGATGACAGCATGCTTTGTATTGTAGAAAACCCATCCGATGTTGATTCAATTGAAGAAGCAAATTACCGAGGTCGTTATTTTGTTTTGCTTGGACACTTATCACCGCTTGATGGTATCGGCCCTGATGATATTGGTCTTAATGAATTACCGAAAATATTGGATGATGAAGAATTAAAAGAAGTGATACTTGCGACTAGCAGTACAGTAGAGGGCGAAGCTACAGCACATTTTATCAGCGAAATGGTAAAAGCCCGTGGTAAAGCAGTCTCCCGGATAGCACATGGCGTACCCATGGGAGGAGAGCTTGAATACGTTAATAGCTTGACCATCGCCCATGCAATAGAGGGAAGAAAAGCGATTTAATAATTTTTGTTTATAAATTAATAAGCGCATCAGATTAAGCTTGTTAAATAGAAGTTCAACGGCGTGGAAAGAAGAATCAATCGAATGCGGACAGTCGAATTCATAGAGATTGCATTATTGAAAGAGGTTGTCTTTATGGCACTTAAAATGTCACTTATTGTCGGTTCTATTCTGGCAATAATTAATCATGGTGATGCGATCTTTGAGGGAATATTAACTCGAGCAAACGTATCTCAGATTATTCTCACTTATTTAGTACCCTATAGTGTGTCCACCTATTCTTCGGTTAAAGCAATACAAAGGCATGACAGGAAAATGCCTAATGCTGAATAACTAAACATTTTATTTTCATAAAAATAATAACTGTAATATAAAATGAATGTAGCGTTATGGATGATCGGAGGCTTAGTCTCATTAAGTATGATGGCTATTGGCGCGAGAGAACTTGCCGGAGAGATTACGACCTTTCAAATTCTTTTTTTCCGTAGTGTAATTAGTCTGATTATCATTACTTTAATAATCTATAAGTCGAAAAAAACCAGACTATTCTCAAGTAAACGCATAAAGCTACATATTGTGCGTAATGTTTTTCATTTCGTCGGTCAGTATGGCTGGTTTCTTGGACTTGGTTTATTACCTTTGGCGCATGTCTTTGCTCTGGAATTCACTGTGCCACTGTGGACTTTGGTAATCGCAGCGCTGTTCTTGAAGGAAGGAATAACCGCAAGAAAAGTAATAGCCGTTTTATTTGGAGTGGCAGGCGTTTATGTCATTTTAAAACCAGGTATAGAGATTGTAGATTCTGCATCAATTATTGTTTTGATCGCAGCTATCGGCTATTCGGTATCGCATGTCACAACCAAGGCATTATCAAACACAGAAGATACATTAACTGTCTTGTTTTATATGTGTCTCATACAATTACCCATTGGCTTGCTGTTGACTATTAATGACTGGGTGTTTCCTAACCTGGAACAGTGGTTATGGTTAGGTGTCGTTGGGATAACAGCTTTAACAGCGCATTATTGTATTACCAATGCGATGAAATTAACGGAAGCAGGCATTGTCGTTACTTTGGACTTTTTGCGATTGCCATTGATTGCAGTTGTTGGAGTCATTTTCTATAACGAAGCATTTGAAGTTGCAGTTATCTTGGGTGCTAGCTTAATGTTATTTGGTAACCTGATAAATTTGAAGTCATCAAAAGCAAAGCGTCTCCCTATAGCAACAGATCAAGCTTAATCTTATTTTGAGATGATAGTTTTTACACCAATCATTTAATTATTCCTCTCGCGCAGTAAACTTTAGTTCAGACTATGTGCATGTGTCACATAATTAACACAATAACCTTGTTTGAGTAACGACTAATTACTTATATTTAGTTAAGTCATTTGAAAAACAGCGAGGTTTTAAAAATGAATACTAAACACGGCGATCAGCCATACGACTTTTATGAAGAGACAAGGAAGTATCCTCGGGTACATATCAAGCTGCCAATTACGATATATCTAGATGACAAGCGATATATAACCGCAAGTATTTATGATATTTCACCGGATGGATTGCAGATTCGTTGCACAAGAGCTATTGCTGAGGCATTAAATCCACGTGGACAACGAATAAAGTATGAAGACAATATAGTTGTTAATACGAAATTTACTGTACCCATTGATGAAGAACAGCATGTGGTGGCGGTCTCTTGCCAAATTTACTATTCCGTTATTCTTCCTGACGTCGAAGGAGAAGATGTTGCTATTGGTCTGAAGTTTAAAAAGTTTGAAGGTCAATCAATTAGATATATCGGCGGCCTTATTGAAAACGAATTAGAGCCAACGATTGTATAACAATAAATTGTGGTCTTTAAGAAACCTGGATGAACAATACTATTGTTCGATAATTTTATTTATCAGGATTGAAATGATAGAAGGATTCGTTCAAGTAAGCTGTGACGTCATCTATTTCTTCTTCAAACCAAATTAGTTCAGTCATAATTTCACACTGAACGATACGCTCG
>JBLHKL010000041.1:0-17553 GCA_047618295.1 Gammaproteobacteria bacterium | reverse complement strand
TAACTCTTCCTGAGTACCCAAGCCCCCGGGAAGGGCAATAAACCCATCCGAAAGATCCATCATGACTTGCTTTCTTTCGTGCATCGAAGCGACGACTTTTAATTCTGTTAACCCGTTATGAGAGACCTCTTTATCGACCAACGCTTGAGGTATAACACCAATGACTTCACCGCCGCCAGCTATAACCGCATCTGCAATCTCGCCCATAATACCGACACTAGCACCGCCATAAACCAGTCCAATACCCCGCAGAGTTAGCGCTTTGGCAAGGCTACGTGCCGCGTAACCATACTCAGGCCGTCTTCCTGAACTAGAACCACAATAGACACATACTTTTTTCATGAAAAAATCATTAGCTTGTTGAAAATCACGCCCTAGAATAGCATTGCTAATTGCCGATCACCGCCCAGAAATCAAACAATTTGAGGGCTCTCAGCCCTTTAATCGCTTGTTTTTCAGATTAATTTCGTAAAAAGATAGTCTTTCTTTGCGGAAAGCTATATGGTGCGGTCATTAGTAAAAAATTTGTAGCGGTTCCCGGTAGTTATACGCAATGTAAAAAGCAGCCTCTTCCGTAACAGTTCCACAACAATTTGCATGCTAATACATTGTTTTTTAATTATTTAAGAGGTGTCCAAAAATGGCTACAGGTACAGTAAAATGGTTTAACGATAGTAAAGGATTTGGGTTTATTTCACCGGCTGATGGCAGCGCAGATGTGTTTGTTCATCACAGTTCTATCCAGGCTGATGGCTTCAAGTCACTTGCCGAAGGACAAAGCGTAAGCTTTGATACTGAGCAAGGTGAAAAAGGTCCTAGTGCAATCAACGTAGTTGCACAATAGACTAAATTAGACAGTTATCTAGTCTGCAAAAAGCCCCGCTAATCGCGGGGCTTTTTTATTCCTGTAACATTAAAGCACGCTGACCTTATTAATCTTCCTTTGGCCTCCAGCCTACTTAAAACGCTTAATTGGCAATAAGAAAAAAGCATCTATACTTATAGGTATATGATATCAATTCTATTTGATGTTTATGGCAGTCAACAGAGAACCTGTTGATAATCAGCCAGTCGTTATTGACTATCTGGGAAGAAACCCAAGATTCTTCCTAGACAACCCTAATCTGCTTTCAAAATTAAACCTCCCACATGTTAACGGGAGAAACATCAGTTCATTGATTGAGTATCAGGTTGACCATTTAAGAAAAAATGAGCAGTTACTGAAAACGCAGATAGAGTCTTTAACCCTAAATCAGGAACAAAGTGACAGATTGGCAGAGGAAGCCTATAAACAGTCCTTTGCATTAATGGATGCGACATCGATAGAATCGCTTTATGACTCTTTGTTTCTATTCCTGAAGCGCGAATATCAATGCAGTCATTTAATGATATTTTTCTTTGCAGAAAAGCGTCCTTATAAGGACTATCGTAATCTACGATTCAAGCCAATTCATTCAAAATTACGCTATTTATTCTCGGGACTGTATAACGTCAATAAACCACTGTGTGATAGCCTTCCATCAGAATACATAGACGTATTGTTTGGCGAAGAGTCGAATAAAATAAAATCCACTGTCTCTCTACCGATAAACAATGATGAACCGCTAGGTTTATTTATATTAGGCTGTCAGGAATACAATGCATACCGACAAGGATTTTCAATTACCCTATTAAATCATTTAAAAAACGTATTCGTAAAACAGTGTAATACGCTACTTAGGTAATTTAGTAAAAACGATTAAAGGACTCTGTAAGAACTGCCTCTGTATAGCGGTGCCGAAAAAAGGCTATTTTGCGGCAAAAACCCTTGCAACTTCAAAGGCCTTCTCATGATCAATATAGATCGGTTTATCTGTTTCCCGCATCATTTCAAATAAGCGGTGATGCACTTTGTTTTTTATATGACCAATCTTCAAAGCACCGATACCAACGGCCTTTTTCGGCGTGAAATCGAGTTCTTTACCCATATCATTTATATCAACTCCTTCAATACCTGCGGGGGGAACTGCGTTTGCATCGGTCGCAACTATCAATTCTGGGGCTTGTTCCAATTGAGACTTGGAAATAACCTGCAGTCCTGCCTTAGCAGCATTGATTATGACTTCTGATGTCTCTAATAAATTTTCAATAGCCTTATCCGAACCAATATTCTCACCCTGCATATTTACATCAAAGCGTGAATTATATTCATCGGCTATAGATTGACCGACCTTCTTCCCTCGAGTGCTACCAAGAAATACCTCCGCACCGCATTTTGATGCCAAGATACCAGAACACACACCTACAGGGCCGGTTCCTCCCAGTATATGGATTTTCTTACCTTCCAGTGATTCGTTTGTTATGTTTTTTACCCATACTTCTACGCAGGCCAGCATTGCCGCTGCCGTTGTAATTGCGCCACTTGGATCGGCAAATATTGATACCTCAAATGGTGGGGACATGGCGGCCTTAGCACGGTAAAACATGTCTATGGCTAAACCATAATCACGACCACCAATAAAAATGCCCGTGCGTTGCGAGCCTTGTGAGTAGATAAGATCTTGGGTCAGGTAATGGATGTCATCGAGGCCAACCTCTGTATAGGGGATCACCCCTTCAATCTGGGCACTATGAGCCATATTAACGTCAAACGGGCTGACATTTTTGGTAGGGGTAAATATATGCACAAAATAGCGATCGTCCATAATTTTCATCATAGCATGGCAAAAATTAATTTTGTAACTCAAGCGAGTGACAAATTAATGATACCGGGCTCTGACTCCTTTAAATCTTATTAATAATTTATTGAAAGCTTACATTTTTATAAAACGGGGAACCCATACCCTTACTTCCTTCTTCTACCACATCACCATTAAAGAGCTTTACCGACAAATTGCCATTAATCTGCTTTGTAAAAGGTATCAGAAGTTCATCAATATACTTTTGAGCACAATCGAGCGAGGTGAATTCATAAAAACCACCAACAGAATGGTTATTAATTCCGCTAAGCCAAGTCTTAGACTTCAGGCCTTCAAACTTCTTCATTTCAGGATTGATAGATTGCCAATCAATCTGATCAAATGGAACTGAGACCTGATACTCAGCATAAAGAAATATTTTTTTCTGGCTCATCATTTACCTCCCTAAAAGAAAATTCTTATCTGACCCACCTATTCTATGCTTTTATGTTACTAATAAAGGCTCTGCCCCTGCCCCTTATGATTCATCTTATTAAGTTTAATAAGATTTTTACTTCCGGCCAAATCTAGTTCATAGTGCATCCAGATTTAAATTAGTCACGTTATTTAGTCCATCCATGAGAACTCAAGCAAAAGACCTTTTATCCTATCCAACCTATTGGGCTGAATGCTACGGTATCGCGCCGTATTTGCCGATGACGCGTGCAGAAATGGACCAATTGGGTTGGGATAGTTGTGACATCATTTTGGTAACTGGCGATGCCTATATCGATCACCCGAGTTTTGGTATGGCGGTAATGGGACGTTTGCTAGAATCTCAGGGTTTTCGTGTCGGTATTATTTCACAGCCCGATTGGCAAAATACCGATGATTTTATGCAGCTGGGTGAGCCAAATCTTTATTTTGGCGTTACCGCAGGGAATATGGATTCCTTGATTAATCGTTATACCGCCGATCTGCGTTTCCGTAGTAATGATGCCTACACGCCAGATGGCGAGGCCGCTAAGCGTCCTGATCGTTCAGTTATTGTTTATAGCCAACGTTGCAAAGAGGCTTATAAAGATACCCCGATTGTTATCGGCGGTATTGAAGCGAGCCTGCGGCGTATTGCACATTATGATTACTGGAGCGATAAGGTTAGAAAATCTGTATTGATTGATTCGGCAGCAGACATTTTACTGTTTGGTAATGCCGAACGCGCCATTGTGGAATTGACGCATAAAATATCCCTCGGTGTGAAGATCGAAGAACTTGGAAATATTCGTGGCACTGCCATTATTCGAGAACACATGCCAGAAGACTGGACGGAGATCGATTCCAGTCGAATCGATTGGCCAAGTATGTGGCCGAAAGAAGTGAAAACTAATAAAAACCCCTATGACTACGATCATAATCCAACAACGAATAAAGACTGCGCTTCAAAAAATGAAGCCGGGAAGAAAAAGGCCGATGAAGTAAAAGAAATAAAAATAATTCCGATGCCTTTGGCCAGCAAACAAAAGTTGGATTTAGATAAAACCTATATTCGTTTACCTTCTTTCGAAAAAGTCCGTAATGATTCTGCCTTGTATGCACACACATCGCGCATATTACATCTGGAGTCAAATCCGCATAATGCCAGACCTTTGGTACAACGACATGGGTCGAAAGACGTTTTAATAAATTTACCGCCAATACCGTTAACGACAGAAGAAATGGATGCCGTATTTGCGTTTCCATATCAGCGTAAACCGCACCCCAAATACGGTGATGCAAAAATTCCCGCTTATGACATGATCCGTTTTTCAGTCAACATCATGCGCGGTTGTTTTGGTGGTTGTACCTTTTGTTCTATTACGGAACATGAAGGTCGTATTATTCAAAGTCGTTCACAAGAATCTGTATTGAAAGAGATCGAAGATATCCGCGATAAAGTACCTGGCTTCACTGGTACTATTTCTGATCTTGGTGGACCGACAGCAAATATGTATCACCTGAATTGCAAAGATGATGAGATTCAAGCAAGTTGCCGTCGACTTTCCTGTGTCTATCCGTCAGTTTGTAAAAATCTAAAAACGGATCACAGTGAAACAACATCCTTATATCGAAAGGCCCGGAAAATAAAAGGCATTAAGCGCGTCATGGTCGCTTCCGGACTGCGTTACGATTTGGCAGTCAAAGATCCTGAGTATGTAAAGGAACTGGTAACACATCATGTTGGTGGCTATCTCAAGATTGCACCGGAACATAGCGAAGAAGGTGTGTTAAGTAAGATGATGAAGCCGGGCATGGGAAGCTACGATGAATTCAAGCGTATGTTTGAAAAGTTTTCAAAAGAAGCCGGGAAGAAACAATATTTGATTCCTTATTTTATTGCTGCACATCCCGGTTCAGAAAATGAAGACATGCTGAATTTAGCCTTGTGGTTGAAAAAGTATGATTTCAAACTAGATCAAGTACAAACGTTCTATCCTTCACCAATGGCAATGGCAACAGCCATGTATCATTCTGAAAAGAATCCATTGAAAAAGGTAAGGTATAAAAGTGAAAAGTTGTTTGTACCAAAAGACCTAGACCAACGACGATTACAAAAGGCTTTTCTTCGCTATCATGATCCAAAAAACTGGGACATGATACGCACTGCTTTAAAAGAAATGAATAAATCAGAATTAATTGGTGATGGTGAAAACCAACTCGTTCCCGCACCAGAATATTCTCGATCGACGAGTCACAATAAAACACGTTCTAAGACTGGACGCCGTAATAAGCCAACAAGAAGATAATCTATCTGTAAGCGCTGAGCGACTACAAATAACAGGACGAAAGACTAATCGCTAGACCTGAACCGAATGGCACTTACTTAAACTCTAAAGACAATGTTTTTTCTCATTTTGTCATCCCCGCGTACGCCTACATGGATGTAGGTGATAGAGTCGAGTATGGAACAGAGACCGAGGCGGGGGACCAGTGAATATAGTGTGTCTTGTCTAACTGGATTCCCGCCTCGGCTTTATCTCCTGAGTCGCTCTACCTCCTGCATCCATGCAGTCGTGCGCGGGAAAGACAGGCTTATGTATGTGCTATTCGTATCTGACCCTATTTATTTAAAATTTAATCATAGTGATTTTAGTCTAGATAAAGTAACAATCCCTTGTCATTCCTGAAATATTTAAAAAATGAGCGTATTAATTTTACAAATCATCATCAAACAATGGGATAAGAGCCAACGTACAGAAGCACATGTGTCGGAACGAGAAAATAGACCCGATAAATATCCAATAAAAATACCGCCCGCATTTTATGTTTTCGATAAGCAATGCGTCATAGACCAACATGGCGATGATTTACAAGGTGGACGCATAAATTATTCTCAGTCAACAAAGGGAAATATAAAACTGGATCGATTCCAAATAGATCTAAACACCAAGGTACTTGAGTATAGTGACACATCAGAAACAGATGGAGAGACTAAGACAATCGGCTCGCTTGAAAATAGCTGGATACAGTGCAAATACAACTGGCGCTACAGCATATTTGAAAATGAAATGTTTTATTGGTTATACGAAGACATAACGCTGAATGCCATATGTATAAAGTCGTTAAACGAAAACGTATTCATGAATTCAGAGCCAGCGATAGTTTACGAAGACATTTAGTGACGGTTTAATATTACGTCAAATAACAAAGCCTCTATTGCAACCATATAGTTATTCCGACCCCGCTTATTTGAATATACCATTTTAATATCTGAATGTGATGAAATGTCGTCAGCCTGATGATTATTCATCTAATTACTAAAGTTTATTTATTTTTTTGTAGTAAAAATCATTTCTTTTAATTAATAATCATCTTACCTCTAACCTTTGGAATTGAGATGTTCGTCACATCGTAACAACAAAAATGTGACTCATTTGACAAATCCCATACCCGAATTAGTCCAGTCCATAAACTTGGCATCTCTGTTGCAGAATATTAATTAAGATTAATTTTTGGAGACAAGAGAATGAATAACTTAAATCTAAATATACCACTTTCGATTATTTCAGTAGGCGTCATGCTATTTCTATTAGCACCTGTGGTATTAACTTCCCAATTTACTATTCAAGAAATATCTATGACTGGTTTAATGATCGAATTGCTTGGGATCATAGTAGGGTCAATTATGTTTTATAGATATAAAGTAACGGCCATGTCTTTGGAAGAAATCTAAATTAAAGGGGCGTTGCCCCTTTAATTACTTTGTCATCTTTATCAATAATAAACTCATGCGAACACGTATCAATCACCTGGCCTTCTTTATCAAAAGAACGCTCAGAAAAGAATACTTTCCCTTGCCTGTGTATTAATAACACAGTGGAACTACGCGTACCGTAACCTTCAGAATTAACAAACAGTGGCGAAAGTCTGCGTTCCCATTCAATACTGACTCCCGTTGATGGCAGTTCGCTATCTGCGGCTATCGTCTTATCAGCAAGCAATTCAAATAACTTTTCCGGCTCTGGTTGTTCACTTGCCTGAATAATTTTCTGCAACGCCGCCTTGCCCTTTTCTACTTTCGGCCAGGGACTATCCAGTTTACCGTTACTAATACCATATAAACCGGGCTTTAATGTCTGATAATCATCTTCAACGCTGCAAAAAAATAACAATGATCGTTTATCCCCTACCAGCAAATTAAATTCATCATAAGTATGGCGTTGTGCCATAACTTTTTGCATATAGTCTTCGGCAGATTCGTTGCCTTGCAGATACTCACTGACCAAAGCGCCTCTGGAAATCGCATCAGCTTTATTCTGTGATGGCTCACGGTAATTGGTGACGGCGGCAATGCGACCCTCTTTATTAACCCCCATCCACGAACCGCGCTTGCGTAGATCCCTCCCGGCAAGAATTGAGGGGTAATCTTTCCAAAATGATGCCGCTTCGGTAGGACGTTCGAAGAATTCATCCCGATTCGCTGCCAAAATAACCGGATAGTCAGGGTGTTTGTTAAAACTAAATAGGAGCAGGCACATAGAGCCATTATAACTAAAAGGGCTCTGACACCTTTAATTTATTAAGGAACTTCAAAATCGAATTCAAGCGGATCTTTCTGTAACGCTATATCTTCGAATAATACTGGGCCGAGTTCAGATATTAACGGACCATCGCATAGGACATGCGCAATTTGTTTGGCCGATTTATTGACAACAACGCCTTCTTTTTCCCAACCTTTACCAATACCCGTAAACACAGTATAGATGTAATCACCTCTACTGAATTTTAAATACGCCGCGCCGCCACCTGAATACGGTACTGTTCCTGATAGAAAATGCTCCTTAGGATGTTCCTGCATTTTCGGAACAATAAGCTCAGGAATTTCACCTATAACACCAAAACGATATTGCAAATAGCCTTCAGACGCAGTGAGTGTAGAAGACGAACATAACGAGATAGTTTTCCCGTCTGTTGAACTACATGAAAAGACAATTGCTTCATCAACGAAACAAAGACTTCCAACTGCCGAAGCAGCAGCAACGTAATGCATCTTCACAAAGAAGATAAATAAAAAAAATAACAGCCTACCCATGTTTATATCTCTATATTAAGGGATTCTAATTCCGAGAAGAAAACGGAAACGTCACGTTTGTTCACGCTTCCACTTAGCTGGTAGCCACAGATTCCTACCTATATAGGCAAGTAACGGAAGAACCAACATCCATGCAACGCCCCATCCCCATCCAAACCGTGCTGACATCATAATCGCCGGGGCAATAAAAAACATCCATATGAAACCCAGCCCTATACAACTATAAGCACTGTATAAAAATTCTTTTCCCAGAAACTGGCCTGCTTTCTCTATTGTTCTCATTATGTCCATGGGCAGTAATCTACTTCAATCCCCCTACTTTACCAAGTATCAACTGAACCTCGATCATTCTTGTGTCCATTAATTTTAATTTAAATATTTTATTAACAATCATTAATTTCGAATTCAGCAGTGGCTAGCTTAATGCCATCATTACCAGAAAACTCATAGCTGTAAATCAAACCCAATTTCATTCTCTCCATTATTTCATCATTGTCACAAATACTCTTTTTTATAATCTTCTTCACTCTTTTATTAATTACTTTCAAATCAAATTCTTCAGTTGAAAAATTTGTATAAGTATATTTAGTCAGCAACCTGGGGCCAGGTGCCACCGATATACTATCAACCCGGGTATCCTCATCTATCGTTCGTGGTAAGCCATGATTAAAATTTATAACTTCACGCTCCAGGTTTTTTAAGACTGACTCTATTGTTTCTTCTTTAGAAGATTCTTGATTGCTAGCTAATGTTGATTGAGCAGCATTTGATCTAAAATAGACGTTGCCAAAATAAGCAACTGCACTGGTAATTATTATTAATAGTGTAAGGCTTAATAAGGTGTTTTTAATTATTTGCATTTTTGTCTCGTTATTAATTAATAATTATCTTTCTTTAGCCATGAGGTCCTTGAAGAAACTAAAGATGTCTTTTTCGACAAAGTCTTTAAATTCACCTGCATCAAAGAAGACTGAAAAGCATTGGCTACAACTTTCATAATGAATATGAGGTTGGTCAGCGGCAACCATTTTTATCATCGTTGCTGAACAGCCCGGACAAAATATATCGTCTTTTTTATCGAACACCTTGCCGAATTCCGGATCTCCTGTATCGATTGCATCTGCATCTTCCTGATCTTTCAGAAACTCATGTTTTGCATGATCAAACCATAGACCTTTACAGGAAGTGCAACGTTCTACTATCACGTTATAGATTTCAACGTCTTCCATATCGGCATCGCATTTAGGGCATTGCATACTATCTCTCCCTTTTATTGTATGTTCACTTTACTCAAATGCCAGGTCCTTTACCCAGCTGGACATCATTATTAAAGGGACCTGACCGACGTGCATGGATGCACAGGAACGACCCTTTAATTCCTATAAGACGAGCATTAATCCTTTATGAATATATACCCTATATTGGGTAAAGTTCTTGTTCGAGATCAAGACAGAAAGGTTTTGTTTATAACGCCAAGTTTGATAAAGATAAGGTATCGACAATATTAGAGGATAAAAATGTACACTAATTTAACTGTAAGGAATCAATATAAGGCTGTCCCTTTTGATTTTCCAACTAAATGCAGATAAGTATTTATCTATTCATATTCATACCCATACATAATTGACAGGTCAGAATAATAAAAAGGAAGCATCCTCTTTATTTTAAAGTGGCCAGACAACTAAGATCATGGGAATGCCGACTAACACCACAAGGATCTCCAAGGGTAATCCCATGCGCCAGTAGTCACCAAAACTGTAACCGCCCGGTCCCATAATGATCGTATTATTCTTGTGTCCTATGGGCGTCAGAAATGCGCAGGAAGCAGCAACGGCAACAGCCATTAAGAACGAATCGGGGTTGACGTTCAGCTGCTGGGCGATGTCTACACTGATGGGAGCTGCAATCAAAGCAGTAGCAACATTATTCAATACATCTGACATTGTCATCGTGATCAGCATAATGACCGTTAATACAATGACCGGGGACATCCCTTGCGTTAATTCAACGATGGTTTGTGCAACAAGTGTCGTACCACCACTGGATTCCAGAGCCGTACTAATAGGGATTAGGCAGGCCAATAACACAATCACGGGCCACTCTACGGAAGTATAAATCTGTGATAGGGGAATGATCTTAAGTAAAACATAAGCAACCACCACACCCATTAATGCCACGGGTAAATACAGCCAACCAACACTTGCGACAATAACAGCAAGTGCGAACAGACCCACTGCCAGTATCGCCTTGTGTCGTTGGATGACTTGTAATCCGCGTTTAGCCAAAGGCAGACAACCCAGCCATGTGACGACATCGGGTAACTGATCTTCTGGTCCGAGTAATAATAAAATATCACCAGCGCGAATTCTCAGCTTGCGTACTCGATCGCGAAAACGTTTTCCTTTTCGCGATACACCCAGTAATGAGACGCCTTGTCGATACAATAGTTGTACCCCTATTGCTGAACGTCCTTCTACAAAGGCACCCTCCGGGACAACCACTTCAACTAAAGCAAGGTTCTCGCTGAGTATACTGGCGAGTTTTTCCGTTCCAATAAATTTTAAGCCTGCCGCACCCACGAATTTTTCTATCGCATCAGGTCCGGCTTCTAATACCAGGATATCGTTTTCTCTTAAAACATAATTTCTTGAGGTGCCCGCCAAACGTTTTTCATGTCGTACCAAGCCCAGTATATTGACATCGTTTTCTGTACTCAATGGGCCTAAATCTCGCAGCTGCTTACCAATGAACTTGGAATTAGTCTGGATCATGGCTTCGGCAATATAACCCTCCATATCCATGAGTTCTTCTGTCGCATCATGTTTGCTTCGAGCCATGGGTATAAGCCGCCAACCGACGGTAGCGACGTACAAGATACCGACACTGGCAACCACAATACCTACCGGGGCGAAATCAAACATTAAATAGGGTTCGCCCAATGCCTTTTCACGAAACGTGGCTATGACCACATTCGTTGGTGTACCAATCAAGGTCACCATGCCACCCAGTATGGTGGCGAATGATAATGGCATTAGCGTTAAGGCCGGACTGCGTTTTGCCTTCCTTGCTGCCTGCAAATCAACAGGCATGAGTAAAGCCAGTGTCGCCACGTTATTCATTATGCCGGAAAGTGTCGCAGCGATAGTGGACATGAGTCCAATATGGGTTTCCATTTTGCGTGTGCCATCCACCAGGAAACGGGATAACAATTCGATCGCGCCCGAGTTTGACAAACCGCGACTGACAATAAGTACCAATGCGACGATGATGGTGGCAGGATGAGAAAAACCAGAGAAGACGTTCTCATGAGGTATAACGCCGACTACAAAGGCGATAAACAATGCGGCTATGGCAACGATGTCATAGCGAATTTTCCCCCAGAGCAACAAGGAAAAAATAAAAACAAGCAGGCCGAACAGAAATACTTGGTCAAAGGTCATAAGATAATCTCAGATAAAACCAATTAAAATAATTAACTGCGTCAGTTTAGCAGTGAATATGTATGAATTAAATCGATGTGTTTTTGTTACGGGTTTTAACCCTTTTCTGTCAGTTTAATAGTGCCGGAGTGGTTACAACAAATCACTCAACACCTTTCAGTCTGTTTTCACTTATTTTTTTTATTTATTAGCCAGCCAAAAATTGCGCCGGTAAAAAACATAATTAATGAATAGGTTACCGCTGGGATCATCATCGTATTGTTACCAATCAAAGTTCCGGCGACAACAAGTGCTAAAGTACCATTCTGGATCCCCACTTCAAAACCAATAGCGGTAGATTGTTTGCCATTAAGTTTTGCCCAGTTGGCAAGCTGATAACCTAGCATTAACACTACTAAATTAAGCACTAAAGTCGCCGCGCCTGCTTGCGCGAAAAAACTTGCCATATTTGCAGAGTTCTTCATCACAATTAAACCAATAATCAAAAACAAGAAAAAGATAGAAAACCATTTCAGGACATTTTCTATTTTCTTAGCCGCTACTGGAAAGCGTGATAAAGCAAACATGCCTAAAGCAATGGGTATCACGCTGATCACTAATAACTGGACTATCGTTTTGACGACAGGTAGCTCAAATTCTGTACTACTATCCATAAAGTACAACATGCTCAAAGAAGCGAGCAATGGAATTGTAAAAGGGGTAATCAAACTGGTCAGCAGCGTTAAACTAACAGAGAGAGAAACATCACCTTCAAACAAATAAGTAAACATATTTGATGTCGCACCGCCAGGCGCTAAAGCAATGATAATTAAACCGACGGACAATTCAGCAGGCAAATTGAAAACAAGTGCAAGAATAAAGGCAATAAGGGGTAGTAAAATTAATTGCCCAATTAATCCAACAACAACAGCTTTAGGGTAATTAAAAATATTTTTAAAATCAGCAAATCGCAAAGATATCCCAATTCCAAACATAATCAGAAAAAGAGATAAAGGAAGAATCACCTTAGTTAAAACATCTGCTTGCATACTGTTCCCCGAAATAAAGAAGTCATTCCCATGATACAGTGAAATAAAATAATAGAGCCGGAGTGGTTAATTTTAAACATTCCGCCACCATTAATTCGTGGCCTGCCTCCTATTATTACATGTAATTCTTAGCTCAGGTGCTGAGGGATTCACCATGACAGCAAATTTAATTTACAAAATAAGCTGTTTACGAGTTAATATATTTTCTCCTTAGCGATACCACGTGGACAATATATATGAAATCAAAAACAGCTTTTAACACTATTGGCCGTTATAAAATTGAAGATAAGATCGGCGAAGGGTCATACGGTGTTGTTTATCGGGGCCAAGATCCACTATTAAATAGAGATGTCGCTATCAAGGTCCCAAAAATCAATACGATCTCACCTGAAGAAACACAGGAACTTGGAAAAGCTTTCTACAACGAGGCACAGATTGCAGGGAATTTCACCCACACGAATATTGTCACGGTTTTCGATGTCGGCAGAGATAATGGTATGGATTACCTTGTCATGGAGTTCGTACCGGGACGACCTGTGGATGATTATTTTGGTGATACCGGTATTGAGAGTGTAGAGGAATGCCTGGATATCATTCATAAGTGTTGTGTTGCGTTAGATTTCGTTCACTTTCACGGCATCATCCACCGTGACATCAAGCCGGGAAATATAATATATAACCGACCACAGGGTCTTGTGAAATTAACGGACTTTGGTATTTCCCGCTACCAAGCAACCAAGGACCTTGCTGATAATGCAGGCACGCTTGCCTATATGGCACCCGAACATTTTCTTGAAGCGCGCGAAATCACTACCCTGACCGATATCTTTGCACTGGGATGTACCATGTATAAGATGTTAGCTGGAAAAAGGCCATTCGACGGAAATTCAAAAACCTTAGTCAACCAAATCCTTTATGAATCTCCTGCACCATTGTGGGGACTTAGATCAGATCTGCCAGAAGCGATTTCTGCCATCGTGGACAAAGCTATGGCTAAAAAAGATGCAGACCGATATCAATCTGCATTGGAGTTTGCTGCTGATCTTAATAAGGCTCATAACATTCTGGAACTTGAGAAAACCCAAAGTAGGAAATCTGTTACGTGGCCATCTGAATTAGAGTACTACACTGAATTTAGGCAGAATGATTGGTTTCGCTATTTTTCTCCTGATCAGATACAACAATTACTGCAGATTGGATCAGTTAAAAGAGTGCCCGATGGTTATGCCATCATCACGGAAGGAGAAGTCAGCCAAGAGTTCTTTCTACTGATAGAAGGCCAAGTAATGGTTATGAAAAAAGGAGTTAATATCAACTTACTTGAGAGCGGTGTTTGTTTCGGTGATACAAGCTTGCTTGGTGAATCAACAAAACGTACCGCCAGCGTAAAAGCTGTAGGCAGTGTGATACTTTGGATTATTGATTCAAACAAAATAGCAAACCTGTCAGCAGAGAACCGTTCGTCTCTGTTTAAGACTCTGCTGGGAGTTTCTATGGAACGCCTTGAAGAACTTACAGGTGATGTGGCTACCTTTATAGGTGATTCTGATTTGAAAATATAGTAATAGAGGACAGACCACGATTTTCTTTTAAGAATAAACCCTTTTCTAAAACCGTGGTCTGTCCCCCAGTACTTCTTTAAATTTAGAAATCACATTTGTCCTGAACATCTACAAAATATTATTTTTATGTCCCATCACACTGCGATTTTGAGTTAACTCTATATTTTAAATAGATAAATTATTTCAACCATCACAATTAACAAGCCTGTTACTTCGGCAAATAACACCTGTTAGTAGATATTTATTTAATTTTTGCATTGTCTTCACAAATTGTTCACAACTACATTCATAAGATTCCCGCACATTAAAAATAAATCTTAGGAGATTAACCATGTCAATTGGACACATTGTAAATAATTCGAAATATATGAAAGCCATTACTGTTACTTTAATGTCATCAATGATTTTATTAAGTGGTCTGGCAACTGCTGCACAAGATGTTCATAGTAAAAAGGACATTGTCGATGTTGCTGTTGCAAATGGCAACTTCAATACACTGGCGGCAGCTTTAAAAGCAGCCGGCCTTGTTGGTGTACTAAAAGGTGAAGGTCCCTTTACCGTATTTGCTCCAACCGATGAAGCATTCGCAAAATTACCAGAAGGCACGGTTGAGTCATTGCTAAAGCCTGAAAACATTGAGCAACTTAAAGCCGTACTGACTTACCATGTTGTTTCAGGAAAAGTAATGGCAGCAGACGTTGTTAAGCTAAGTACTGCAACCACGGTTAATGGCGCTGATGTCAAAATCTCAGTTGTCGATAAAGCAGTAAAATTAAATGACGCTAGCACAGTAGTATTGACTGATGTAAACGCAAGCAATGGTGTAATACACGTTATCGACAGTGTGATATTACCACCAAGTTCATAAGCTCTTCCCCTAAATAGTTTCTAAACTTCCCCTTAAGAAACTAGTCTTATGGCCGGCGAAAGCCGGCCTTTTTTTATGCCTGACATTCCCCTACTAATTTTACTTTGCTTTTCTAAAAACGAGACAAGAGATAAAGGGATCTTCTCCCTTCAATTATTTGTTAATTCAGCTAGAGATTTAAAATTGTCAGATGGCTTTAAGGCTTGCTTCACGTATTCTCCCCGTTTCCAATAAATTAAATACGCTTTCTTATTTTTCTTTGATGCAAGAATGCGATACTTATCATCTTTAATATGTAAAGCGGCACAATTTTCTACACCAATAGCGACACCTTGTGTTGTTTTCATCATCGCTTTTAAGGCAGGCTGGCGATGTTTTTCAACATCATAATGCGGACACATCAACACATCAGCATAATTCAACCCGGTGACTTTTATTAAGGTTTTATTGGTTTCGTCTTTGAACTTACGGGAATCGCTATTACCTTGTCGAAACCAACAAATCGAACCCGCACTCAAACCGCATAATACAGCGCCACGTTTTCTGGCTTTATCTAAACATTTATCAACACCTAATTGCCGCCATAAGTTCATCATACGCAGCGTATTACCACCACCGACATAAATAATATCGCTTTGCGAAATTAGCATTTGTATTTTTCTGTTAGAAGGTCGATTTCGATACAACAACAACTCCTGTACAGAACAGCCTAAGCGTTCTTCATACTGCTTGCGGAATGCGTCACAATATTCCTCATTGTCTTCACTCGCAGTAGGAATAAATAACACCTTAGGTGATTTTCTTTTTACTTGTTGAACAATAGCTTGATCAATCAATAAGGTTTGCGCCTCACGATGTGCAGGCACCATTATCTTTCCACCACCAATGGCAATAATATTTCTTTTCATAGATTTTAGTGAATTAATTTAGACAGGCTTTATAATAGAAAGATTAAAGGGCTCTAAACCTACCCCACTTATTTACACACAGCTATAAAAATATAGCTGTCCCCTTTTATGCAGCAGATAATTTGAGCTTTTTCACTTTCTTAAGGCTTACATTCTTTCTGGCATGCCACAAATCATATTGATCCTGCATCGCTAACCAACTCTCTGGGCTGCGGCCCAAAGATTTAGACAAACGCAATGCCATCTCTGGTGATATATTACTCTTGCCATTCAAAAGCCGAGTTAAAGTAGAAGGCGAAACATTAAGATTTTCAGCAATGTTTCTCACACTATTTCGATAAGGAGAAATATAAACTTCCTTAATAAATTCACCTGGATGTGGTGGGTTATGCATAGCCATTAGTGATAATCCTCATAATTAACGATGTAAACATTTCCATCTTTAAATTCAAATGTCATTCGCCAATTTCCACTAACAGAAATTGACCATATACCTTTTCGTTCGCCTTTCAGCGCGTGGAGATTAAACCCGGGAATATCCATGTCGTCAATTATATTGGCTGTATCCAGTGCAAACAGTTGAAGCCTCAACTTTTTCTTATGAGAAACCTGAATGCCAGCCGTATTGCCTGTCTCATAAAACCGGCGCAGTCCCTTGTGCCTGAACGATTTAATCATTTATTAAATATAGCATGTTGCGCATCACGCAACAAGTTTGTGTTTATGAATAACCATGGTCAAGCAAGAAATATTGCACCTGACCCTACTATTTTTTCTATTAAATTCAAGACCCAATAGAATTAAAGGGTAGCGCCCCCTTTATTCTTGATTCGCAGGAGGTAGAGCCAACGACGTCTGTATCGACCTGTCCCTATTATTATAGGATACTGTTGCTATGACCGAAAAGACATGTCCACGCGATGACCATAAACTAGTAGAGGGTGATTTTCATGAAGTACCCGTGCTGCATTGTCCTGATTGTGATGGTGTCCTGATAAAACAAATGTCATTAATGAAATTACTTACCGAAATGGCAAAGGAGTTGAATCAAGATATCTCATTTGAGTCGGATATCGATCCGGTTGAGGATAAAGGTGGCAAGGTTAATTGCCCGGGCTGTTATTCACTGATGGAAAATTATGGATACATGGGTTCGAATGATGTGATGATCGATTGTTGTGGCCAGTGTTCTGTGCTTTGGATAGATTCGAATGAACTTGCAACAATGTGTTTTATGAATGAACGAGCAAATAAACGTATTGACCATCAACATGAAGCAGCAAAAGAACAAAGTAAACGACTTGATAAGTTCGTACTCCAGGATGCCTTGCGCGGTGCTTATATGCGTGGGTTAAGGATGGGTTACGGAATTGGTTTCATATTCTAAAAACGTGGTCTGTCCCCTATTATTTTTTAACCTCCTTACTTAAACATAACAATTCATTGTTCGCAGATCCTTCGCGTTATAACTACATCCGTTGTATTTACTTAAAGTAAGCGCTCGCCCAAGGTGGTATGAAC
>JBLHKL010000040.1:0-18022 GCA_047618295.1 Gammaproteobacteria bacterium | reverse complement strand
AATCACTTAAAGGTTTTCAGTTTAAAGCCGATACGATGAGAGTCTGAGTTTTATATGGGTTAATTAAGACATGAATTATGACGTCGTATATGGTTTAGGATTTTGCATATATATTATTGTCACAGTGATCATGTGGCGAAATGTACAAATGCCTCTCTTTTTCAAAGCAATTTTCTGTTTATTAGCTGTACCTGTCTTTGTCTTTGGCATAGTGGCCAATCTTTGGTTATTTGAGGTGATATATCCGGAGATGTTTGAAATTCATGCTAATGCTCAGGGCGGTTTTCGTGGTGGTGAGAAAGGCGTGTTTGCGGTTGTCCTTGTATTACCCCTTGCACTCGCTATGAGTTACGGTTGGTATCGACTTATGTGTTCTTTTAATCCTGAACCGATCTAAATCAAGGCAAAATATAGTTACGGCTCAATTCTCACCTTTCACATTTTTTCTCTTAAAAGATTTCACTGTTTTTACTGCATTATTAACATGCAATACACTTTCCTGTCAGTATTGGATAAAGTATGCCCGTGAATGAGATTAATGAAATGGAACATCCAAGTGCGGCTGTGGCCCTTATTGTTACGCACAAGTCACCTTCTATATTGCTGGTACGCAGGGCGGACAATGCCGCTGATCCATGGTCGGGCCAGTGGGCTTTTCCGGGAGGGAAGGTGGATGAGTCAGATTTTAATCTCTTAGCAACCTGTCAACGCGAAGTTCTGGAAGAATGTGGCTGTCAGCTGTCTACGGATCACTACGAACGCGCCTTGCCGATATCAAAAGCCGGTCGCCAGCAAAAACACCCGGTTATCGTTGCGCCGTTTTTATGGGAAATCCCTGAGCGGGTAGCACTGACTCCTGACGAGACTGAAATCGCCGCGGCATGTTGGTTGGAATTGTCCTATCTTACTGACCCGATCAATCACGACAGCGGTGTGATCGCCTCTGAATATGATGATCGAGAGTTTCCCTATATACGGCTAGGAGATACCCCGTTATGGGGTTTCACCTATATGGTGTTGATGAACTATTTGAATGAAAGAGAAAATAATTAAAGGTGTCAGACAAGAATGGCACTTACTTAAGCTCCAAAGGCAATAATTTTTCTCGTTTGCCATCCCCGCGCACGCCTACATGGATGTAGGTGGTAGAGTCGAGTATGGAACATAGACCGAGGCGGGGATCCAGTGAATATTAGTGTGTCTTATCTAACTGGTTTCCCGCCTCGGCTTTATCTCCTGAGTCGCTCTACCTCCTGCATCCATGCAGTCGTGCGCGGGAAATACGGGTTTAAGTAAGCGCCATTCGTGTCAGACAACTTTTACTATTAATCAAAACAATGGTAATAACGGCGACTAATGCACAATAAGTTGTTCTAATTGCGTGCTTCTATGCGGTTGAGCTTTAACATTTTGTTTTATTCTAGTAGATGAAGTTCGGGAGTTATAATCAACTTGAACAATCCTTTTCCCTTCACTCTTTAAGTAATACTCCACATCTAGATTATGAGGTTTGTCACCCCAATCTTCTCCAATCACGAAAATATCGACATCCAATTCCTTACAGGCAGATACATATTCAAGTTCATGGTAGGGACGAACAATATCGACACAACGTAAAGCATTCAACATTTCTACTCGTTGTTCGAGCGGAATAACCGGGACATTGAATTTATAAGATTTCACCACACTATCTGAAGCTACACCCACCGCCACGACAGCGCCTAATGTTCTGCATCGTTCTAATAAAGCAAGGTGACCTACATGCAACATATCAAATGTACCGACCGTATATACAACCATTGTGTTATTTAACTCCTATAAAAGTAATTTTCATTATTGTGTTTTTCAATCTCGTTACTTTTTATAAAAGTTTCCAGCCATAGAGGCCGGTCATTCCAAGAGTATAAATTGCAAGAAGATAAACATTGACTGGATTTCCAGAAAGTTTTGGTGTTTTAATTTGTGAAACATTCAAGGCTGCGAGACCCAGACCACTGATATAAAGAATGATAGAAAAAATTCCCGCACTAAACATGCTTTCAAATATAAATATGAAAACGAGGATTATATTGTTGTTATCGAGTGCCAGACCTGTGTATTTCGTCCCACCAGAAAGGCCAAATGTGCTGAAATAACTCAAGCGTATTGCACTGGCAGCGAGCATTATAAATGCGCCTGGTAGAAAGAGTGGGTCGAATTTTCCGAAGCTTAGTAGAAGAACAGCTGGAGCGACGCCATAGCTTACAATGTCTATTAACACATCAAGCTGGCCACCAAAAGTTTGGTCGTTACCTGTTCGCCCTTTCATTCTTCTTGCAATAAGACCATCCGCCCAATCAAAAGCAACGGCCCAGATCATGCCAATCATTGCCGCGTAGTAAACACCCAAAATACTGAAGTAAATAGCTGCTATTGTGCAGGCCAACCCTGCAAGTGAGCACAAGTTGGGAAGATCTTTTACATAAGAAAGAATGGTCGGCTGTAATTCTTGAGATACTGCATTGCCTGAGGCCATAGTGATCCTTATGATACTAATCGATGTTTTATGATGATGAGAATTTTGCCGGCGGAACAGTATTTTTATAAGGAGCGATTACTTAACAAACACTATAGACAGGAAGTTCGACTAATATATCAGCTTATAAAAGCGGCAATTTGAATCGAGCCACGCATTATGACATAAAAGACAGACATTTGCTTTCAATATTTAAGTGGTCGCTTAAAAGTATTTGATGATATTTGCATTCTTGGCCGAAAGTTGTCTCATGGGTAAAGCTGCCAGAGATCTTTTAGAGGCTTAATTTACCTATAACACTCTAATTAATAGGACATTGTACGAAATTAAATGATTAATTAATTTGAGAGATTAGAAAGTAGCTGGGTTATCACGAGCCAGAGCTCCTAGAGTGCCAACAGCCGCCAAGTAAATCTGCAGTGAATAAAGTCCCATGGCGCACACACGTTATTTAATTTAACCACTTTATGTTCTGCTAATAATCAATACATTTTTATACGTTTGGAGTAGAGTGCTAGGCCAGTTATGCAGATAGATGCATGCTTCCTTCATCTGGAGTACAACCATGTCTAAAGAACGAAATAGCAGAAAAGAAGCCGCGAAGAAACCGGCCCTCTCATTGAAAGAAAAACGTGCTGCTAAAAAAGCGAAGAAAGATACTAGCTCATCCTTTATCGCTCCAGATAAATAATATTGGCTGTGAGCCATCGATAGTTGAATATGGTTTTGTGAGAAATTTTCCGTTCCGTTTATAGCTTTTCCTCTCTTACTTAAACAAGAGAAAGTTTATGTATAGTCCTGACTTCTTGCTAGGTGTAATTAGTATTTGATAAACATTACCGATTTACGTTGAAATCACTTTGTTGCTTGTATGACTTCTCCAGAAATCATTTTTAATAAACCATCTGATAAATGGAGAAAAATATGGACCTTCAAATGAGCATGAAGATAGACGGTGTTACCGGGACATCAATAAGTTCTGAACATCAAGGCTGGTCCGAAATTCATTCATGGAACTGGGGCATGACAAGCAATCTAAAATCAACAGAAGTCACGGAGGGTACTAAGACGTCATTAAACGAACTATCCGTTATTAAACCTATTGGAATTGACAGTCCGGGGATTAGATTATTGTTTGCACAAGGCGAAAAAATATCGAATGTTGAATTAAGTATAACTCCTCTTAGAGGTAAAAGAGAACCTGTTAAAAAATTATTGCACTTGAAATTAGAGTCTGTCGTGATTAAATCGATCGTATCTGGTGGTGGCATCGGTGATGATTTTTTTAAAGAACATATCACCTTGCTTTTTGATAAGATTAATTTTGAATATAGTAAAGCTGGTCCTAGAAATGAGAGTGGAGAAACTGTGTTTAAAGATTATGGTTTTTGCTGGGATGTCCTCGAAAATAGAGAAACGAACAAAGAGTAAAGGGTCAAGTTGGTTTCAAGAAGACTTTTGCAGGTAGTGTGTTCCGTAAGTAGATAGGTCAGTTAGTTCCAGTGTATTTTCATCATGAATGTGTATCGTTAAATGTAGTCTTGAAATTCGTTGCATCGTGTCCATAAAACGAACCTTACATTCGCTACCTCTGCCAACTTTATTTACACCTATAGACATTGGGTGCGCTTCATTATTGCTATCAATAAATGTAATACCATTCTTGACGACTAACTTACATTGATAACTCGCTAAAAGAAGCGCTATTTCATCTCCATCTTTAATTTCAAAGGAAACGGGCTCTCCTATTCGCATGTTCGACAGACCTAATTCTTTAGCAAGCACTTTAGAATCGAATTTTTCATCAAGATCCAGTTCACCGGTTTTGAATTGAGCTGCTTCCGCATTTTCGATCTGAATATTATCTTTTTCTAATTGTGATTTTATCGTCTGGATCATTTCCTGTCGGTTTGACAGGTATTTTAAATAAGTTGCTAGTGCTATTTGTTTATATTTACTCGATTCAGTTGAACGGTCTTTTTTGAGTGCAAAAAAGATATCGCGCCAGCCGTTATCATTAGAAAAAATAACCGGGTTGATTGCTTTAAGACTTTTAGTAACCTCGCCAGATTCTGATGTTTGATTGATTAATTCGGAAATCTGTTCAATAGCAACAATAATTGCATTTAATTCCAGATCTAATTCACCGGGAGTTGATTTAATGGCGTCGGTAACTTTTTCCAAGGGAATAGTAGTACGAGCAGCAAGGGCAAATTCGAAATCATCAATAGACTTGAACGTGATGACTTTGTCATCAATGTTCAATTCGACTGGTTTGGTAAATATTTTTTGTAGCATAGACCTGTAAGTATAGTCATGGAAATCAGAAAAAGGTGAAGTTCAGAAGGGTGTTTTGCAGTATAAAGTGTGATTAGTTTCTCAAAATGCTATTAAAAATACCCGAGTGCTTTAGAATTTAACTTCCCAGTTCTAATAATGGGAAACCAAGCTCACATCAAACCAAGTTGTGTATAGAAACTCAAGGCATCATAGTAATCACCCTGATATATTATTTTGTTGCTGTTAAAGCGGAATATAGACATCCCATTAATACTGAATATTTTGTTGCTTGCTTTAGTCCCATCTGACCAGTCGCCTGTATTGGTGCCAGAAAATTTCCATTCAAATGCGACGGTGTTGTTACTCACTACAGGTTTGCCGAGAGACTCCCATTTCAGATTAGGAACGGCATTCATAAATGCTTCAATGACATTCTTCTTTGCTTCGGCTCGGCCATTTATTGGTTTGCCGACTGAGGCATCGAAATACACGACATCTTCTGCGAGGAAGTTTGCCGCTTTGGTAGCATCGTGCTCGTTCCATGCGGCCAGATAATCTTTCATACCTGCTACATGATCATCAGCAGAAGCAGATGTTGGGATAATGATAAAAGAAGCTAACGTTAATGTGGTAAAACAGATCCGGTTAAGCCAACTAACAAGTTTTGTCTGTGAGTTGCTGTAAATATGACTCATAGGTGTTCCTTCAAGGTTAATAGATTGGAAAAATCAAGTATTAAAGAGTCGCTATTGTACTTCCTGAGTAGAGCCTGCCTCTGTTTCTGTCAGTGCATCCTCAGTTTCTGCTGGTAATTCTTCAGTTTCTTCTGCATTTGCTTCCTCTTCCGCCTCTGGACCCACGCAATTAAAAGAAACTTCTTTTAAGCCAACAGTGCTATCGGGGATGTATTCAGCAGTTTTGGTGTTTTTCAAACATTCTTTCTTTGCCAATTCATAAGCGGCAGTAAATTTTTCTGGAGGACCGCTAATAATGACCTTGTCAGATGTGGCAGATTTAATTGATGGCTCATTACTACAAGCAGCAATTAACAGAATAAAACAAGCAATGGTAAATATTTTACTATTTCGAATGTACATGTATTTTGACCACAATCTTTTTAAGATATTGAATTCAAGTACAACTTTTTCATAAGATCAGGGAGAAGTAAAGCCTCAACTGAAGTTACTGGTGTGATTTATTAAGAGTATTACGATTGCTTACTTTAAGCAAAACTCGTCGAAAGAGTTATAATCCATAAACTTGAATTTTTAAATAGGAATAGGGATGAGAATGTTATGAAAGCAGTTAGTCTATTAATGTTGTTTACTCTGGCTGTATCAGCCGCAGAATTTGAATCTTTCGATGATATCCCTGAAGACGTAAAATCTGTCACTGCGGTAATTCCTATATTTAGTCAAAAGATTTCCTTTAATTTACCGACTGACTGGAAGACAGCATTTCAAGATGAACGTTCTGGCGCTTTTCTGATCGAATTTATTCCAGAAGACGAAATTCTCGATAACTGGCAAAAGATGTTTACAATCCAGGGTTTTGAACAATTGGCAGATAAGACGAAACCTATAGATTTTTTAGATGGGTTAGCACAGCGTTTAAAAGAGTCATGTGGACAACATTCTATCTATGAGCAATTGGGCGATTTGACGGTTTCAAAACATAAGGCATTTGCTGCCATTATGGGTTGTTCAAATTCACTTGATGCTAAAAATAGTTCAGCAAAGAAAGGTAAAAGTGAGCTTGGTTATTATATCGCCATACAGGGCCAACAAGATTATTACCTCATCCATAAGTCAGTTAGAGGCGATTCGTTTGATAAGGGCAATATGCCCATTAACCTAGATAATGCAGACGATTATTTAGCGGAGTTCATGCCGATTGAACTATGTCAGCTAGATGGTGAAAAGTATGAATGTAATAACTAGATGCTGTTATTGCTATTGATGGATGAATGGTATCTTTTACAATAATACTTTAAAAAATAACATCTATTGATCTCAATACAGGTGTGAAGTGAAAATAACCAGAATTTATCTGTAGTATGCTCTCAATCAATGATGATTAGTTCGTTTGCGAGTTCATCTATATCTCCCTCTTTAATCGGAAAATGTTCTGCAAGTAACTTTCCTGAAAGATTGATGCCTTCAACGATACCATTTGTATAATTATTTTCTTTAAAGTCTTTAATAATTGCGTCGCAAATATGTTGCCAATCAGGGTGAGTTAGTTTTGCGCTGATGCCATCATCGCCAACTACCTTGACCTGATGTTCGTACATCGAAATATAAATCAAGATACCTGTACTATCCTCAGTGTTACGTAATCGATTATGTTGAAAAGCCGCCGCTGCCGCTCGGTCTACTTCTTCTTCCATTTCTTTTGTTGTTATGAAAGGTGAACGAAGTACTGGGCAAAGGTGTGTCAGAAGTATACCTATAACAAAACTCAAGAAAATAGTTAACAGAATTGCTGTCAGGTCAAAATTAAAACTACTCCAGCTATCAGATGGGGCGTTGTTATGAAACAAAATCCAGCCTGCGGCAACACAGAGTATTGAAAAGAATAAACCAAAGACATCTTCCGCACGATCATAACGACCAGATGCGCTGGCGATAACCGGTATGATCTCTCCAGATGTGTTTTGTTCGGCTTGCACAATTGCTTGCTTGATCGCATCACGATCAGCTTCTGTGAAAAGATTACTCGCTTTAACCAGACCTACCATGACCCTGATGCGCCTCCACCGCCAGAAGAACCACCACCGAAGCCGCCACCTGAACCACCGGACGATGCGGCAGAGCGTAATATGAAAAATAATAATATTCCAATAGCAACAATCAGTGCCCATGCCCAGCCACTACGGCCGGTCTTAAATAAATTAATAATCAGCATCACAAGCGATATTGCCCCGATGATGAGTGCTGGAAGAAACCACCATGGTGCAGTGGCTTTAGGTAAGGCTAATCCACGTGCCATTGCATCAAGACCACGAACACCATCCAGTATGCCTAATGAATATTCATCTCTTTTGAATTGCTTGATGATCAGATTGTCCATGATGTCCTGTGCGGCACGATCATGCGAATAACCCCATTCAGCACCAAGTTCGATACGTGCTCGGCGATCACCTCTGGACACTAATAATAAGATACCGTAATTGCGCTCTGGAGAACCAATGCCCCATTCATTGAATAATGCTGTCGCGTAGGTTTCAATAGTTTGACTACTGGCTTCGTAGGTTGCCAGCGAGCCGATGGTAACAATAAATATCGGGATATTTTCTTCAGACAATAACTTTGATGCAATTGTATTGATTTCTGCTCGGTCCTCGGTTGAGATCAATGTAGCCGTGTCGACAAAAAAATCAGTTTCAGGTGGTTTGTCTGGAAAGCTTACAGCGAAGCTACTAGAGCAGTAGATTAACAAGGATAAGATCAAAGTCGCAGACTTGTATTGTATTGTGCGATGACGCAATGAATTGTCCTCAGCTCCGTTGGGTTTGCCAAACTAAGATATCACAGTTTAGTCGAACAATTAAAGTGATTATAGCGAACAAGGCAACCGAGGTATTAATAACCGATGGTGAGCTAGGGCTGCTTATTTAATATAACTCAAAAACCAGTATAGTAAATTACAGGGTTATCCCTTATATTTTTATATAGAGCGAAACCAAAACATGTTTTCGATTGAGTCGTGTGACATACCAGACGATGCGTTGTTAAGTAAATATCTTAAGGATTATACTTATACTGACTGCTATAGGACCGATATCGCCAGCACAGTCACACACGCGCAGTATGTGGTCGCTTTTTATACGACCCTGATATTTAAGCTGGAGCGCTTGATTCTGAAATTAGCTGTTTCGCGACCATGTACGGATGCTCAAGCGGCACAATTAGCAACAGGTAAACTTGATGAATTTGCTGTTTGGCATGTGGAAGGCCGCTGTGACAATCAATTGCTGTTGTGTGATTTCAAAAGTCGTACTCGATCCTGGCTAATGGTTGTTCCTATTGCCGATGATAATGATGTGCGGACGCGGTTATATTTTGGATCAGCTGTTGTTCCCGTCGTGAATCCCAAGACAGGTAAGACTTCTCTTGGTTTTGTTTTTCGATCCCTGCTCGGATTCCACAAACTATATTCGGTAGTGCTTCTCTGTGCAGCGAAGTTACGATTAGAATATAAAAATCACTCTTCTCGATAGCGTTCTACCTTAAACGGAATATTAACGCCGCCAGTTATGGTTTCGCCTAAATCGGGTCCTTGATGGACGCGTATTATAAAGTCATCTTTGTTGTAGTAATAGGATGCGGAATACTTGAGCCAAAAACCTAAGTCTCGTTTTATTATTCGTGAACCATCGACTTCCCAGCCAGACGGTATTTCAGGGCAGTATGACTTTGAATTGCATTCTCCATGAATAACCTGGGCCGCACTAGTTGCTTGTTCAAGGGCAATCTTATATGACCATTGAGATGTAGCGAGAATCAGTATAAAAAAAACTATCGTTAGTAAAGGACGAACAAGGTAATGCTTTCTTTTTTTAAACTTAAAAAGTTTTACAAAAATTGAGAGAGCGCTGATTAATGCTGGGATGATGAGTATCCCCATAAGGAATATCAAAGCAGCACCATTATCTGTAGAAAACAAGATGCCTAGCATGAGTAACGGTGGAATGACTTGATAAAGCCAATGCTTTACACCGTATGAAATTTTGTTATCTATATCTGAATTCATGTCAGTATCTATAATCTCAAGTCAAACACGCTGTAATTAAACTTTGCTGTTATCTCAAAATATTAATGAGCCAAAAGAACTATAGTACAACGCAAAGAAGGGCTTGGTAAGACTAAACTTGATATAAATATAAAGTGGATAAAGGTAAGACACTTACTATTTATTACGTCAGAAATGTTCTATCTTATATGCTTAAATTAAAATTATTGGGAAATTTTCATGCAATGCCCTGACTGCAGTAATGAGCTTGCTCCAATCTTTTATGAAGAAGTAAATATTCATTTCTGCTCTGGATGTAAAGGCAGGCTGCTTGATGAACAGAAGCTGAATAAGATAGAGACCTCACGCGAAGAGACATTCGAACGAAATAAAAAGCACAGTAAATCAAAATCCTTCGAGGGCGTACGCTCATGTCCATCCTGTAATGTTCAAATGGAGAAGGTAAAATACGGAAAGTTTAGCCCGAAGATTATTGACAAGTGTTCGCAATGTTCGAGCATCTGGCTTGATGAAGGCGAACTCGAAGACATTCAAGTCGCGTATGAAATGTATGAAGATAATATAAATAAAGGCAAGAAGTCTTCGCAACAGCAGAAAAAACAGCAACCAAAGAATTCACCGAGTGTACAGGAATCGCAACAGCATGGGTTTAATTGTCCTAAATGTGGGGTCGCGCAAACTGAAGGTAGCGAATGTATTAAGTGTGGAATTATCTTTGCAAAATATCATGCGCATACGGGCCAACAAGTATATCGAGACTCCAAAGCTGAGCGAGACACGGGTCTGATAGATGATGCTATATCTGGCATGACAGAGTTTGTTATTAAGCAAGCACATGAATGGGGCGAGATATTAACCGGTTTAGAAACAGCGAATAAATATACTATTAGGGCAGGGGAGTATTCTTTAAACGCAGATGAATTTAGTGACGGCTTTGCCAGTCTTATGACGCGCTCATTTTTATCATCGCACCGTCCATTCGACATTAATATTTGGGATTGGAAAAACAATCATGTCCTAGGACTAAAACGACCTTTTCGATTCTATTTTCATGAAGTAACAGTATCGGATGCCAAGGGTAAAAAATTAGGTACTGTTATTCGAGAGTTTTCTATTATCAACAGAAAATATCGTGTCTTAAATGCATCAGGGTTACAGACAACAGCGATAAAAGGACCTATCTATCGACCATGGACATTTTTTGTTACACGACAGGAAAAAGAGATAGGTAAAATCACTAAGAAGTGGAGTGGGTTGGCAAAAGAGTACTTTACTGATGCCGATACGTTCGGTGTGAAGTTTAATAAGGAGCTTGATAAGACATCGAAGTATTTATTGTTAGGGGCTGTATTTCTAATAGATTTCTTACACTTTGAAGATAATCATAAATAGACGTTCGAGCATAAGAAGGTTTAGATGAGCATATTGATATGAAAAACCTCATAATCATAATAATAGCTATCATTGCCGGTGCCATTTATTATCAGGGCGCTGATCCAGCGGCAGGTTTTGTTACGCCCGTTGCTGCGGCAGGACAACGCACAGGTAGCGGCATAAAGAAATACGAGTTCACAGAGTTATTCGATCAAAACAAGACTTTCTCGAAGCTGGCAAAAAAGGATTACTACACGGTTGTAGAAGGTTATATCGATACCTGTACAGTCTGTAAAAAGCTGGAGTCTGATTTTCCGACTTTTCTGAAACGGAGGAAAGATGTCTTGATTCGAAAGATACATTTCCCTGAAGGTCGTGTTAGTCAATCATTTAGTGGGAGTTCTCAGGAAGAGATGATGCAACAAATGGATGATTATTATAAACGCCTTGGCAGGTATAACTTCCATCATGTTGTTAAGACAGAGACTGAATATCAGTTAACTACTTGTGGTACACCGCATGTCGAAATCTATGGCCCGGATAAGAAATTAATTGCAACGGATAAATGTGGTGAAAATAATCTCAAGACCGGACTAAACTTTCTAAGGAACTGGATTAAGACGGAATCCTAGGACGTTAAAGAAGAATTTTATTCTAAAATATTTTAATAAAAAAATTATCATTTTAGTGTTAACGTATAACACTTTTTCAAGCAGCGAATTCTCATAATGTCTAATACTATTACCTGGAACTTCGATTTTATTTCTCCCTTTGCCTACTTGCAGCAAATACGCTTACAGGAATTTCCGGGTGAGATAACAGTACAGTCACGTCCTATTTTATTTGCCGGGCTATTGAATCATTGGCAGCACAAAGGGCCGGCTGAGATTCCGGCAAAACGACTGTTTACGTATCAGCATGTTGTCTGGTTGGCAAAGCAACAGGGTGTTCAGTTGCGCATGCCGCCAGCGCATCCCTTTAGTCCATTACGGCCATTGCGTTTGTCAATTGCTATGGGAAATGACATGGATGTGATCGCAAAGATATTTAAATATATCTGGCATGATGGACTTTCTGTTGATGACGATACATCGTGGCATGAATTCGTCACCTCGCTTGGTATTGATGAGCCGGATAACTTTATTAATCAAGCTGAAGTGAAACAGCAATTGCGAGAAAATACCGATGCGGCAATTGAGGCCGGTGTATTTGGTGTGCCAACTATTATTGCTGACGGTCATTTGTTCTGGGGTAATGATGCAACGGATATGTATCTTGATTATCAACAAAACCCGGATTTTTATGCGGACCCACAACTACAATTCATTGATACCATTCCAGAAGCGGCTAGCAGGCGTTAAACCCATCAATTGTATGGCTGTATCTAATTAAGAATAAAAACAGATAATTGATTTCTCTTATGAGCTCAGACGAATTAAACGTTGTAAATAAGCATTTACGTAAGATTGCTAAACGGGCTTTGAACCCCTTAGGGGGTGTTGAAAGTAAGCGGGCAATAGTTGATGAGTATGCTGCGGCTCACCCATCAATACTCGAAGTAAACGCTGAAGTCACCCCGGTATCATTTGATAAATTTCAAGGTGAATGGGTAAGTACCGAAACATCCGATCCAGATAGACGAATTTTGTATCTTCATGGAGGTAGTTGGATGGCGGGGCGAGCTGAAAAGTATCGTCCGCACATAGCCAGAATTGCTGCTGCTACCCATTCTGTTGTGTTAGCGATAGATTATCGTTTGGCACCTGAAAATCGTTTTCCGAAGGGACTGGAAGATTGTGTGACAGCATATGAGTGGATGCGTACAAACGGCCCCGAAAACAATAACGCTGCAATTTCATTATTTATAATGGGTGATTCTGCTGGTGGTAACCTAACATTAGCAACATTGCTCGTACTAAAAGATAGACACATTGATATGCCAGACGCTGCTGTTGCGCTATCACCCGCAACGGATATGAGTTGGTCTTCTCCTTCTATAAAAACAAATGCTAAATCAGATGTAGCGTTGAACGCGAAAATAATGCCCATGATTTCTTACGGCTATTTACAGAAAAAAGTTGATCCGAAAACACCTTATGCATCACCCTTATTTGGTGATCTACAAGGCTTACCACCTATATTATTGCAAGTGGGTGATACAGAGATTTTGCTTGATGACGCTGTTGGCTTTGTTGAGAAAGCACAAGTCGCTGGTGTCGATGCGACCTTGGAGGTCTATCCTGATATGCCGCATGTTTTTCAGGCTTTCGCTCCCTATTTGCCTGATGCGAATCAGGCATTGCAACGTATCGGTGAATTTATTGTTCGTTATTCCTGATTCAAGCCAGAATAACTAGCAAGCTTGTCTCATTGATTGTTTATAATGACCTCTACCTTACATCTATAAAATAACTCAGGAGTCCAGATGCCTAAAGCAAGTGACCTTAAACGGGGGATGGTGATTGATATTAATGGTATCCCCTATGCCGTAAAAAATGTTGATGCAAAGAGTCCCACTTCGAGAGGCGCAACTACCCTTTATAAAATTCGTTTCAAGAATCTCCAGTCTGGACAGAAATTGGACGAGTCTTATAAAAGCGATGAGTTACTTAAAGAAGCGGATTGTGTGCGCGTACCGGCGCAGTTTTCATACAAGGATGGTGACAACATTGTTTTTATGAATTCTAAAGACTACTCTCAATATGAAGTAAGTGAGGATGATGTAGAAGACCTGATGGGTTATGTCACAGAAGGACTGGAAGGTTTGACAGCATTGATCATGGATGGAGTGTTGTTAAGTATTGAATTACCCCAGTATGTGGATATGGAGATTGTTGATACCGTGCCAAATATTAAAGGCGCAACCGCAGCAGGTAGGACTAAGCCGGCCACGTTAACGACAGGTATAGAAGTGCAGGTGCCTGAGTATATGGAGATTGGTGAGGTCATCAGGGTTAATACCGGCACCGGAAAATTCATGTCCCGCGCTTAATTTAATGATAGAAGATAAGTATGAGACAGACACTGAAAAAATTGGTTACGAGCGGGCTCTTAATCGCCCTGGCGTCCTGCGCGAGTCAACGTGAATTAGATGAGAATGATATGAATTGTCCTGATTCACCAAATTGCGTATCCAGCCTGGCTAGTGATTCTGCACACTTTATTGCGCCATTAACCTTTAACGATCAACCACAAGCAGCGATGCAACGACTCAAGGCAGCATTATTGTCAGAAAAGCGGGTGACGATAGTTAAGGAGCAGACTGACTATCTGCATGCCGAAGTGCGTAGTCTTATTTTCAGGTTTGTAGACGATGTTGAGTTTACATTAGTGCTAGATCAAGGGGCGTTTCAGGTACGTTCATCTTCCCGTGTCGGTTACAGTGATTTCGGTGTTAATCGACGTCGTCTTGAAAGAATTCGACAGCTATTTCAAAAATAAGATCAATTACAAACTTCTGGTTTTAGTGAAGGCAATAAATAATAGAAAGAGTTTCTCTTGAGTAAGTCAAAAATAATTTTGCATAAACCCTTAAAGTGGCCATGTGTTTTTTTATGTGTCTGTGTTTCTGTATGCATGGCGTTCCCGCTAGAAAGCAAAGAGCAGATAGGTGCATCCCTATTGGATTTGCAGGAGCATGAGCTGAATGACAAAATCTATGATATTAAAAATAGCCGATTCACCGATAAAGTCAATTTGCTCAATAGTATTGCAGACAGTAAATATATTTTGTTGGGAGAAACACACGATAATCTTAAACATCATGAAAACCAGGCTTGGGTGATCGATGAGTTAGCAAGGCTATCATTTTCAACCAGCGTGTCATTTGAAATGATCGACGACACACAGGGCGAACTCATTGCGGGTAGAGACATCAAGACATCTAATGAATTGATTAAGTTGTTAAACCATTATAAAACAGCTTGGCAATACGAAGACTATTATAAAGTATTATTTGATAGTGTTTTACAGGCAGGACTTAACATTCTTCCAGCAAATATAGAACGGCAAAAACTTTATAGTTTTATTCGACATAACAAGAACGGTTTATCGATCGAGACTGAAAAGTTAATGGCCGAAATTTCATTAACAGCAGAGATGGAAAATAATTTACGAAAAGAGATCATCGAATCTCATTGTGGGATGATTGATCAAGAATCTGCAGAACCAATGATGAATGGTCAGCGGGTTCGTGATGCAACTATGGCATTAAGTTTGTTGAATGCCGATGCTGATAAAAGGGTGCTTATTGCTGGACGCGGACATGTACGCAATGATCGTGGTGTACCAGTGTATCTATCTTCGCAAGATAAAGAAGAGAGAATCATATCGGTTGCACTGCTTGAAGTGGAACAAGACAATGTTGATATTGCCTCATATCAAACACACTGGGACACTATGAGATTTCCCTTTGATTATGTCTGGTTTACTGCTCGTGCTAGCAGAGAAGACCCTTGTCTTTCTTTTAAAACAACACAAAAAGTAATTATTGACTATGACTAAGGCCGATACTGTCGTTGTACTGGATTTTGAGACTACTGGTCTTTCTCCTGACTATGGTGACCGTGCGATAGAAATTGGGGCAGTACGAATTGAGGATGGAGAAGTAGTAGCACGTTTTCAGGAGTTAATGAATCCCGGGCGACGTATTGATAGTTTTATTGAAGACTACACGGGTATAACCAATAGCATGTTGAAAGATGCTCCTCCTTGTATAGATGTAATGCATAGGTTTGCTGATTTTATTAATGGTTATAATCTGGTCGCGCATAATGCTTCATTTGATAAGCGTTTTCTTGATGCAGAGTTGGCCATGATCTCCCGGACATACACGGGCCATTTTGCATGTTCTCTATTGACGGCAAGACGAATCTATCAAGACTCTCCTAATCATAAATTAGGTACCTTAGTAGACTATATAAATATTCCAACAGACGGTGTTTTTCACCGAGCTTTATATGATTCAGAAATGACTACGAAGCTATGGGTGGCAATGCTGGATAATATCACTCAAGGTTACGCTATAGATCCCATTCCATTTACGCTAATTCAAAAACTATCAAAAACTCCTAAGAATAAAATTCGAAATTTCTTACAGCAATGGAAATAAAGACAGAACCTTGCTTTATTCGCTGTAAATAACTTGTTGCTGTTTCTGAAGAATAAAACCTTTCTACCTATGTCCAAGAATTGGATAATATCTGGAATGAATATTCTGAAATAGACAAATGCTACGATCAATCCATCACTGTTGAAATTTAGTAGGGTTGTATTACTATATAGATAAGTTTCGATATATATTCGAATTATGTCAGACAGCAATACAGACGAAAATAAAGTTGAAGCAGTGGTTCGCGAACCACTTACGCCTATGCCAGTGGTCAACGCGCTGACTTTTGATGACCTCAAGGATTGTCTAAGCAACGGGATATCCGATTTCCGTAAGGCCACAATGTTTGGTTTATTTTTCGGAGGTGTCTTTGCTTTTGGCGGGATATTTATTATTCAATCCTTACTAGTCTGGAACAAAATCTGGATGATCTATCCAGTAATGATTAGCTTCCCGTTAATTGGTCCATTTGCAGCTGTAGGTCTTTATGAAGTCAGTCGTCGACTTCAGTCGGGACAACCGTTAGCCTGGAATGAGATACTCTCTGTAGTGTGGAATCAAGCCAGTCGCGAGCTACGTTGGATGGCTTTTGTAATGCTCTTCGTATTTTGGATTTGGATGTATCAGGTCCGGCTCCTCATCGCCCTTATCCTTGGGCAAATGTCATTTTCTACCTGGGGAGAATTCTTTGAGATCGTCGCCTTTACGCCGCAGGGCTGGACCTTTGTGATCGTTGGTCACGTAGTAGGTGCATTTTTGGCACTATTTCTGTTTTCGATAACTGTAGTTTCTTTTCCAATATTATTAGAGCGTGATATAGATTTTATTACAGCGATGATTACAAGTGTTAGCACGGTGTTTAAAAGTCCTATCGTAATGCTCTCATGGGGTGTTTTCGTTACTCTCGCGGTAATGGTATCGTTTATTCCAGCATTTTTAGGTTTGCTTGTTGTTTTACCCGTGCTTGGGCATACAACATGGCATATTTATAAAAAGGCGGTGGTTTGATCATTCTAAAGTTGAAATGATTTCAGCCAAGATTGGTTCATATGATCGTTTCACCATTCCTGATGATGAGATTGAACTTACTGCAATCCGTGCACAGGGAGCAGGAGGTCAAAATGTAAATAAAGTCTCGTCTGCGATTCATTTGCGATTTGATATTAATGCCTCTTCACTCCCTGATACTATAAAAAAACGACTTTTAGAATTGCGTGATCGACGTATTAGTAGTGAAGGTGTTGTCATTATCAAGGCGCAGAAATTTCGAACTCAAGACAAGAACCGGTTAGATGCGCTTGAGCGCTTAGAGGAATTAATAAATGCTGCGGCAGTTGTGCAGAAAGTAAGGCGGCCAACAAAGCCGAGCAAGAATGCTAAGAAAAAGAGGATGGATAGTAAAACTCAGCGCGGTAGAACAAAGACATTACGAGGCAGAGTCTCGGATTCCTGACTTCGGCCTGACTGAAAGGATAAAAGTTTGCTGATGATTGATTTGGATCAATTGTCTGAGCTAATAGCCAATTTAAAATTCAACTTGGATGAGTCAGACTCTGTTAACTCTAATCGGGTCTACCAAATTGGCTAGTAGGAGAGTAAAGTTATATGTGTCAATTTTAAAGGGTTAAAACCCCTAATATAATAAGAAATAATCATAATTTTAATATATCAACACAGTAATAAATCAGGAGAGGGGAAATGGCAAGAGTTGCATTGGTAACAGGCGGTACACGCGGTATTGGCGAAGCAATCAGTATTGCATTAAAAGATAGAGGTTATACCGTTGCAGCAAACTATGCAGGTAACGATAAAAAGGCAGATGAATTTACAAAACAAACAGGAATCGCCACCTATAAATTTGATGTTGGTGATTTTTCTGCTTGTGAAGAAGGGATTAAAAAGATTACAGCTGAGCTTGGGCCTGTAGAGGTTTTGGTTAACAATGCCGGTATTACACGAGATACAACCATTAATAGAATGAATGTTCA
>JBLHKL010000039.1:0-18204 GCA_047618295.1 Gammaproteobacteria bacterium | reverse complement strand
CATTTGTATTAAGCGCATCAAAAGTTTCTTTAAACCGAGTTCTTGTTTCTTTGTCAATCTTGCTAATAGCATTTTCGAGAGTAGTTAATGCATCAATTAAATCTTTATGTTGACTATCAAGATATGTCTTACGCTCGGAATTCTGTGTGTACTCGTCAATGGCGGCAAGATTTATAGGCCCCAAACGTTGAATCTTACGTTCTAGAGACTCTAATTGATTACTCCAATCTTCTTGATTAGCGCCCCCTTCCATGGCTTCCAATATTTCTTTTGCGTTTTGCTCTTCGACAGACAGTTGTTCTTCAACAGATTCAAGCCTAACCTGACAGCTGTTGACACCTAATCTTGCTTTTTCTAGGTCTGTTCGAAGTGTCTCCAAACCTTGTTCGTATTTATGTCTATTTTGCTCTGACTCTCTCATGTTCGCTTCAATAGTCTGCACATTAGTTCTTGCATCACTCAGGTTTTTTTCAGCAAGTACTTTATCTTTTAGGCAAACTTCAATTTTTTCTTGTATCTCATTAATTGGTGATTTATTTTCTGACAAGTTTTTATCTAATTCAGCAATTCTCGCCGACAGTTGCGAAACTTGAATATCATTTCTTTTAATAGCTTGTTCGTATGATGCCCGTCGAGAGCTGTATGATTCGAGTTGTAAAGCAATGCCGTGACTCTCGTTATGTGTTTCTTGCCAACGTGTCCTTGCTGCATTCAAAGACTCACGATGTTGATCTTTTACATTAGATAACTCAGACCGTTGTTCTTGTTGTTGAACCTTATCTTTTTCAAGCTGTTCCAGTCGTTGCTTTATAGAATCAATTTCTGTTTTATCTGTCTCGTTTTGATCTTGATTTAAATCACGTTCTTCAACAAATTGTTGATATCGAATGGTTTGTTGTTCTGATTCAGTTTGAGAAGATGCTAGCTTAGCTCGCACATTGGATATCTCTTGCTGTTGATTACTTAATGACGCTTGCTGCTTATCAAGTGTCAACTCAGCTTCTTCAAGGACGGTTTCATTAGTGTGCAATTCAACTTCTATTGCTTTAATTTCTGCTTCACTATTTCCAAGGTTTTGCTTGAGGTCAGTGATTTCTGCCTCTCGATTTAGAACACCATCACTGGCATCAGTGGCATTATTGACAACAACCCACTCATGACTCATCCAAACGCCTTTTTCAGTCACAACGCTTTGGCCAACAGTCAAGCTGGACAACATGCTGCTAGCTTCTTCTGAAGAGTCCGCAAGGAAAACATTTTCAAGGACCGATGGAATTCGAATATCAGTTGTAATTTGGTCTATTAAACGAGGATATTGAGATGAATCAGTTGAGGCATTACTGCTGATTGAATTGATAAGTCCGATTTTGCCCGGCGCCAGTTCTAATCTCTCTAAATAAGCGCCAATATCATCTACACAGATATCATGCAGGTGATTGCCGATGACCGTTTCCAATGCATGAGCCCATTTTGGCTCAACTTTTATAGATTGGGAAAGTCGTTGTTGTTGATCCAGGTTATGCTCTTGCAGCCAAGCGCTTAGTTCTTGATTATCATCAACAACAGATTGTTGTAATGTCTCCAAAGAAGCCAAACGGCCCTTTAAGTGTTGATATTTTTGACGAGCAGCATCTAGGTTCGTTGACAAGGCTCTAACTTTCTCTCGATATTCTTTAACTATATTCTGTTTATCCGAATGTAATTTTAATAGCGCAGCTTGCTTATCTTCTTCTTCTTTTAATGTGTTGATTGAGCTCTGAATACTATTGTTTAGTTCAGACTCTTCAAACTTTGATATTTCTTGATCTAACATAATCCTGCGTTCGGCAAGTTCATCAAGACCAAATTCAAGATGCTCTAAACGTGTTTTATCGACTTGCTCTTGTCGAGCAAACTCAGAAAATGATTCATTAAATGTATCCCATTCAGCTTGCCATCCTTGCATTGCTTCTTCTGCATTATTAAGGATTTCATAAGCTTTATTACTATCGTCTCGTGAGCCGCTAAGTTTCGGTTCGAGATTGGCTAATTCAGCATGAAGCTTTTCATGCTCAGTCTTATCTTGTTCATGCTGACTGATTGTATTGGCATGAGCTTCTCTAGCTGTTTCGAGTTCTGCTTCGATAGATATGATTTTTTCCCGAGTATGCTGAAGTTTCTGCTCATACTGAGAGATGTCACTACCCACCTTATAATATTCGGACTGCATATTATTAAAGTGTTGATTGGCTTCACTCAAGCTATCACGCTGTTTTTCTATTTCTGCTTCAGTTTCGCGTACTTTTGCAATAGAAGCCTCTACTGCATTTTCTCTTTTGGCGGACTCTTCTTTTAGCGACTCCATTTCCTTATTCAGATCGCGCCAATTTAATGCGAGTAACTCAGCACTTAATTTGCGTTGATCTTGCTTCAGGTTTTTATACCGTTCTGCCGCTTTAGCTTGTCGCTGCAGATGATTTAACTGTTTTTCTAATTCTTCACGTATATCGGTAAGTCGCTCAATATTCTCTTTGGTATGTCTAATTCTATTTTCAGTTTCTCGACGACGTTCACGATATTTTGATATACCGGCAGCTTCCTCAATAAATACTCTTAATTCTTCAGGTTTTGCCTCAATCAATCTTGAGATCATCCCCTGTTCAATAATGGCATAACTACGGGGACCCAGACCTGTTCCAAGAAAAATTGCAGTGATGTCTCTTCGTCGGCAACGTGTACCATTTAAATAATAGGTAGAGACCGCATCTCGATTAATTTGACGTTTGATTGAAATCTCACTGTAACTGGCATACTGCCCGCCCAATTTATTCTCCGTATTATCAAAAATAAGCTCAACAGAGGCTTGACTAACGGGTTGTCTGGCGCTTGAACCACTGAAAATGACGTCTGTTAGTGATTCACCACGAAGATGTTTTGCAGAGCTTTCCCCCATCACCCAGGTGACAGCGTCGATGATGTTTGACTTGCCACAACCGTTTGGTCCAACCACACCAACAAGACTGCCGGGAATGATAAGATTGGTTGGATCTACAAAGGATTTAAAGCCTGAAAGTTTTATATTGCACAGTCGCATGGGACGATACAATACTAGAGATTCAAGCCGCTGTCCAAGCCAAATTATATACTATAGTTTACATTATATAAACTATATAACAATATGATTATACTGATAATATTATATATTTAAAGAATAATTAATAAGTCATGTAACAACATTACAAATGAACTATGATATCGTTCGTTTTGTTGTAACTAAAGAGAGTTTTTACCGAATGTCTAGCCAAGCTACTGATACACTTGAAACATTTCCAAACCCGAAACCTGAACGTGATTTTACTATCAGGATCGATGTGCCTGAATTTACATGTTTATGTCCAAAAACGGGTCAACCTGACTTTGCAACACTCGAAATTGAGTATATTCCAGACGAATTATGCGTCGAACTCAAGGCATTAAAGCTTTATGCCTGGTCATATCGTGACCAAGGCGCTTTTCATGAGGCGGTTACTAATAAAATACTGGATGATTTAGTTGCAGCGACATCTCCTCGGTATATGAGACTGACAGCAATTTTCAATGTTCGTGGCGGCGTATATACCACTGTTGTTGTCGATCATCTTAAAGATGGGTGGACACCTAGAACGCCCGTTTCTCTGCCCTAAGCAAGGGTATTGATATGAAACAATTCCGATTGGGCGTTAATTTCTTGCTCTCTGGGTTTAAGTTGATCCTGAAGCCAGGCGTTCGCGTATATGTCATTATTCCATTACTCATAAATAGTCTTTTATTTACAGTTGCTATCTTATATGGCGCCAATATGCTTAATGAATTGATTGATACCCTTTTAGTGCAATGGCAATGGTTAGAGTGGTTAACTTGGTTGCTTTGGCCTATTTTTGTGATTATTGCTTTAGCAATAGTTTTCTTCTGTTTTTCTATCATTGCAAATCTGATTGGTGCCCCATTTAATGGTTTTTTGTCAGCTGCTGTAGAACGATCACTTACCGGCAGTGAAGTGAAAGCAGAAAGTAAGCAAGCCCTAGCAAAAGTTATTGTATTGGCACTTAAGTCTGAGTTTCAAAAAATCTTATATTTTATTATCCGAGCGATACCTCTTTTGATACTATTCGTATTACCGATAGTTAACGTTGCAGCGCCGTTCATCTGGTTTTTGTTTACAGCATGGATGTTGACTATAGAATATGGAGATTATCCGATGGGGAATCATGATATTGACTTTAAGCAACAACGCGAAAAACTCAGATTAAATCGCCAACTTGCATTTGGTTTTGGTTCTGGTGTTATGCTTTTGACCATGATTCCTGTTATTAATTTTTTAGCTATGCCAGTAGCTGTCGCCGGGGCAACACGATTATTTATTGAAACCCCGGAGTTAAATTCATGAATGAAATTTATCATTCATAAATTGCTTCGACACTGTCTTTCTGGTATAGATGCACGCTGATTTTTATTGGCCGGAGACTTGGAATGGCGACCAAGAAGAAAACGAGTAAAAAAACTGCTAAAAAGAAAGTGACTAAAAAGAAGGTTCCTTTGAAAAAGAAGGTGGCCAAGAAAAAAGTCGCCAAGAAAAAAGCAACTAAGAAAAAGGCTTCTGTGAAAAAGAAGGTGGCCAAGAAGAAGACTGCGCCCAAAAAGAAAGTTGCCAAGAAGAAAACAACTACCAAAAAGAAAGTTTCCAAGAAAAAAACTGTTGTAAAAAAACAATCCGTTAAATCTACCAAGAAGAAAAATGAAGGAATGGCAAAAGTAACTAAGATCAACACCAAAAATGACAAGGTAAGTAAAACAAACAAGAAAACAAAAGTTGCGCCCTATACAGAAAAGAAAGGTGAGGATTATATGGGGGCAGAACAAACAGAACATTTTCGTGAAATACTCAACGCGTGGAAGCACGACCTTATGCAAGAAGTTGACCGTACTGTTCATCATATGCAAGACGAGGCATCAAATTTTCCTGACCCAAGTGATAGAGCATCACAAGAAGAAGAATTTGCTCTGGAACTTCGCACACGGGATCGTGAAAGAAAATTAATTCGTAAAATCGATGAAGCAATATTGACTTTAGATAGTGGCGATTACGGCTATTGTGATGTATGTGGCATTGAAATCGGTGTGCGCAGACTCGAGGCAAGACCAACTGCAACACAATGCATTGATTGTAAAACACTAGACGAAATTAAAGAACGTCAACTAGGTTGATTTGTTTTAATTTCTGATTCGAATAATAAATCTGAATATCGTGGCCGCTTTGCTCCAACGCCGAGCGGCCCTCTTCATTTCGGTTCTGTCGTTGCTGCATTAGGAAGTTACCTACAAGCCAGACAAAATAATGGGCAATGGCTGATTAGAATCGAAGACGTTGACCTGCCTCGCACAATATCTGGATCAGATAAGACTATTCTCAAGCAACTAGAGTCATTAGGGTTAACTTGGGATGGTGAGATCATTTATCAAAGCAACCGAACCCCAGCATATGAAGCATCTCTTGAAGTCTTAACTTCACTTGGGCACACGTTTCCCTGTGCATGTACTCGTAAAGATATATCAAACAAGCCTTACCCGGGTACATGCCGAAATGGTGTAGCTGACGGACTAATTGGTCGTTCAATCCGAATCAAAACAAATAACCAAGAGATTATCGTTAATGATATTTTGCGAGGGAAATATTCTCAAACATTAGAATCAGATGTCGGAGACTTTATAGTTAAACGTACGGATGGATTGTTTGCCTATCATCTTGCAGTTACTGTTGATGATGCAGAACAAGGTATAAATGAAATAGTCAGGGGTGCAGACTTGCTTGATTCAACTCCAAAGCATATGTATTTACAAAAACTACTTGGCTTCTCTACGCCAAGCTATCTTCATCTACCTATAGCGACAAATGAAAATGGTAGTAAAGTAAGCAAACAGTCTCATGCTCCAGCAATCGACCTCAAAAACCCATCTAAAATAATTTTCGATGCGCTCTGCTTTCTTGGGCAATCACCACCGCCTGAAGCAGTTGATTCTGACTTTGAATCATTATTAGCCTGGTCTATTATAAACTGGAATGTGAATTCATTGCCCAAACAAAAAGAAATCAAGATTTAACAAATAAGCCACAGAGAAAAGCAGTTAATAAAATTAAACATGTTTATAAAAAACAGGGCCGAATTTCATTAAATTTATTTATTCTATAATTTTAATTATCTAATTTCTTTTGCTTTTCTCTGTGGTCTCAGTGTTCTCTGTGGCTATAGGTTTTTGTTGTGTTTTGCTGCGTCAGGAACTCTGCGGATTATCTTTTCTAAGAATCAAACTATGATTCACTATTATATTTGTCATGGCATTGTTTACGTGCCAGAAAGGCATCTCTGGCAATTTGTAGGTCATCCACAAACCATTCGAGCTCATTCATCTTTAATGCTTGAGGTCCATCAACCAAGGCTTTTGTAGAGTCCGGGTGAAAATCAGCGAGTACCATATTTGCTCCAGCTATGACGCCCTGTGCTGCGGCATGCATAACATCTAAAATCCCTTCTGGCCCGGATTCACGCGAACCGACAGAATGTGACGGATCAATGCAAACCGGCATATGTGTATAGCGTTTGACCACTGGCACATGGGCAAAATCTACCAAGTTTCTATGTGGATCTCCCATATTAGTTTTCATACCACGCAAACAAAAAACGACATTGTGGTTGCCTTCACTTGCTAAATATTCTGCAGCATTTAATGATTCTTCAAGTGTGATACCAAATCCCCGTTTAATTAATACCGGAAATTCTCGCTGGCGCCCTACTGCTTTTAATAATTCAAAATTTTGAGTGTTCCGAGTACCAATCTGCAACATAACCCCAGTTGGGTTTCCAGCTTGTTCGAGTGCATTACTAATCTCTTCAATATGAATATCATGAGTGATCTCCATTGCGATCACCTTGATATCGTATTTGCCAGCCAACTCAAACACATAGGGCAGACAGTCTTTGCCGTATCCCTGGAATGAATAAGGGTTTGTACGTGGTTTATACGCGCCCATCCGTGTGCAATTTAAACCTAGGTCTTTTAAAGCCCGCATCATGATTTCAACATGTTCACGTGTATCAACAGCACAAAGGCCAGCAAATACATGAAACTCATCTTGTCCAAACCTGACGCCGTTATAATCAAAATAACTAGCACGGACATCTTCATTATGACGTCCCAAGACTCTATATTCTCGAGATACGCGAACGACTTTCTCGACTAACGGAAGATTACTGATATGCGCATCATCAAGTGGCATGGTGTCGCCAACGAGATAAAACTCAGTCAAACGTTGTTGCTCACCCTTTTCTTCATGCATGCGAATCGTAATATTGGGTAGATTATCAAGATAGGTCACCAAATCAGTATATTCAGTGCTAGTCTTGTCTGAATCAGGCTTTAGAATAATGATCATTTAATTTAAAGAACTTATATAAGGTTAATTGTCCAAATCATTACATTTAATAATTGAAAAATAAATAACAAATTTGCCTATTTGCTTAATCATAAATTCATGAGCCGCCCTACAAACAACTTCTTTATTGTCACATTTTTTTTATTGGTCTTGCTTGTTAGTAATCCTGCAATCGCCATCGAGAAAATTGTTATTAATGGTCTTTTTAAAAATAAAGCGATTGTAACAATTGATGGGAAACAACGAGTCCTGAAAAAAGGCAAGGCTAGCCCTGAAGGAGTATTATTAATTGAAGCTAATAGTAAACAAGCCATCATTGAAATAGAAGGAAACCAAGAGGTCTATATGCTGGGGACACATATAGGCAGTAATAAGACGAAGAAGCCGACTGGAGGTGAAAAACTTATAATAGTTCCCGATAGAGGAGGCATGTATAGCCTTAGTGGAAGCATCAATGGATCACCAGTGAGTTTTGTTGTCGACACAGGGGCTAGTGCTGTTTCGATGAATAGCAATGTTGCCAAGCGCCTTGGCATAGATTACAAATTAACTGGCAAAAAAGGAATGTCTTATACCGCTTCTGGAAAAGATGAAATATATATCGTTAAACTAAAAAGAGTACGCGTAGGCAACATTGAACTTCAAAATATAGAAGGCGTTGTACACGAAGGTGGCTTCCCCGTAACTACCCTGCTTGGCATGTCTTTCCTGGGCAAGTTAGACATGAAGCGTGAAGGACGAATAATGGAGTTAGAGAAAAAGTATTAATAATTAAACAGAACGTTTTAATCGCTCACTATCCCAAAAAATTTCTTTACCGCCTTTTTCTTGGTTCAGAGCTCTCGCCAACACAAAAAATAAATCAGATAGCCGATTAATATAACGCAACGATTCTGGATTAATGTATTCATTTCTAGCCATAGCAACTAAATTACGTTCTACTCTTCGGCACACACTTCTTGCTAGATGACAAACCGAAGCAGATAGTGAGCCACCGGGCAAAATAAATTCTTTTAAAGCCGGCAAATCTTCATTGTAAGTATCGATGAGTTCTTCAAGCCTATCGACACTAACAGGATCAATGGCCGCATTGCCGGGTATAGCTAATTCTCCACCGATATCAAACAATCGATGTTGTATGTTGAGTAAATAGCCAGAGACATCATCGGGAATACCACTCGCGCCAAGCACACCACAGAGACTGTTTAGTTCATCGACATCACCCATAACATCAACACGAATATTTGATTTATCAATGCGTTCGCCATTGCCCAAGTCAGTTGTGCCATCATCGCCTGTGCGAGTATAGATTTTTGACAATCTATTCCCCATTAGAATAATTTCCTTCTATGCTTTATTTAAGCGGTTTGAGTAATATTCCGCTTTTGCATCCAGACTTGTGAGCCTTCAAAAAGACCAAACAATACTGCCACATAAAAAAGATCACCTAGTAAGGTATTCCCATAGAACGGAATTGCCATTACAAAGCATTCAGTCAATCCAGCTAATGACATTGGGTACAATGTTCCTGATAGCCATGTTCCAAAATTTGAAACAATAAAAAATAATGTTGCTGAAGATAATGCTGCTCCGCCAAGTCTAAGCGATGTGCGTTTATCAGAAAGAAGTAAGCGTCCTATAAAGGCACTTAAGGCAAATCCAAGGTACACAAATAGCATGCCAATTGGCTCGTAAAACCCTACAAAAAAATCACTCAGTAATAATGCGCAAACAGGCAACAACCATACTCTTTTATCAATGATATAAGCCCCCGCAAAAAGACCGAGAGCACCTATAGGCGTGAAATTTAATGGGTGAGGAATCAACCTGGAGAAGACTGCAAGTAGAACTAATATTAATATAAAAAGATTCTTATGTTTCGTCATTACATAGCTCCATAGGATGAGGTCTAAAATTACTTGTTGATTATAGGAGATAGAGCCTTCTAATTGAAGTTATAACTTATGGATACAGTTATATTTCGTTCTGGCAATGGTTGTGCATTATATTTTCCTGCTGTTGTCGTGCTTCTGACAGCGTAATCAAAGGCTTTTTCATCAAGCAAATTATTAAAAGACACATCTGCAGCCCAACCGTGATAATGTCCCTTTAATTTTAAATCTAACATGTCATAGTCAGGTATTTTATGACCGAAATTGTTATTTTGATCATTATCGAATCGTTTTTCACCCACATATCGCCAGATAGAAGTAACCGTAACCATCGAATTCACATTCCAACTAGCTGACACGCTTCCAGTATGCTTAGGTATCAAGGGAACTTCATTGCCGGCTAAAGTGCCTTCATCGAATTCAGAGACAAGATATGCATAATTACCTCGGATTGAAACGTCATCAAATGGCATCAATTCAATAGTAGTTTCAATACCTTCACGTTTAGTTGGATCAAGATTAACATTTGTTCCAAAAGTGCTTGCTGCTGCATTGAAGTGAATCTCATTTTTTAAATCCATAAGATAACCAGAAACAGATGCAGATAGTTTTTCTGAATTAAAACTAACTCCAAGATCAAAATGAATTGCTGTCTGTGGTTTTAAGAAAGTGAACTTACTAAAACCATCGTAGATATCATCGACATTTCCAAAGCGAACGCTCCTCCCCACATTACTAAAAACTGAAGTATTATTTGTAATTTGATGTCGAATACCGATGTTATACATTTCTTCAGTATTATTCTGAGCGACATCAGCGGCCTTAGTTTCAAAGCCATTAACGCCAGGGGCAGAAGTATTAAGTTCATCTACTGCATTTATACTTACATGCTGAACTCTTGCCCCAAATTCAAAATGAGTTGAATTTGTTATATCAATCAAATTATTGAAATAAAGAGCAAATGTTTTTTGATCTACACCTAATTTATGAATTGGATTATCACTCGTAGCTAAGGTAGGTGATCGATTGGAATCATAGTTATGATAATAAATGTCCGCACCAACTGTTATATGGTGATTCAATTTAGAAAGCTCAGTATCAATATTCAATCTAGGTGTTATTGACCAAACATCAAAGTCTGAGTCAAGTGAGCTTGGGAAGCCACTTTGATCAAAAAATGCATTTTGGTTTTTAAATCGATAGCCAAAATCTAGAATTGCCTCAACATTATCATTTATCTGTTGAAGTCCACCTAAGGTTATAAAGTGAGATTCTTCTTTTGCAAAATCTTTAGGTGTGCTTGCGCCTTGTCGATCAGCAACTAATAAATTGACGTTGGTTGTAGGAGATACTTGTCTATTACCTGGAAGACCTAAGTCCTGATTTGATGCTCCGGTTTTAACAAACAGTTCTCCATTACTAGTATCTCGTCTAATATCTGCTTGTATATTTCTTTGTATTAATTTGTTGTTATTTCTATAGCCATTCGAATCAATATAGTTTGCTGCAATATTAATTCCGTAATTTTTTGTTCCTAATGCTAAAGTACCTTCGGCTTGACTCGTTGCATAAGAACCATATGAAACCTTTGTGGCTCCTGATTTTTCTCCAGCCTGAGCGCGTTTTGTTATTATATTAATGGCACCACCAACCGCACCATCACCATATAATACGCCTCCAGACCCACGAACAATTTCAATTCGCTCGATGTTATGAATAGGTATAGCCGCATAATTAATCGAAGATTGGTCAATGTCATTTAAACGACGACCATCTAAAAGTATCAATGTATTCTGAGTTGAGCTTGCACCAAATCCACGGATATCAATAGTGCTTCTTGCCGCTGAATTTCCAAAAAAACTTCGACTTAATATTCCTGCTTCGAGCGAAAGTAATTCAGGAATTGTCTGTGCCGGTGAGGCTTCTATTTGTTCTGAAGTAATAATCGTAACATTTTTAGGTGTCTTAACAATTTCATCATCTAAGCGTGTTGAAATAACTGTTAAAGGGTCAAATGTTAGATTTTCTGCAATAACAGCGTTTGAAAATATGAGTGAACATATAAGTAGCGGTAAAATAAAATTACGCAATTTTATAACTCCCTAGGGTGCCCGCCGCACCAATTGATTGTATTTATGCTGGGAGCAACAAAGAGCTAATATGATGACTACAGAGAACTCTGTATCCATAATGATAGCCTTCACAGCCGCCCGCAGCGTGGTTTAATAAATATCAGGCCGGTCTCCGGGCTTACGAGTAATGCATTGCATTGATTTATTCGCCTTCCCATATCGTTTTTAGACTTACGACACAGTGACTTAATGAATAAACTTTGACTCGTCTACCGTTGCGGGGGCAGCGTCGGAATAGTAAAAATACGCACCGACTTCCCGTTTAATACAACTGTTCTTACACAGTTGGCACCTAATACTTTCAATCGCGCAGGATACTGACTATCCTGTGTTAGTCAAATCAATCTTTTTCAATGTTTCACAAAAATGGCACAAAAATAATTTAAAATAAAAGTCTGCCAATCTGTGTTGATAAATTAATGTACTTAATAAAACACATATGAATTCTGACGGGGAGTTATCACTACATGCTTGATATTTTGTCTAAACAACACATCGTAGCCAAAGAAGGCTTCAACCGCTGGTTAATCGCCCCTGCTGCTTTAGGAATCCATCTTTGTATCGGCTCGGTTTATGCCTGGAGCTTATTTAACCCGTCTCTTATTAAACGTCTCGGTGTCGTAACTAGTGCCGCGGATGATTGGACACTTAAAAGTGTTGTTTGGGTATTTACTGTCGCTATTGTCTTTCTTGGTTTATCAGCCGCAGTTGCAGGCAAATGGCTGGAAAAAGTTGGTCCACGTATGGTCGGCACCGTTGCTGCTTGTTGTTGGGGTGGCGGCTTTGTGATTGGTGGCATCGGCATAATGACGGGACATCTCTGGTTACTTTATCTCGGCTATGGCGTTATTGGTGGCTGTGGATTAGGGCTCGGTTATGTTTCTCCGGTCAGTACATTAATTCGCTGGTTTCCGGATAGACGCGGTATGGCAACAGGTATTGCCATCATGGGCTTTGGTGGTGGAGCGATGATTGCAAAATTCATGATCGAACCGTTTGTTAAGATATTTTATAAAGCACCTGATTATCTAGGAACAGTTGAAAGCGTCACCTTAACAACGGATGAATCAGGACGTCGCTTGGCTGAAATCGCCGGCAATCTACAAGAAGTCGTTATTGTAGGTGCGAATGATATTGCCAACATGCTTGTACCTGGAGATGCCGGTGTTTATGTGGTTGGAACCGGCACAGTGGGTGTTGCAGAGGCCTTCTTTTCCTTAGGTGCTATCTATTTTGTCATCATGCTATGTGCGGCATTTGGTTATCGCGTGCCTCGTGAAGGCTGGAAACCAAAAGGATGGGAGCCACCTCCGGAAGATGAACAGCATGCAATGGTTTCACAGCATAGTGTTCATATCGATGAAGCGCTTAAAACTCCTCAGTTTTACCAACTCTGGGTCGTGCTCTGTTTCAATGTGACCGCGGGTATTGGTGTATTAGCTGTAGCCAAGACCATGATTAATGAAATTTTTGGTAGTAACCTTCCCGATATTGTCGATTTTGGTTTCGCATCAACCTACGTCCTTATGATTAGTGTCTTTAATATGTGTGGTCGAATTGTATGGGCGAGCGCCTCTGATTATTTAGGGAGACGTAATACCTATTGGATCTTTTTCACACTCGGCATTATTTTATATTGCTCTATTCCATACACTGCGCAACAAGCCAGTATTGACCCTTCAGTTGTCTGGCTGGTTTATTTCTATGCCGCAACGATGATTATCTTCACGATGTACGGCGGTGGTTTCGCCACGATTCCTGCTTATTTAGCAGATATCTTCGGTACCAAGTTCGTTGGCGGTATACATGGTCGACTCCTTACTGCTTGGGCTAGCGCGGGTGTTTTTGGTCCTCTAGCCATTACCTCACTTAGGGAAATATCGGTTAAGGATGCTATAAATGACCTAATAACTAAAATAAGCCCAGCTGACTTTCAGGCTACATTCGGTGCTGGTGTGGAACAACTAGATCAATTGGTTGCTGCAAAAACGGTGACTATCAGTAAATTGATGGAGATAGCGCCGGTGGGAACAGTCGATCCAACATCAAGTCTCTACAATACAACCATGTATTTAATGGCAGCAATCTTGTTTGTCGCACTAATAGCTAATGCGACGATGCGGCCGGTGAATCCAAAGCATCACATGAAGGAGTAACTTTGATGTCATTCTCATTTAGTAATTCGACAGAAGTATTTATATTTATCATCCTCTGCTCTGTCTACGTGTGTAGCATACTTTGGATATATGGTGATTCCGCTACACGCGACATGGGGATTAAAGGGACAATATTGCCGCTAATCTTCGTTATAGCAGCCGCATTAGCACTCACAAAAGGGATGACTTGGGCTTTATTGGCATGGCCTATAGGCTATATCGCATGGTTTGTCATTCGGCCAAAAACTGCACATACCATTACAGAATAATATATTGCTGTTCCAGAGCAGCTAATATTGGAATAGTTCGTGCCTTAGTCTATAATTCGCAGCCTCAAAATACGTTCTGAGGAGCGCTGCGACGACAGACAATACTGTTGCCAGGCTCAGACGTAGCTCTAAAAAACCGCGCTCGCTTAATGTTTTTAAACTAAGCGAGATGACGGCACTTCAAGAAATCGTTAATCGCTATAACTATTGAGTAGAATTAATAAGCGAAATGACGGATAAAACAGAACAAATTAAACAACTCATGGCAGAACGCATCCTTGTACTGGATGGTGCTATGGGAACGATGATCCAGTCCTATAAGCTGGAAGAAGAGGATTATCGTGGAGAACGATTTAGCGAACACCCCTGTGACGTGAAGGGGAATAATGATCTCCTGTCACTGACTCGTCCCGACATCATAAAAGCGATTCATGGCGCCTATTTTGATTCCGGTGCCGATATTGTTGAAACAAATACCTTTAATTCTACCTCGATAGCGATGGCAGATTACCAGATGGAAGATCTGGTCTACGAGCTTAATAAAGAAGGAGCTGCCCTCGCCCGTTCTGTTGCTGATTCATTTGAAGCAAAAGACGAAAGCAAACCACGATTTGTCGCCGGTGTCCTTGGTCCGACAAACCGAACCTGCTCGATATCTCCAGACGTAAACAACCCCGGTTATCGAAATGTGACCTATATGGAACTAGTCGAGTCCTATACCGAGGCCATCCGTGGTCTGATCGATGGTGGTGCAGACCTGATCCTGGTCGAAACGGTCTTCGATACTCTAAATGCCAAGGCAGCATTATTTGCTATCGATCAGTTTTACGAAGATCACGACGTTAATCGTCCAATTATGATCTCTGGGACGATTACAGATGCTTCAGGACGTACGCTGACAGGCCAAACCACAGAGGCCTTCTGGAACTCAGTCAGGCATTCTAATCCACTTACAGTAGGATTAAATTGTGCCTTAGGTCCCAATGACTTACGCCAGTATATTGATGAACTTTCTAGCTTTTCGCAGTGCTATATTAGCGCTCATCCTAATGCTGGATTACCCAATGAATTCGGCGAATATGACCTAGATGCCGATCCTATGTCAGATCATATTAAAGAATGGGCTGAATCAGGTTTATTGAACATCGTCGGTGGTTGCTGTGGTACCTCTCCTGCCCATATTAAGGCCATGGCTAAAGTGGTAGATGGCATAGCCCCAAGGCAATTACCTGACCTACCTATCTATCAGAGACTAAGTGGTCTGGAACCCTTCAATATCACTCCAGAGGTGAATTTCGTTAATGTGGGTGAACGTACCAATGTTGCGGGCTCGCCTAGGTTCCTGAAATTGATCAAAGAGGATGAAGATCTGGATGCTGCACTTGAAGTAGCACGACAACAGGTCGAGAACGGTGCACAGATAATCGATATCTGTATGGATGAAGGCATGCTCGAATCCGAGCTATTGATGGCTGAATTTTTGAAACTGATCGCATCTGAACCAGACATCTGCCGCGTCCCTATCATGATCGATTCATCCAAATGGACTGTCATCGAATCGGGTCTGCGTTGTGTCCAGGGAAAATGTGTTGTCAATTCGATCAGCCTGAAGGAAGGCGAAGAAAAATTTATTGAACACGCAAAACTAGTCAGACGTTATGGTGCTGCTGTTGTTGTTATGGCCTTTGATGAGTCAGGACAAGCGGATACTACCGAACGTCGTTTTGATCTTTGCAAACGTTCTTATGACATATTGGTCGACAAAGTTGGTTTTGCTCCTGAAGACATTATCTTTGATCCAAATATCCTGACGGTCGCGACAGGAATGGAAGAACACAATAATTACGCTGTCTCTTTCTTTGAAGCAACACGTTTAATAAAAGAACACCTGCCCCATGCATTAGTCAGTGGCGGATTAAGTAACGTGTCATTTTCATTCCGAGGTAATAATCCGGTACGTGAAGCAATGCATGCTTCTTTCCTCTATCACGGCATTCAGTCTGGTATGGATATGGCGATTGTTAATGCCGGACAACTCGGTATCTATGATGAGATCCCAAAAGATCTACTGGTATACATAGAAGATGTTTTATTGAATCGTCGAAGTGATGCCACTGATCGCCTGGTTGAATTTTCTCAAACGGTTAAAGGCGGTGCAGCGAAAGAAAAGAAAGTTGATCTCGAATGGCGCAAAGGCACAGTCGGAGAACGACTTACGCATGCATTGGTAAAAGGTATTGCCGATTACGTCGTAGAAGATACCGAAGAAGCACGACAACAAGCAGAAAAACCAATACACGTTATTGAAGGGCCATTAATGGACGGCATGAATGTCGTTGGCGATTTGTTTGGTGCGGGCAAGATGTTTTTGCCACAAGTTGTAAAGAGCGCACGCGTCATGAAAAAAGCCGTCGCTTATCTCATCCCTTATATAGAAGCCGGGAAAGGTGATGGCGAAATTCAAAGTAACGGCAAGATCATCATGGCCACCGTTAAAGGTGATGTGCATGACATTGGTAAAAATATAGTTGGCGTTGTTTTGCAATGTAATAACTTTGAAGTATTCGATCTTGGCGTCATGGTCTCCGCGCAAAAGATATTAGATGCGGCAAAAGAACATAACGCAGACATCATTGGTTTGAGCGGACTGATAACACCATCGCTAGATGAAATGGTGCATGTTGCTAAAGAAATGCAACGCCAAGAGTTTAACTTGCCCTTAATGATTGGCGGGGCAACAACATCGCGTGCGCATACCGCAGTTAAAATTGATCTGGGTTACGACCACCCCGTCGTGCATGTGAAAGATGCATCGCGCGCAGTGGGTGTCTCGACTAAATTAATCAGTGCCGAAATGAAAACTGACTTTGTTAAAGAGATCAGCGCAGAGTACGACACGGTTCGTGAACGCCATGCGGGTAAACAACAAAAGATCAAATGGTTAAGCATTGAAGATGCACGCGAAAATCGCACGCCTATCGATTGGGATAACCATACGCCAACAAAACCCAAGCAACTCGGCATTACAGTCTTTGATGATTACCCCTTAGATGAGCTAGCAGCAGGTGTCGACTGGACACCGTTCTTTATTGCATGGGAACTCGCAGGAAAATATCCACGCATATTAAACGATGAAGTTATCGGTGAAGAAGCAACCCGGTTATTTGAAGATGCGAAAGCAATGCTAGAAAAAATCGTTAATGAAAAATGGTTTTCAGCAAAAGGCGTATTCGGACTCTTTCCAGCAAATTCAGTTGGCCATGATGATATTGATGTATATGTCGATGATGACCGTGAAGGATTATTAACGACTATTCATTCTTTACGACAACAAACACAAAAGCCACCAGGACAACCCAACTTTGCGCTAGCCGACTTTATTGCGCCGAAAGAAACCGGGGTTGAAGATTACTTCGGTGCGTTTGCTGTTGCTACTGGATTTGGTATGGAAGATAGAATCAAAGCTTTTGAGGCCGATCATGATGACTACAGCGCAATCATGCTAAAAGCACTGGCCGATCGTCTCGCCGAAGCCTTTGCAGAACGTTTACATGAACGCGTTAGGAAAGAATTTTGGGGTTATGCTTCAGATGAAGTTCTTAGTAATGAAGATCTAATCAGCGAGTCCTATCAAGGCATACGCCCTGCTCCCGGCTATCCCGCCTGCCCGGATCATACTGAAAAAGGTTTGCTATGGGATTTGCTTGATGTTGAAAAGAAAACGGGAATTGAAATCACTGAATCATTTGCCATGTACCCCACAGCCGCTGTATCTGGTTGGTATTTTTCACATCCAAACTCAAGGTACTTCGGATTGGGTAAGATTAACAAAGATCAGGTGGAAAACTATAGTCATCGGAAAGGCATGGATTTAAAACAAGCCGAAAGATGGCTTTCCCCTAATCTTGGTTATGATCCTGAGGCATAAAGAACATCTAATTACGAACACAGCACTCATAACGCTGGGGTCGGTGGTTCAATTCCTCGGTAATTTCTCCTGCATTACTCTAACACCTACATCCATGTAGGCGACCCATAGCCACCAAATTAAATCAATATAATCCCTGTAAGATATGGATGAGCCATTAATAAGACTGCATATAAAACACATCCACCTATCACTGTTATTACATCATTCTTGGCAGAAACAGGTTCAGGTTTTCCCCATACCCCTTCACGCCTACTGATTAGAATCATTTCTATAATTGCCCAAACACCGAGAGAGCTAAACAATATTATTGATCGGTTGTCGCCATTTGCCATTAGATGACCAATGCTCCAAAGCACTAATCCTGTTAGTTGGGGATG
>JBLHKL010000038.1:0-18273 GCA_047618295.1 Gammaproteobacteria bacterium | reverse complement strand
TGATGTGCTCGCAGACTCAGAAGAAATTAGCAAGACATTGATGAACCTTCAGCATGATGAAAAGTTCAAATGGCGAAATCGGGTTCACGAAGAATTACTGGCCGCTATGGACCTACGCCGGACTGACATTAGCAGCATGGACGAAGCTCAACTACGTAAGCACGTCGAAAAGCTGGTAAACGAAATTATTACTGAAATGGGGCCTAAATTTCCAGCCGATGTAGACCAAGTAGTATTAGCCAATGATGTTTTAAATGAAGCTGTTGGACTTGGCCCATTGGAGAAATTGCTCGCGGATGACACTGTAACTGAAATAATGGTTAACAAGTTTGATGAGATCTTCATTGAACAATCCGGCAAATTAACATTATCTGACATTACCTTTTCCAGTGATGATGCTGTCATGACAGCGATAGAACGTATCGTCTCACCTCTTGGACGACGTATTGATGAAAGCTCTCCACTGGTTGATGCGCGCTTAAAAGACGGTTCTCGTGTTAACGCTATTATTCCGCCCTTGGCATTGCGCGGTCCATGCCTCACTATCCGAAAATTTGCCAAGCAAAAATTACAAGCGCAGGATCTCGTCAACTTTGGTGCTTTGAATGAAGGCATGGTGAAGTTTCTGGAAACCGCCGTTAAGAACCATATGAACATACTCATCTCTGGCGGCACGGGTAGTGGTAAGACAACCCTACTAAATGTGTTGTCTAATTTTATTCCACCAACTGAACGTATTATTACTGTTGAAGATGCGGCGGAATTAAAATTGAATCAACCCCATCTAGTGAGTCTAGAGGCACGGCCATCTAATCTGGAAGGCAAAGGTGCTATCCCGATACGCGATCTGGTTAAAAACTGTTTGCGTATGCGACCTGATAGAATCGTTGTCGGTGAGTGTCGCGGCGGTGAAACATTAGACATGTTGCAAGCAATGAACACGGGGCATGATGGTTCTTTAACAACTGCTCATGCGAATACACCAAGAGACATGATCGCTAGATTAGAAGTGATGGTGATGATGTCTGGCTTGGATCTACCAGTATCAGCCATTAGAGAAATGGTGGCATCTGCAATCCATATGATTGTCCAAATATCTCGCTACTCCGACGGTAGTCGTCGTATCACCAATATCACTGAGATTACCGGTGTGGAGTCAGGTATTGTCTCTATGCAGGATATCTTCCGTTATCAACAAGAAGGTTTTGATGAACATGGAAAAGTCAAAGGTCATTTTGAGGCGACTGGGGCTATACCCCACTTCTATGAAGAAATGCGCCAACGTGGTCTACCTGTCGACATGTCTATCTTTTCGTAACGCATTATTGTGAACTTTCTGCTAAACCTATCTGCCGTAGCTAGCTTTTATGTGAGTCTGGCTTGTGTTTTTTCAATGGTCTTCATACTTTGGTATGTTTTGGCAAAAAAAATACAAGTAGCGATGCAAAATTATAAACAAACATTTACAACGTCCGCTACAAGTAACATGTCGGACATGTTCTTGTCTGTAGATGCCAGTCAATTGTTTATTATCAACCTTATCGCTATCGTAGTATTACCCACATTATCCTGGTTAATTACTCGCGATCTCCCAACAACACTTACCTTGTTAGCCGTTATCGTTCTATTGCCACCATTTGTCTATCGTTCATTGCGTAAAAAACGCTTGAAACGCTTTGAGGAACAATTACCGGATGGCCTTGCAATGATATCAGGTGCAATGCGGGCAGGTGCTAGTTTGAGTATTGCCTTAGAAAGTCTGGTTAAGGAGCAACCTGCCCCTCTTTCTCAAGAATTTGAATTGTTTTTAAAGGAGCAGCGACTTGGTGTTGACTTTGAGTTGTCCTTGAGAAGTATGTCTGAAAGAGTTCCTCTGCAAGATTTTAATATGCTGGTGACTGCCTTGTTAATTAACAAGGAAGTCGGTGGCAACCTAGCCGAGACCATGGAAACGCTGGGTGAAACCTTACGAAAAAAAGCCATGATGGAAGGAAAGATTGACGGATTAACTGCACAGGGCAGGTTACAAGGGATAGTGATGAGTGGTTTACCCATATTCATTGGTTGCGTACTTAATTTTATAGAGCCCGAAGCAATGAGCAAACTCTGGACCACCACACTGGGCTGGATTGTACTTGTATTAATTATCATTATGGAAGGCCTAGCCTATATGATGATTAGTAAGATCACCAATATAGACGTTTAAAGAGAATATAAATGGATAGTATTTATTACAGTGGGAGCGTACTGGCATATTTTGCGGCAACAATATTGTTCGTCTCATTTATTGCTGTCCTCTACGGCATGATTGACAAGGAAGACCGTTCCTATATGGATCCTCTATCCTGGAAATTAAAACTATTGTGGCCATTCATTCAGATCATTGCTAATTTCTTCGTCATCTTCTTACCTTATGAGATGTTGGAAAACACTGAAAAGAAAATCACGAGTTCTGGCGTGAGCTACCTGCTAAGTGCTGAACAGTTTATCGCACTGCGCATTATTTCCGCGATTATTGCCCCGCTGTTTGCACTATTCATTATGTTCTGCCTAGATAACTTTCAGCCTATTTGGTTCATCATCATGCCTCTGCTGGGTTTTATGTTACCGAGCATATGGCTAAAAGACGTCAGAAATCAACGTAACAATGCCGTTATTCGCACACTTCCGGTCTACCTGGATTTTCTCACCATGTGTGTGGAGGGAGGGCTCAACCTTCAGGGAGCATTGGGTCAAGCCATGGAAAAAGCGTCACCGGGCCCACTGCGTAATGAATTTGCTATTGTGCTGCGTGATTTGCGTGCTGGTTTGTCACGCGCCGATTCACTTCGAAGAATGGCCGAACGCCTCGATATTCAGGAAATAACATCATTTGTGAGCTCTATTGTGCAAGCTGAAAAAATGGGGGCTTCATTAGCCAATGTACTCAGGGTTCAATCCGAACAGCGCCGAGGTGAACGCTTTCAACGAGCGGAAAAACAGGCCATGGAAGCACCAGTTAAGCTCGTTTTTCCTCTAGTTATGTTCATCTTTCCCATCACTTTTATTGTTTTATTATTTCCGATCGCGATGAAATTCCTGAGTGAAGGAATATTATGATACATGGCTATCTCACTGACATAAACGACAATTGTTTATTTGAGAAGGTTTTACGAACTACCCGTTTTCTAGAGCGATTATGCGGTTTGTTATTTTCTCCCCGTTTAAAAAACAATGAGGCTTTATTGATTGAGCCTTGTTCATCAGTTCATACTGTCGGCATGCGATATGCTATCGATGTCGTATTTATAGATAAAGACTGGCATGTGATCAAAACCACAAAATCATTAAAGCCTTGGCGTCTGGCAGCATCTAGCAAGGCTTATAGGGTGCTTGAGCTCGCCAGTGAAGGTCTCGCACAGATTGAGTTGCCATCAGGACAGAAGCTAAAGTGGCATAGTCATGTTGAATAAATTTATAACACGAGTATTTACTTTCGGCGTTCTTTTAAACCTTGCTGCATGCACGCCCGCAAATACAAAAGATACAGAAGGTACAGAAGAAGAACCAAATATTGATTTGTTACAAATCCTAGAACAAGCAAACATCGCATATGCAAACGATGACCTTGTCACAAGTGAAAAAAACTATGAAATCTTAATCAAGAAATTACCCGAAGAAGCAGAATATTGGTTCCGCCTCGGAAATATTTATGTCCGCACGAACAGACCCACCGCTGCGATGAGTTTATATCGGGAGGCAGTATTACGCGATCCTCAGTTTGCCAAAGCCTGGTATAACATGAGTATCGTACAACTAAAACAAACTGCGTTTAGTCTAAATGAAATGCTGATTTATACGGATAATGAAGACCCTCTTTATAGCAAAGCAGAAACAATGCTAGATCAAATCAAGTCTATAATCAGTGAGGAATAGTTGCTTGTATCTTGGAATAAACTTCAAATATCACAATTAAAGCTAAATATAAATGCGACACTATAATTATCGTATCGAAAAGAAAAACGAAACCGCACAAGCCATGGTTGAGTTTGTTATTATTATTCCAGTGATGCTGATGCTGGTACTCGGCATTATCCAGTTTGCATTGATTTACAAAGCGAAAATCACACTTAATTACGCCACATTTCAAACGGTCAGAGCTGGAACATTAAACCATGCCAGTTCATCGGTAATGGAAAAAGCTTTTGCCAGTAATATGGCTCCGTTATATGCAACAAGCTATTTTAATACTCCTCCGGCTGATCAAAGTGCTCTATGTACCAGCAGTTTTGTAGCTACTGCTGTCGGCCGCAGCAACCGGGGGATGGGAACATCCGGCGCTAAACATAGAATCATGCATGGTGATAGTACGCTACGAACCATGCTAGATAATACAGGCGGAGACATGGATGCAAAGTGGGGTTCTGATCAAGTCTTTTGTGCCAGAAGAATAGTACAGAATCAAATTGATAATGGATTTGCCAGATTGACTATCGTCAACCCAGCACTAATCGCATTCGATAAATTTGGAGTTGATGCTTATTATGCAGGTAACGCCAGCATAGAAAGGATGATACCGAACGATAATCTGATGTACCGCGATGCAGACGTGATCGATTCCATCCAATCCGTACAAGACGCTAACCTGTTAAAAGTACACGTTGGTTATTGTTATGAAATGATTATTCCCTTTATTAACAGAATTGTCTGGGCCATGCAGGCTAATCCCGGTACTAATACAACTGGCGCTTTTGGCCCTCCAACATCAGGCACCTTCGCAAATACATGTGTTTCTGCCGGAGATGGACCAACAAATAGAAGGTTTGGCATACCCCTTTATGCCCAGAGCATTATGCGTATGCAATCAGCCTCCGTGCGTTGTGAAATTAATGATGATTGCTAAATGTTAGTTAATTCATCTCTAGCCAAAATTTATCTGCTTTATTACAATTAGAGTATGTCTGTAAACAATCAGCATCAAGCAGGATTGTCACCCCAGCACACTCCGGTGATGCAGCAATTTCTTGGTTTCAAGGCCGAATATCCCGATATGTTGTTATTTTTTCGTATGGGTGATTTTTATGAATTATTCTACGACGATGCCAAGAAAGCAGCTCGTTTATTGAATATCACCCTGACCAAACGTGGTAAATCCGGTGGTAACGCCATACCTATGGCGGGCGTGCCCTATCATGCCGTTGATACTTATCTAGCCAAACTTATTAACCTGGGTGAATCAGTTGTCATCTGCGAGCAAGTCGGCGATCCAGCACTCTGTAAAGGCCCCGTAGAACGTAAGGTCGTAAGAATTATTACACCCGGGACGATTACTGAAGATGTTCTATTAAATGAGCGTGTTGCAAATATCTTGCTAGCCATTTACGAAACCAAGCAACATTATGGATTTGCCAGCGTCGAGCTCAGTAGTGGTCAAGTAACCATGCTTGAAGTGGATAACACTGTCTGCCTGGAAGATATTGTCGAACAATATCAGCCTGCAGAAATTTTACTTAGTGAAGGATTTGAAAGCGACGGTCTCACTGATCTGAATAAAACAATAAGCAAACGTCCCGATTGGCATTTTAATAAAAAGACTGCCGAATCAAATATCAAGCAACAATATGGCATTAAAGACCTTAGTGGCTTTGGCTGCCAAGATATGGATACAGCAATAAGTGCATTGGGCTGCTTGATCCAGTACCTCAGTGACACACAAAAAACACTATTACCTCATTTACAAATTCCAAAAATACATTCTGAAGATGATGTGATACAGATCGATGCGATCTCACGACGTAATCTGGAATTGGAAACGAGTCTGGCCGAAGGAAAATCTCATTCTCTATTAAATGTAATCGATACTACTTCGACGGTTATGGGCGGTCGTTTATTACGTCGTTGGTTACAACAACCGATTCGTGATCATGCTGTCTTGCAGTGTCGCCATGATGCCGTAGAAAAACTTTTACATAATCGATGTCATAGTGATTTTCATGAAGCCATGCGTGGCATCTGTGACATTGAACGTATCATGTCGCGTGTTGCCTTAAAATCTGCAAGACCTCGTGATTTGGTACAACTACGAGACAGTATAGCTCTGCTCCCACAAATCAAAGATCGTCTAGCAGATATTGATAGCCCTAGATTGAATGATTTATATCAAGACATCAGTTTATTCCCTGAATTACTTCAGACCTTAAATAAAGCGCTGATAGAGGAACCACCCGTCATCATTCGCAATGGCGGTGTTATTGCGACAGCATATGACAAAGAACTGGATGAATTAAGACAACTGAGCAATGATGCAGGTCAGTTTTTAACTGACCTCGAAGCACAAGAAAAACAACGTACCGGGATACAAGGTTTAAAAGTAGGCTATAACCGGGTACATGGTTATTACATAGAAATTAGTCGTCTTCATTCTGCCAATGTCCCGGATAATTATAATCGCCGTCAAACCTTAAAGGCTGCCGAACGTTTCATCACGCCAGAATTAAAAGACTTTGAAAATACAATTCTGAGCGCTAAAGAAAAATCATTAGCGCGTGAAAAACAATTGTACGATGAGTTGTTGGATATTATTGCTAACTACTTATCTGAGCTGCAACTCTGTGCATCATCACTTGCTGAATTTGATATCTACTTAAGTTTTGCGGAAGTGGCTGCAACTCTGAATTTTACCGCACCCGTTCTGACAAAAGAAAATGGGATTATTATCGAAGCAGGACGACATCCGGTCGTTGAACAGATTCAATCAGCGCCCTTTATAGCCAATGATTTATCGCTTGATACTGACAAGAGTATGTTAATCATTACTGGCCCCAATATGGGTGGTAAATCGACTTATATGCGGCAAACAGCCCTAATTGTAATCCTCGCTCACATCGGCAGTTACGTCCCGGCAGTCAAAGCTGTCATTGGTCCTATCGATCGTCTATTCACTCGTATAGGCGCTTCAGATGACCTCAGCAGCGGTCGTTCAACCTTTATGGTAGAAATGACTGAAACCGCAAATATATTAAATAATGCTACCCGCAATAGTCTGGTCTTGATGGATGAGATCGGTCGCGGCACAAGTACCTATGACGGCTTAGCATTGGCTTGGGCCTGCGCTCTACATCTCGCAAAAGTAACTCAAGCCTATACCCTCTTCGCTACACATTATTTTGAGTTAACCGCATTACCTGAACATAACGATAATGTTGCGAATGTACATATGGATGTCGTTGAACACGGCGATGAGATAGTGTTATTACATTCTGTTAAACAAGGTCCGGCGAATCAGAGTTATGGTATTCAAGTCGCTTCTCTCGCAGGCATACCTAAAACCGTTATCACAGCTGCAAAAAATCGTTTACATGAAATCGAATCACAAACTCCAGTCTCTAATAGTGAAAAACCACAAACTGATTTATTTAATGCCGATCCAATATTAGAAAAAATAAAAATGATTGACCCCGATTCTACCAATCCGAAACAGGCACTTGCGTTATTGTATGAATTACAAGCAATGCTGGATCGATAATGCCATTACATGCATTATTAAAAAATAATAATTAATCAACGCTGTTCATGTTAAATCTTTATCGCTTAAAAGAGCTGACGCTATTTAATTTCTGTTATTCGCTGAGTAGCTTAAAAAGTCTGGCGTTCATCATTCCTTATTTTTTGTTTTGGTATCTGGTATTCGATAACGTCATTTTACTTGCTGTTGAATGGCTACAAAGTACACAAGGACTTATTTTTGTAAGTTGGATTACACAAGATCAAGAGCTTGCTTTGGAGTTGTTTGTCGACCGTTCTGCTAGTTTGTCTATCTACTTACTTGTATCAATAACGCTGACACCACTATTTATTTTAGTCGCCGCTAATAATCAATATTCCAGTGATATGACCAGAGGCGCATTTCGCTTTTTATTGATGCGAGCAACACGTGCCGAAATATATTTTTCACGGTTTATTGCAGTAACTTTATTGGTCTTAATCTGTATCTCAATCACCTCACTCTGGGCTTCGGTACACGCATTACTGAATGAGGAAGACACACTGGAAGCCATCACTGTGTTTGGCCTGCAAACCTTTGTTCTCGTATTTATCTATAGCCTACCGTTTATCGCCTTTATGTCGATGATTTCATCCTTTGCGCGATCTGCATTCGGCTCACTGTTTTTGGGAATGATGAGTTACGCCATTCTGGCAATCATCAGTTTTTGGTTTAAATCAGATATTAGTCAGGCCATCTATTTAATACCCAGCGGTCTTAAGTCTTATTTAATAGACATTAACACTGAGAATATTTTGATTTCTATTACTGCACTCTTCGCATACACCCTGTTCTATTTCGTATGTGGTTGGCAGATCTTCAAACGCAGGGATATATAAATGGCCCACCAAATAAAATGTGAATCATTAACGAAACGATTTCAGGGGATTAAGGCGCTTGATGGGCTAGATTTGGAGTTGGAAATAACTCAGCCAACTGGAATAGTGGGTCCTAATGGCGCGGGCAAATCAACTTTATTTGCCATTCTGTGTGGCTTTATACGTCCAACCTCGGGCAAGGTTCATGTTCTGGAGCACACTCCTGATTCAAGCTCGATAAAAGGCAAGCTTTCATTGCTACCACAAGATACTTCCATGTTTAAAGGTGTTGATGTAATGACACAACTCAATCATTACGCAAGACTACAAAACTTCAATCGACATGAAGCCAAAAAAGAAGTCGACCATGTACTATCCCTGGTACAAGCAACAGGTTTTGCGAAACAATTTCCTGAAACGTTAAGCTTTGGTCAACGCAAACGTATCATGTTGGCTCAGTCCTTGATTGGCAAACCAGAATTAATATTAATGGATGAACCGACATCGGGACTGGACCCGATTGCTGCAACTGAAGTAAGAAAATTATTACGCGATCTAGGCAATGAATATAGTGTCATCATTAGCTCACATAATTTATCGGAAATTGAAGATATCTGCAGCGATATCGCCATCTTGAACAAAGGTAAATTAGTAATTCATTCCAGCCTGTCTGAGTTAAAACGAAGCGGTCAATGTTTTAGTCTTATGCTGGAAGCGCCTTGTGATGTCCACTTAAGCGAATTATTAAAAGAAATAAGCGGGATAAGCAAGATAGAGAATGTCAATAAGGATATGAAATCATGGATTATTCACTATGAATCAGGCTCCGCTGAACAACTGCAAATAAAGATATTGTCTAAACTCGGAGAAACAGGGATTGCTATTTCTGAGCTCAAAAAGGGCAAAGCACTGGCTGACGAGATATCTGAAATAATAAAAAGTAATAATTAAATAACAATTTAATTAATTGAATGTCTTTTATGCAGGCCAAGGAACGAGTATGATCGCTTTCTTTTTAAAACTTGAATTTATAGGTAAAGCTGATGCCATTTGTTGTTATCGAAAACTGCATTAAATGCAAATACATCGACTGTGTTGAGGTCTGTCCGGTCGATTGTTTCCACGAAGGGCCAAACATGTTGGTCATTGACCCGGATGAATGTATCGATTGCACTCTTTGTGAACCAGAATGTCCGGTTGAAGCCATTATGGCCGATGAAGATGTGCCTGAAGAAATGCACAGCTTTATTGAGTTAAATGCCGAGTTATCGAAGGATTGGCCTGTCATAAATGAGATGAAACCAGCTCCTGCAGATGCAGATGAATGGAAAGACAAGAAAGGTAAATTACAATACCTGGAACGCTAAACTAGCTTTTCCTCAGGGGATAGATTCCTTCTATCCTCTGATTTTACTCAAGATTTACCCTGTTCGTCCGATAATCCCTATGTAGGGACGACTCTCCTCCGTTGAGGGGTTTTAATCTAGTTCTGTTTGTCTCTAATAATTTCCTTACAGAAGATATAGAGGCTCTATGGCAAATACGTTATCAAACTGAATTAAAGTCTTTAGCGATTGTGAAATCCCCATTTTATATACCAGTAAACACAGAATTTACGAGTTACAAAGGGATGAACAGGATATAACCGTCTCAGTTCTGACAGAAATTGCGCGACAAGACCCAGGCTTTTCAATCTCTCTTTTGCGTCATGCTGGTCGTTCTACTAAAAAAGAAATCACTACACTATCCCATGCAATATCATTGATCAGCATTCCACTTGTTATAAAAATGCTGACCGAGTCACCACTACTTGAAAAAGTGCTGGATAAAAATACGGCTGCAAAAGTATTTACCGTCTATGCCCACCAATATCAAATCGCTTATATGGCGAAAGAATGGTCTATTCTCAGAAAAGAATCTGAAAACAATGAGGTCTTTACAGCCGCTTTAAACCGAGGCTTTATCAGGTTCCTACTTTATATAATCGATCCTAACAAAGCAGACAAACTAGAAAACATCTATCTTTCTCCAAATGAGAATCACAAAATAAAAGAGAAAGAGTTGCTTGGTTATTATGTTGATGAAATAGCACAAGCCATTGCACAAAACTGGCAACTACCTGAGCTGATTCGCGAGAGTTACTCGGGCAAACACCATAATCCAAAAATAACTGGAATCCGTCTTGCGACAGAGTTCATGCACCAAATAGTCTCGCATTCTTCAATTCATTACCCTGAAGAACTAATCAATCGTGCCGCAGATTACATTCGTATCCCAGCAAACCAAACGCCTGGAAAAATAAATTGGATAATTATTCATTCAATTCGTAACAGCCATCAATATTTACCCTATCAAGCATTATTGCGTCTGATGATGAGCTACTCACCATCAGTAAAAAAAAACAAATCTGAGCGAAGTAATACCTCCACAAAAAAATAATGCACTGTCTCACTACATCCAGCTGTTACGCTCTAATAATTCAAACAACACTACGCACGAGCTAATCGAAGTAGCAGTGACCGCCATAAAAGAGTGCGTTGGATTCTCGCGTGTGGTGTTTATGTCTTTTGATTCGAATGAAAAATGCTTAAAGATGTACCTCCAAAAAATTAACAAAGATCTACCCAACCTCAAACAACTCACTATTTCCTTTGAATTGAATAAGCTTTTTAAGCAACTATTAAAAAAAGAACAAACATTATGTATCAATTCAAAAAATCAGCATAAATTTAGTAATTTACTTCCAACGCCATTGCGTCCAATGCGAACAAACGCAACCATCATAATAAATTCATTTTATGTTAACAAAAAAGTTGCTGGGTGCATGTTTGTGGATCACGGTCGAACAGATAAGCCGCTTACATCGAATGAATTACAATCATTTAAAACTATTTGCACAGAGTTAAAAGCAGCGATAGAGTCTACAATCATTAAAAGGAAGTCCGCTAAAAGAGCAGCTTAACCCTAAGATTACAGGCAAGGAAAAGGAAATATGCTTTATAAGTCTCTGTTCATTATCCTCTTTTTTTCGACACAGCTGCTCTATTTCAATTCAGCCTTTTCTGAAATCTATAAATGGGTAGATGCTGATGGGAAAGTCGTCTATGGAGATAAACCTGCTACAGTCCATGCCGAAAAAATAAAAATAAAAAAAAGCCCTACAAGAGATAGCCACTATCAAGAACGAAATAAAAAACAACAAAAACTACTTGATGTAATGCAAGAAGAACGTGATGAAAAAATAACGTTAAAGAAAGAAGCCCGACAGAAGGAAGAAAAACAAAAGAGCCAATGCTCCAAGATGAAAAAAGAATTACAAAAAAGAAAAGATGCCAGTTTTTTATATAAAAAAGATGATGATCTTGATAACCCAGAAATCATTTCTGATGAAGATCGTAAAATTGAAGAGGCCAAGTACGAAGATTACATAAAAAAGAATTGCTGATAGAAACATTTCCACGTAATTACTAAGTTAATGAGTGGGTGCAGATTAATAGTAAGAGTTAACACACAATTTAATTCTTTTTCGGTATTAATAATGGCGGCCTTAATATTTAGCATTGCAAATCAACGACATCCTGAAATAATAGGCCTGCGCAAGGGATTAAAGCGGGATACGCCAGAAATTAGTGCGATAATAGATAGAGTTATAGAAAAAACACCTTAAAATCGTTATCAAACGGGTGAAGAGTTGACTAAAGAATTACGTAACTGTCTAAAAAATATAAAGAAAAATAAATGATGGACTTATCAACTAAACTTGAAATCGCAAATCAATCTGATGTTGGATTGAAGCGACCACATAACGAAGACAGCACAATAACGGATGGCCGTAATGGTATTGTCATACTGGCCGACGGAATGGGCGGATATAAGGCAGGTGAAGTCGCCAGCGCACTTGCAGTCACCAATATCCTGTTTGGTATAACCAATGGTCTAAAAAAACTTAAAGGCGGTCAAATTGACGAGTCCATGGGGTTTTTCAATGAATCTTTACTCATCCGCGACTCTATAATTCATGCAAATTCAGTCATTTATAATTCTGCCAAGGCAGATCCACAATGTCAGGGTATGGGAACTACCATCGTCGTCGGCCTCTTTCATAACAACGTTTTATCGATTGCACATGTCGGTGATTCACGACTTTATCGACTAAGAAACAATGAGTTACAGCAAATCACCAAAGACCATTCTTTAATTCAAGAGTTGATTGACCGAGGTCTCTATACGACAGAAGAAGCACATGCCAATACACCAAAGAATTTGGTCACTCGTGCAATGGGAATTGAAGCTGATGTCAACGTAGATGTGGTCGAAGAAGCAGTTTTAGCTGACGATATTTACCTGCTTTGTTCGGATGGTTTAACAGATCTAGTAAAAGATGAAGAAATTCACTTAACCCTAAGTAAATATAGTGCTAATCTTGCACAAACAGCGGATGAATTAGTGAAATTTGCGAACAAAAGAGGGGGCAAGGATAACACCTCAATAATATTGGTGCGTATCCGGGAAGAGTTTTCTTCACCCAAGGGTTTATTAACAAAAATTAAAAATAGATTTATAAAATGAAATACGGGGATAGGAATTAGCAATGGCGAAGTTAGTTCTGAGCATGAATGGCGTCGTTCAAGGTGAGTACGAACTCAATCAGGAACGATTGACCATAGGCCGTAAGCCTGACAACGACATACCAATAGATAACCTAGCGGTTAGCGGTAAGCATGCCTTGATAATTACCATACTGGATGATTCATTTCTGGAAGATCTTGGTAGTACTAATGGCAGTTACGTTAACGGCAAACTAGTTAAAAAACATGCACTTAAAGATGGCGATGTTATTGCCATTGGTAAGCATGAGCTCAAATATGTAAATGAGCATGCAACTGCAGATGATGATGACTTTGAAAAAACCATGATCATCAAACCTGGCTCGGCCAGTGCTGCTGTTGCTGCCGCACAAGCTGCTGATAAAGCTGTTGAATCTGCTGCTCCTTCTGCTTCTGCGCCACCACCTGGTGGTGGCATGCCATTAGGCCGCCTAACAGTCTTAAATGGCCCAATTGCCGGCAAAGAACTGGAATTAACCAAGGCGTTGATAACCTTAGGTAAGCCAGGCACTCAAGTAGCTGTCATTTCACGTCGGCCTCAGGGCTATTTCCTGACACACATTGAAGGAAACAGTTTTCCTCTAGTAAACAGTGAACAAATCGGTGCAAAGGCATATCAATTAAAAGATAGTGACTTGATTGAACTTGCTGGTATTAAGATGGAGTTTTCATCTGCATCATAATCTTAAGATAAACTGAGCTTACTTCTTATATAAAAAACGGGCCAATCACATGATTGGCCCGTTTTTTTTACACTTTGATAATCTCAACCAGATCTACATAGAAATCGCTAAATATTAAATCTACGGCCTCTGCAAATGCTTTAATTGCATTAGTAATATTGTTGGATGGCAATACCACAGTTTGAACATACTCTTTATGTAAAATTGGGGTCTGCTTGGTATTAGAATTAACCTTAAGCAATAATTTTACATAAACACTTTCACTTCCTTTTTGTTGCAACCGCTCAAAGGCTTTAATCTGTCCTTTAATTATCAGCTCGCTATTACCTTCAAACGTATTTAAAACTAAATTCGAGATGCTACTCAAACGTAATCTTTCGGCCAAACGTTCTTGTAGTAACCTAGTCGGAGAGTCTGTCCAATGATGATAATGATATTGTTTTATCTCAATCTCATTCTCGGCGTAGAGAATTGCGCGTTCCTGATATAGGCCCTCTGCCTGAAAGGTAATGACGCTGATTGAACCCACCCGTTTCTCATCAGATTTAACATCTCTTAATTCAGGCAGGCGATAATAATGATCTGTTGGTAATGGTGCTTGGCTAGAACAAGCCATCAACGTTAAAAAACAACACAATAAAACACTACAGCGCATGATCATTCAACCTCTTCAACTTGAGCTGAACCTCGAATAAGCAAACCCGGGTTTTCTTTAATCTGCCGCGTAAACTCATGTATATTTCTGCTACTTCCTTCAAGATGATGTGTAATGCCATCAATATGTGTAGACATTACCGACAAGGTCTTCTGTAGATCAGTTAGTGAAGTACTCATTTTGCCATCATTATCATCAAGCATGTAATTAACATCTCCAATGACATTATCAATGTTACTCAAGAGTAGGTCCATGGACTGCCTCGTATCATCTATATTAGCGACTAACTCATTCATTCCTGTTGAAGCATTACTCATATTATTCAAAAAAGTCGTCATGTTTTCCTGGTTTTGAGTATTAAATACTTTTTGCAGGTCTTCTGATGTCTGATTCAGGTTACTAATCAATGTATCAACCTTATTAACCATATCAGTCTGCTCGAACTGCTTACTAAAATTTTCAAGCAAGGGCTTAAGAGTATTCTTAGTGATATCGGTCAGTTCTGTTGACACAGATACAACCTGTTTATTTAAATTATCCAGTAATGGTTTAATGCTACTTTGAGACAAATCACGAAGATCTGATGCCACTTCGTTTACTGTTGCAAAAATATTAGCCGCTTCTTTTCCTGTTATTTCTGAATCTGGCTCATGCAAAATATCACTGCTTCCTTCAGCAATATCAATGGTCACCGCGGCTAGTAAACCGGAGGCAACTATCTTGGCGATACTATCGACAGGTATAGGCCACTCTTTTTCTATTGACAGCGTTAAGCGGTAATTTGTTTTACCCTCTTCTCGTATTGGTTCAATAATTTCAACCTGGCCAACTTGATAGCCTTCAAACGCTACAGGAGTCCCGTATTTAATACCTGAAACATTATGGTAGGTAACAAAATATTTTTCTGTCGGACCGTTACTACCCATTAATTGATAAAGAAATACAAAGAAGCTAAACAAAACAAGCATGACAAAAGAGCCTACAACAAAGTAATTAATATTATCGCGTTTCATAATCTTTACTACATACCTGTTAATCGATTTAAATATTCATCTGCTTGCACTTCATCATTACTCGGCCGTCGGTTTAATAATGATTGTATTCGTTCATTATCAGAGTTCTTAATATTCTCTACTGTATCAGTCATCAGGATATTGCCCTGATCGAGCACCGTAATTCTGTCAGCAATTTTAAAAGCACTCTCGAGTTCATGCGTAACAACAACGATTGTCATTTTCATCGCATCTCTTAGATTTAAAATAAGTTCATCCAACTCGGCGGAAACAACCGGGTCAAGGCCTGCGGAAGGCTCATCAAAGAACATCAACTTTGGATCCATAACAATGGCACGAGCAACGGCAGCGCGTTTAATCATGCCGCCGGATAACTCTGCCGGCATTAATTTTTCAAACCCACCAAGATTAACAACCTCAAGCTTCATCCTGGCCATAATTTCCATCGTTTTTTCATCCAAGCGTGTATGTTCGCGTAATGGTAATTGAACATTCTCACCAATAGACATTGAACTGAGTAGTGCTCCGCCCTGAAACGCTACCCCCATATTCTGTCTTAACTGATTCATTTCAATATTGCTGATTTTAGTAATATCCTTGCCAAGCAATTTGATACTGCCGCTTGTAGGAATACCGAGCCCAAGTAAATAACGTAACAATGTGCTTTTCCCTGAACCACTACCGCCCATTATAATCATTATCTCACCTTCATTAATTGTAAGATTAATGCCATGTAAGATCTCTCGTGGACCGTAATGCGTTACCAGATCGATTACTTCAATAGCTGCATTATTATTTGTCATAATTTACAAATTTAAAAAATAAGTAAAAACCATGTCAGCTATGACGATATACGAAATTGAAAGTACTACTGAACGTGTTGTAGCCTTACCAACACCTTCTGCACCGCCAGTCACTGAAAAACCATTACTAACACCAACCAAAGTAATAATTAAGGCAAAGAGAAGACTCTTGAATATTCCCTGCATCACATCAGCTACTGCCAAGGCTGATAGGGTTCTATCCATATAAGCATCAAAACTCAAACCGATTTCAATAGTTGTATATACCGCGCCGCCTAACAGTCCCGCCAGATCAGAAAAAAAAGTCAATAAGGGAAGCATAATCATCATTGCAAACAAAGCCGGAGCAACCAGATATCTTACTGGGTTGATTCCCATTACACGTAATGCATCGATCTCTTGATTTACTTGCATCGTGCCAATTTTTGCTGCCAATGATGAACCTGTCCTGCCGGCAATTAAAATACCTGTTATTAATGGTCCAAATTCTCTGGTGATAGATAATGCAACGCCAACGACAACCTGAGATTCAGCACCGAATGTCTTCAGGTTATAAATCATTTGAATTGCTAACATGACGCCGATTGAAAATGACAGGACAAATACAATTGGGCATGCCGCTATTCCCATTGTCATCATTTGCGAAAAGATGGATGAAATTCTAACTGGCCGCTTTATGAATGGACCGGCCAAGATCCAGAAAAGTGATTCAACTAATAAAGCAAAGTAGTAACCCGCTTCTTCTATCAGCTTTACAGTTGAACGACCAACGAGTTCTAACGAGTTTATTACTGGATTAGTAGCGGAATCAGGCATCCTCTTTTTCGAACTCTGCTACAGAATCATGTATTGGAAAAACTTTATCAAGCCGCGCTAATTTTAAAACACTCATTGCAGCATCACTAACGCCAACCAGACCAAACTTTAAAGCCTGCTTTTTAGCTGTCTGATAACCTTCAACCAAACTGGCAACCCCTGAACTATCTATATAACTTACCTTACCTAGATCAATTAACAGGTTTTTATTCGTTTGTAACACGTCAAGAATACTCTTCCGAGCATCGGGTGAACAAGATAGATCGACATCACCTTCCAGTCCAATAATCGTATACCCTTCCCCTTCCAGTGTATTGATATTCATGTTTAATACTCACGTTTTATTATTAACTTATTTTTTTTGTCATCTCGAGGTAGTTTCCATTTCCCTCCTCAAGATGTCCCCTGTCACATTCATCCATTATCTCGTTAATGAAATGTGTTCCTAAACCACCCGGTCGTAAATCATCAAGCTCTCGAGGCTTGACTGAATCCAAATCTATCGGGTTCGCATAATCCACTATTTTGAAATGAACCTTGCCGTCATTATTGAGCATTTGCAGCACAATTTCACCCAATTCATCACCCTTATAGGCGTGCTGAATGACATTCATGCATGCCTCATTAACAGCAATTACCAACTTATCCGTTAATTCAGAACAACAACCTACTTCACCGGCCGTTTTCTTTACCAATGCCCGCACTTGGCATAAGCGTTCTGCTTTAGCTGGAAAACGAACTTCGAATAAGGTTTCTACACTCATTTCAGACAACACTCGATAACCATTAGAGTAATATCATCATGTTGCTCAGCATTTGGATGTCGAATCTTTGCAACTATATCTTCCAATCGCTTTGATGCTGTTACTTCCGAGTTTTCTTCAATCAATTTAATCAAACCGCCTACATCTAATAATTTTTGCTCATCATTCAGACTCTCAGTAACACCATCTGTAAAAATATAAACTGAACCACCATTAAGCTTTATGGTTGAAACAGGGAACTCAGTGCCCGGCAAAATACCAATCGGTGGTGCTTCTGCTTCTATTTCCTCAAACTCACCAGAACAGTGATGAAACAATGGCGGTTGATGCCCCGCATTAGAATATTTGATCGTACATGTATTAGTATCAATAAAGCCCGAAACAATCGTAACAAACATACCATGTGATACGGTTTCGCAGATCTCATCATTAACTCTGGCTAATAATTCTCCTGGATCATTGATGTCTTTGGCCAAGTGATGCAATAAGCTGCTCGCTTTGGCCATTAACATGGCCGCATTCATGCCTTTACCAGACACGTCCGCCAAATTGAAATAAATTAATCCATCATCACGCTGAAAAAAATCATAAA
>JBLHKL010000037.1:0-18314 GCA_047618295.1 Gammaproteobacteria bacterium | reverse complement strand
GTCCGGCAAAATAGATATGCTCATTGCAACCGATGTTGCAGCACGTGGACTGGATGTTGAGCGTATCAGTCATGTTATCAATTATGATATCCCAAGCGACCCAGAGGCTTATACCCATCGCATTGGACGAACCGGAAGAGCAGGCCGTAGCGGCGAGGCTATTTTATTTGTTACCGGTCGCGAACAACGCTTGTTGAGCATGATTGAAAGAGTGACAGGTAAAAAGATCGAGCGTATGCATATGCCAACGGTTGAAACAATCAACCAGGAACGTATTGTACGTTTCAAACAAAGTATTACTGATACGTTAGATAGCGCCGACACAGAACTTTTTCATTCAATCATTGAAGAATACCAACTTGAATCGGGCCGTTCGGCAATGGACATTGCAACGGCAATAGCAAAGATTGCACAAGGTGGTGAGCCGTTTCTGATGAAACCACAACAAGAACAGCAACGAGACCGATCGCGTAACGATCGTGACAGAGATAAACCAAGTCGAGAAGGTCGCCGAGATAAACCAAGTCGAGAAGGTCGCCGAGACAAACCACGCGATGCTGATAGACAACGGACGCCGAGAGAATCAAGGCCCGATCGCGACATGGAACGTTTTCGACTGGAAGTCGGTAATGAGCATGAAGTGAAGGTCAACAATATTGTTGGTGCTATTGCTAATGAAGCGGGTGTTGATAGTCAATACATCAAAAACGTCACTATTCATGACAATTATTCAACGGTCGATCTGCCGATGGGTATGCCGAATGATTTATTTAAGACTATGAAAAAAGTCTGGGTGTCAGGGCAGCAGCTTAATATTTCACGAATGAGTGATAATTCAGGCGCGTCTGATAAACCAAAGAAAAAGAAAGAAAAGAAATCCGCTTCATCTTCATCTAAGAAAAGAAGTGCTAATACGGATAAAAAAAGGTCGCCTAAGCGTAAACCTAAACCTGCCAGTTAAGAAAGTTTTTTAATAACCTTAAGCCATCGTGTTGGCTTTTTTCAGGATGAAATTGGGTTGCGAATAAATTATCTCTCGCAACCGCTGAAGTATATTGACAGATATAATCGGTAGATCCTGCGATATCTGTATCAAGCTCTGGTTTCACATAATCGCTGTTAACAAAATAAACTCGACTCCCATCCTCTATGCCTTCCCATAGAGGGTGTGATTTCTCTTGAATAACCTGATTCCAGCCCATAGATGGAATCTTGTAGGCGTCGCCATTCTCATCGATTTGGTTATCAGTAAAACGAATCACATTGCCGGGCAAAATACCTAAACCGTTTACGCCGTCATCTTCGTCACTGTGATCCATCAGCGATTGCAGTCCAAGGCAGATACCAAGAAAAGGCTTGTTCAGAATGCATTCACGAATGACCTCATCCAGTTCTTGCTCTTTGAGATGAGTCATACATTGTCCTATCGCACCCTGACCAGGAAAGACGACTTTATCTGCCTTCAGTATTTCATCGTGCTTATTACTGATAAGAATAGACTGATCGCTGCTAGCAACAGTTTCGAGTGCTTTTGCAACAGAACGTAGATTACTGCTGCCGTAATCAAGAACTATGGTCTTAGACATGGTACTTATGAGAAAGGATAGTTTTTATAATGCGCCTTTGGTGGACGGTAATATGCCTTCCATCCGTGGATCCTGTTCTACAGCAACACGCAGTGCTCGACCAAAGCCCTTAAAGATGGTTTCAGCAATATGGTGTGAGTTGCGACCACGAAGATTATCGATGTGTAAGGTCATCATCGCGTGATTGATAAAACCCTGAAAGAATTCAAAAATCAAATCGACATCAAAATCGCCGACGCGTGCGCGTGGATAATTTGCATTATATTCAAGACCTGGGCGACCAGAACAATCGATCACTACGCGAGACAAGGCTTCATCGAGTGGCACATAGGCATGTGCATAGCGGCGTATGCCCTTTTTGTCTGCGAGTGCTTGAGTAAATGCCTGACCAAGCGTAATGCCCACATCTTCAACGGTGTGGTGAGCATCAATGTCGAGATCGCCATTTGCTTTAATGCTGATATCAAACATTCCATGACGTGCGATCTGATCCACCATGTGTTCGAGGAAGGGGACTCCAATATCAAGATCGGACTTACCCTCACCATCGAGATTTAAGGCAACCTCAATTTGAGTTTCTTTTGTGTCACGTTTGACCGTCGCGGTACGATTGCTCATTGAACTACCACCTGAAAAAATTAGCGTGATAGGATAACGCTCTAAAGACATTATTACCAATTAACGGATAGAAAAATGATCGATATTGATAGCATTAAGCGTTATTTATATTCCCAGCAGGAGCGTATCTGCAATGCAATGATACAACTGGACAAGACCTTAGAGCTAAAAGAGGACAATTGGGATCGCGAAGGCGGTGGCGGTGGCCGTAGTCGGGTGATGCAAAGGGGTAAGATTTTTGAGCAAGGCGGTATCAATTTTTCCCATGTCTATGGTGACAATTTACCTGCATCTGCAACGGCGCATAGACCCGAATTAGCAGGTCGATCATTTCAGGCACTAGGAAATTCATTGGTAATCCATCCCTTAAACCCATATGTGCCAACTACGCATATGAATATCCGTTTTTTTGTTGCCGAGAAAGAAGGCGAAGAACCCATTTGGTGGTTCGGTGGTGGTTTCGATCTGACGCCATATTATGGTTTTGAAGATGATGCTAAGTCTTGGCACCAAAAAGCCAAAGCTGCTTGTGAGGGCTTTGGTGACGATGATACTTACGCCAAATATAAGCAATGGTGCGATGAATACTTTCATTTGAAACATCGCGATGAGCAAAGAGGTATTGGTGGGCTATTTTACGATGACCTTAATGAATGGGGTTTTGAGTCCTGTTTTGAGTTTATGCAGAGTGTTGGTGATCACTTTTTAAAGGCTTATCTTCCTATTGTGATCAAGCGCACGGATATTCCTTTTAATGAACGTGAACGCGACTTTCAGCTTTATCGCCGTGGCCGTTATGTTGAATTCAACCTGATTCATGATCGTGGAACCTTATTTGGCTTACAGTCAGGCGGTCGTACAGAATCAATCTTGATGTCTTTACCGCCACTAGTGCGTTGGGAATATAATTGGCAACCTGCTCGCGGCACTCCTGAAGCAGAGCTTTATGATGTTTTTTTGAAACCAAAAGATTGGCTAGAACCTGAAAACCACAGTTGATCGGCAATGAATTAGCATGATACTTAATAATATACGATTTAATTATGTATCAGGATTTAGCCAATTGTGTAAATTTGCCTACTCATTTGATTGCACATTTTTTAGGCTCATTTACTTGACGGCAAAAGTCTTACGTAGAATGACTATGTGCGCCTTTCTAGTCGGCGTAACTGAACCTAAAAAACGCACACTAAAATGAGTTCAACTATGGTTTCCAGGTTTAAGTCTTGAGAAACGAACTTATTGGATTATTAAGTTCGTTTACAGCGATTATTATATTTCTATCGTTACGTTACTTTTATAAAAACCGGTTTGAAGACAACATAATTCAGGGTAAGCAAAAAATTATTGGCGTAGTGGTAGTAGTAATTTCAATCCTAATAGCCTTGTTTCTGATGAAGTAGTGACTGATTAAGCCTTAAGCCAAAATGTTACAGGCCCATCATTGACTAGACTTACCTGCATATTGGCACCAAAGACACCAATCTCAACACTTGCGAATTGCTGGCGAGCATAAGCAGTTAGATACTCAAATAGTTGTTTTCCCAGTTCGGGTGCTGCGGCATTAGAAAAGCTTGGTCGTAATCCTTTCTGTGTGTCAGCGGCCAGTGTGAATTGAGGGACAAGCAATAAGTCGCCTTTAATATCCTGCAGACTTAGGTTCATCTTGCCCTGTTCATCAGGGAAAACTCGGTAACCGATTAGTTTTTCAAATAATCGTTGGGCTTGTTTTTCGGAGTCATTCTTTTCGATGCCAATCAACACGAGTAGTCCAGTATTGATTGAGGTGACGGTATCACTATCGATGGTGACTTGGGCTTGGGTAACGCGTTGTAGCAGTCCAATCATTTATGACTGGGGAATAATGGTTGGGCCGCTAATGTTAAATTATCTTGAGAAAATCGAGGATATTAACACCAAAGATTGCAACGGCAGCAAGAAGCACAACCCAGTCCATGTTTCTACGCGCAAGAAAGCCAGTAAAGTGCAAAATTAGAACAACTACCGACAAGATATAGACAATGTAAAAAAGCATCTATTGATTCCCTCTAATATTTGAAAGACATTGTTATTATTCAATCTATTCTAAGCTAAACCGTGTCCACTAAGCCAACATTATGTATTAATTAAGAGACAAGTTTTTCAATTTTATTGTGTATTAATGCCATTATCGGTTGCTATGAGTAAAATATCGGCAGGTCGGTGTGCGAATAGGCCATTCGTAACCACGCCGACTATTTGGTTTAGTTGCCGTTCAAGTTCAAGCGGGTTCTCGATTTTCATATTGTGCACGTCGATAATGATATTGCCATTGTCTGTCATGAAACCCTCGCGTAATACAGGTTGGCCTCCCAGCTTTACTATTTGTCGGGCAACATAACTCTGAGCCATAGGTATCACTTCAACCGGTAAAGGAAATGCCCCCAATGTTGGCACCATCTTGCTGTCGTCAATGATGCAGACGAATTGCTTACTAGCAGCTGCGACGATCTTCTCTCTGGTTAATGCACCACCACCACCCTTGATTAAGTGACGGTGCTTTGTCGCTTCATCTGCGCCATCGACATAGACCGGAATCTCTATGACGCTGTTAAGCGCAAGCACCGGGATATTATGTTGTCTTAATAATTCTTCGCTGGCATCCGAACTGGAAACCGCACCCTCGATTCGGCCTTTAATTTTGGCAAGTTCTTCGATAAAAAAATTAACCGTACTACCTGTCCCTACCCCAACTATAGTATCGTCTTCAATGTAAGCGATGGCCGCTTTAGCGACCTCTTTTTTCTTATCGTCTTGCGACATAGTTTGCTCCGCAGAAAAATATGTTTGTGGTGAAGTAAATGTTATCTTATGACCATGTTTGATGAATACAATAATCTAATTGAAGAAGCCAGTCGACGTATCTATGCCGTTGCCAAACGGACAGATTTGGATCACGCGCCGCAACTGTCACTTCGGCATAAGAATAACATCTGGTTAAAACGCGAGGATCAGCAACCGGTTTTCTCTTATAAGCTGCGTGGCGCCTACAATATGATCGCGTCGCTATCCGAAGCGGATCGTGAGCGCGGCGTGATTACTGCTTCCGCCGGGAATCATGCTCAAGGTGTGGCCATGGCCACGGAAGGCTTGAAAATGAAGGCGATCATCGTTATGCCAAAGACCACGCCTGATATCAAGGTTAATTCCGTCAAGCGCATGGGTGCAGATGTGATCTTGCATGGCAATACTTATGATGATGCCAAGGACTACGCAATCAACATGTCGAATGAAAAAGGCATGTGTTATGTCCCTCCTTATGACCATCCACTGATCATTGCCGGGCAAGCAACGGTAGGTGTCGAGCTGATAGAGCAGCACCCCACAATGCCAGATATTATTTTTGTGCCCGTCGGCGGCGGCGGTTTGATTGCGGGTATCGCAGCCTATACTCAAGCGAATTATCCGGATATAAAAATCATTGGCGTTGAACCCGATGAAGCGCCCTGTATGCATCATGCTTTAGAAGCCGGTGAACGTGTTGTATTAGATAAAATCGGTATCTTTGCCGATGGTGCTGCGGTTAAGCAAGCAGGAGAAGAAAACTATCGCATCACAAAAGAATTAGTTGATGAGATCTTATTAGTCAGCATCGATGAAATCTGTGCGGCAGTAAAAGATATCTTTGAGGATACGCGATCAATCCCGGAACCCGCTGGTGCCTTAGCGCTTGCTGGTTTAAAACAGTATGTCGCCAGAGAAAAAATAAGCGATAAAGAATTGGTCGCTATCTTTAGTGGCGCCAATGTCAATTTTGATCGCCTGGGTCATATCGCAGAGTTAACTGCCTTGGGTGAAAATAAAGAAGCTTTGATCTCAATCATGATCCCGGAACGCCCCGGTAGCTTTAGACATCTTTGCCATGATCTTGGTCCGCGCTTGATCACCGAATTTAATTATCGCTATGGTGATAATAACGATGCCTATGTCTTTGCTGGTGTTCAATTGAAACAAGGCGTTGAAGAAAAAAATAAGTTGATCGATAACCTTAAAGAAAAAGATTATAAGGTCGTCGATCTCAGCAACGATGACGTTGCCAAGATGCATATCCGCCACATGGTCGGTGGTCATGCACCTCAAGCGGGTGACGAGATTATCTATCGCTTTGAATTCCCGGAACGATCCGGAGCGCTGTTACATTTCTTAACAGAGATGGGTGAACGCTGGAATATCAGCTTATTCCACTATCGAAACCATGGTGCTGCCTATGGTCGAGTATTGATGGGTTTTCAAGTCAAAGAGAATGAACAAGAAGAGTTTCAACAGTTTGTAGACAAGTTAGGGATTCCTTATTGGGATGAGTCTGATAATCCTGCTTATCAGACTTTTTTGCGTTAATCATTTTGCCTAAAACGATAAATCGCAATCTCACCTAATAGATTAGGAAATAACTTCATTCCAAGACTGCTTTGATGTTCGTGATCGACTGTAGCGCGATCCAATATCTCAATATTATTTGCAGCACATAAGTTTTCAAAATCGGTTAGCGTGCACAGATGAATATTGGGTGTGTTATACCACTCATAGGGCAGTGTTTTAGACTTTGGCATATGGCCGGCTAATGCAAGTTGTATGCGGTTCTTCCAATGTCCCATGTTTGGAAAAGTAACAATCGCTTCACGACCAACACGGGTCATTTCTTTTAGTAGTTTATCGGGATAACGAATCGCTTGTAGCGTTTGTGTCATGATCACATAGTCAAACGTGTCTTTCTTGAATTCAGACAGGCCCTTATCCAGATCGGTTTGTATAACGTCTACGCCTTTGTGAATACATTGAACTATGTTCTCTTCATCTATTTCCAGGCCATAACCTTTCACTTCTTGCTGTTGTTGTAGATGAGCCATTAATGTTCCATCACCACAACCTAAATCAAGTGCGCGCGAACCGGGTTTGATCCATTCGGCAATCAGTGCCTGATCTGTTCTTAAGCTCATGCGATGCCAAGTCCTTCTGCAATTCGGTCAAGTGCGGTGCTCATGACTTGATGGTAACGCGGGATAGGCATTAGGAAAGAATCGTGTCCTTGTTTTGACTGGATCTCGATATAGCTGACGCACTTGTCTGCATCAAGCAAAGCACTCACGATTTCCTGTGAACGCTCAGGTGAAAAGCGCCAATCACTGCTAAAGGAGATAACCAGAAATTCTGCAGTAGCGGGTGCCATTGCTTTGGCCAAGCTGCCCTCTGCATCACTAGCAGGATCAAAATAATCAAGTACCTTGGTCAACAGTAGATAGCTATTTGCATCGAATCGACCAACGAATGAGCGACCCTGATGCCGTAAGTAACTTTCAATTTGAAATTCAGCATCGTAACCAAATTTTAACTTGCCATCGCGAAGTTCACGGCCAAATTTTTCATCAAGGGCATCGTCTGATAAATACGTAATATGCCCGAGCATTCTCGCCAGCATTAATCCAAGTTCAGGTTTATTGTCGTTTTCATAATAATGCCCGTCATTAAAATTTTGATCAGATCGAATCGCCTGACGAGCAACTTCATTAAACGCGATGTTTTGCGTAGATAGTTTAGGAGCTGCCGCGATGACGAAGGTATGTTTGAGTCGGTCTGGGTAGGCAATCGACCATTCTAGACATTGCATACCGCCTAGGCTGCCACCAATAATAACGGCCCAGGTATCAATGCCAAGCTGGTCGGCGAGCATGGCCTGAGTTTTAACCCAGTCTTTGACCGTAACCAGTGGAAAGTCCGGACCATAGGTTTTGCCTGTCTCCGGGTTAGTGGTCAGTGGCCCGGTTGAACCGCTACAGCCGCCAATATTATTTGGGCTAACAACAAAAAAGCGATTTGTATCTATAGCCTTATTGGGACCTATTGCGTTATCCCACCATCCCGGCTTTTTATCCTGCGGTGTGTGATAGCCGGCAACATGGTGATCACCGCTTAGTGCATGACAGATCAATATGGCATTTGAACGTTCTTTATTTAATTCTCCATAGGTCTCATAAACAATATCAAAGCTATGCAATTCACTACCCGAGGCGAGCGCCAGCGTCTCGCTAAAATGCGCTGTCTTTGGTTCAACCAATCCGACATTATCAACAGGTCTTGTGCCTTCTTGCATGTGTATTACTTTTGTTTAAGGTTCAAAGAAACGTTTTGAAAACTGATTACATAATAAAGGTGACATATTAGAGCTAATTTTGATCAGGTGCCATCTGATAAATTGCTAAACCACTCTGGTAGTTGTGAGGGTTGTTTTATTCTCATTTGCTTGTCTCTATGTTTCTGCCCACTTAATAATTTTATGTCAGATTGTTTAACGTTGAATTCGTCCGCAAGGTAATTAATGATGTGTTGATTAGCTTTGTTGTCGACTGGCGGCGCATTGGTTCTTAATTTTAGTCTGTCACCGTGTAATCCCGTTATTGCATTCTCTTTTGCCCGGGTCTGGACATGAATATTAAGTAGCAGATCTTTCCCACGCCATTCATAGAAGTTCACGCTTGTTAGTAGGACAATCTTGCGCCCAAATCCATTAATGGCGAGACCAACAATATGATCATGAGCTGCATAACAATGATGGCAATCATTGGCGAAAAATCAAATCCGCCGGCAGGAGGAATCAATCGGCGTGCTGGTTTTAAAACAGGATCACTTAATTGGTACATGATGACAGTAATTGGATTATAAGCGCCCGGATTAACCCAGCTGATCACAATCTGGATAATGATGATAAACATGTGTACGTAAATGACAGTTTTTAATAAGTTGGCAATGATCAAGACAAATAACCCTGGTGGTGCCGGAATATGGGCACTACTGACTAATGCAATCATGATTATTTCTAATCCTTGCAGTAACAGCAGGAAGATTATTGAAGGCCAATCAATACCAAGATAACCCGGGATAAATCGACGTAACGGTTTTATTACCGGGTTAGTTATCTTGACCAGAAATTGAGATAACGGATTATAAAAATCCGCTCTAACCCGGGCTAACAAGTAGCGTAATAATACTGCCAGAATATAGAGACCAAAAACGATCTCTATCAGATAAAGAGCAGCCTGTGAAAAATAGTTACCACCCATGCTCACTCACCTAATAATTGTGATAATTCGATAGAGCGTTCTTTAGCTGCACCCATTGCTTTGTGTACCAATTCTTCCAACTTACCCTGCTGGAATGTATTCAAGGCCTGCTCTGTTGTACCGCCGGGAGAGGTCACTTGTTTTCTAAGATCTGCGAGATCAGAGGCAGATAATAATGCCATCTTGGCCGCACCTAGTGCCGTCTCTATGGTTAATAATCTAGCATGCTCATTGCTTAGTCCCATGTCTGTTGCAGCCTTTTCCATTGCTTCCATAAAATAGAAGAAATACGCCGGGCCGCTGCCGGATAAAGCCGTCACTGTATCCATCAGGTCTTCTGAGTCTAGCCAGATTGCAGTGCCAACAGAGCGCATCATGGCTTCAGCAGTATTCTTTTGCGTATCAGTTGCATGTTCATTGGCAAATAAAGCGGCGGCACCTGCCTGGATCAAGGCGGGTGTATTGGGCATAACTCGAATAACCGCTGTTGGTTCTCCTAGCCATTCTGTAAGGGAGTTGAGCCTTACCCCGGCAGCGATAGAGATTAGCATCTTCGAGCTACCTTTCACTGCACTGGCAAGACTACTAACCACCTGATGCATCACCTGTGGTTTAACCGCGAGGACAATGACATCAGCATTGGCTACGGCCTCTTCGTTATTCTCCAAAGTGGTAATACCAAATTGTTGAGTTATATTATGACGTTGCTCCGCATCAGGATCTGTCGCCAATAGGCGTTCTGTTTTGACGCCATTGTTAATTAGTCCACCAATCAAGCTGCGTGACATGTTGCCGCAGCCGATGAATGTTATGTTGCAATTTTCCATTTAACTAAATTAGTTTTACGTGTTGAATTTTATTATGCCAGTTTATCAATTTGTTTGTTTTGTTGCATCGCGCGGGCCAAATAGCGCGGTACCAATGCGAACGATTGTAGCGCCTTCTGCAATTGCCGCCGTCATATCTTGAGTTGTCCCAATAGAAAGCGAATCAAGTTCGGGTCTGGATAAGCTCAATTCATGTAATTTTTGATTTAAAATCGAAAAAGGGATTCTTTGCTCATCAAAGTTGCTTGCAGGAGCCGGCAATGACATCAAGCCGCGTACTTTTAATCGCTTAAATTGCTCAAGCTCCGCTATAAAATTATCAGCATCATCTAGCGTGATGCCTGCCTTGCTATGTTCGCCGCTGATATTGATTTGAACGCATATATTTAATGGCGCCAGATTCTCAGGTCGCGTTTCATTCAGGCGTCGGGCGATCTTGACCCTGTCAATGGTATGCACCCAATCAAAATGGCGAGCAATCTGGCTGGTTTTATTTGACTGGATCGGGCCTATGAAATGCCAGATCAGGTCTGGGCGGTCAATAGCTTTAATCTTTTCCAGCGCTTCTTGGCAGTAATTCTCGCCAAAATGGCGCTGACCTCCATTAACAGCAGCCATAATCTCATCAACGTTTCGTGTTTTACTGACCGCCAGCAAGCAAACAGATGCATCACTACGATTAAATCGTTTTTCTGCTACGCTTATCTCATTGCGTATATGAGCAAGGTTATCAATAATTTTCATAAAAAAGAGTCAATTACGGTAGTCTATAATTTAAAATATCAGTAAGATTGATAATGTATGCGTGGTGGAACAATAATAGTCACAGTTTTCTAATTTCACCCGCATTGCATGTAATAAAACTAAGAATAATATTGCAACATGCTTGGTCAACTATGTCATTACCTATTGGGAGATATAAATGGATATCGGTGAGCTCTTAGCCTTCGGTGTAAAAAATGGTAGTTCGGATCTGCATTTATCAGCAGGCGAACCCCCCATGATTCGTGTAGATGGTGATATGCGTCGCATCAACGTCCCGACCATGGATCATAAAGATGTGCATGACATGGTTTATGACATAATGAACGACAAACAGCGCAAGGATTACGAAGAGTTTCTGGAATGTGACTTTTCATTCGAAATTCCCGGCCTGGCTCGTTTTCGTGTTAATGCCTTTAACCAGAACCGTGGTTCAGGCGCTGTTTTTCGTACCATTCCTTCAGAGATTATGTCTCTAGAACAACTAAAAGCCCCCAAGATCTTCGAACAGATTTCAGACACACCGCGCGGTGTCGTACTGGTGACTGGCCCAACAGGGTCGGGTAAATCAACGACTTTGGCGGCGATGGTGAATCACAAGAATGAAACTGAATATGGGCATATTCTTACCGTTGAAGATCCCATCGAATTTGTACACGTTAGTAAAAAATGCCTGATCAATCAGCGTGAAGTACATCGTGACACGCTTGGGTTTAACGAAGCATTGCGTTCAGCACTGCGTGAAGATCCAGACGTGATACTGGTCGGCGAAATGCGAGATCTTGAAACGATTCGATTGGCATTGTCTGCTGCTGAAACAGGTCACTTGGTATTTGGTACCTTACATACCAGTTCTGCGGCTAAGACTATTGACCGTGTTGTCGATGTATTCCCAGCAGCGGAAAAAGATATGATTCGTGCAATGTTATCTGAATCACTGAAGTCGGTAATTTCACAAACATTATTGAAAAAAGCAGGTGGTGGTCGTGTTGCTGCACATGAAATCATGATGGGTACTCCGGCTATTCGCAACCTGATTCGCGAAAACAAGATTGCACAAATGTATTCTGCTATTCAAACGGGACAAGCCCATGGCATGAAGACACTAGATCAAGACCTGCAACAGCTGGTGCAGAAGAATGTGGTGACACGCCAAGAAGCCATATCGAAATGCGCAAATAAAGACAATTTCTAGCTACACTTATTTAAGTAATTCCTGATTCAGGAGAGGTCGAATGGAAAGAGAACAGGCGATAAAATTCATGCGCGATCTTCTCAAGTTAATGATTGAGAAGGGAGGCTCCGATTTATTTATCACAGTTGGGTTTCCACCCGCGATGAAGGTTCATGGCAAAATGACGCCAGTATCCAAAACTGAACTCACACAAGAAAACACTAAAGCTTTAGTTTATGCGGTGATGAATGACAAACAGCTAAAGGAATATGAAGCGACCAAGGAATGTAACTTTGCAGTAGCGCCTGCCGGCATAGGCCGTTTCCGTGCCAATGCGTTTATCCAACAGACTTTTTGTGGTTTGGTTATGCGTGTTATCGAAACCGATGTGCCGAATCTGGATAAACTCGGATTACCAGAAGTCTTGAAAGATGTGGTAATGACCAAGAATGGATTGGTTATAATGGTGGGTGGTACTGGCTCTGGTAAATCGACGTCATTAGCGGCAATGCTAGATTATCGAAATGCCAATACCTATGGCCATATTATTACGATTGAGGATCCAATCGAGTACGTTCACCCTCATAAAAACTGCATCATTATGCAGCGTGAAGTCGGCGTTGATTGTGATGATTGGGAAATAGCGTTAAAGAATACCCTGCGCCAGGCACCCGATGTCATTCTCCTGGGTGAAATACGAGATAAAGATACTATGGAATTTGGTATCGCCTTTGCGGAAACAGGTCACTTGGCTATGGCGACTTTGCATGCGAATAGTTCTAACCAAGCATTGGATCGTATTATTAACTTCTTTTCAGAAGAACGTAAAATGCAATTGTTGATGGATTTATCCCTCAACATGAAAGCGATTATCTCACAGCGCTTGTTAAAAACAGTCGATGGCAAGGGGCGTGCTGCTGCGATCGAAATTTTACTCAATTCACCCTTGATCTCAGATTTGATCCTTAAAGGTGAAGTGCACGAGATCAAGAACATCATGTCGAAATCTAACGAGCTGGGGATGAAGACCTTTGATCAGGCGCTATTTGATTTGTACGAAGCAGATAAAATTAAACTTGAAGATGCATTACGGTCGGCTGATTCGATGAATGAATTACGTTTACGTATTAAACTCGAAGGTAAGGATGCAAAAAATAAAGATGCATTAGATGGTCTTGAACACCTCAGCCTCGAAGAGTCTGAAGAAGACTCGGGAATGATGCGTTAATTGATCCAGTTATTTAATACGTTGTTGAACAAATAATAAAAAGGTAGCGTTAATATTCTATGGATATCACACCGTATTTAAAACTGATGGTTGAAAAAGATGCATCGGATCTTTTTATAACGACCAATTCCCCGATCAAGGTCAAGATTGAAGGTAAGGCGACTCCGGTAGGCAAGACTATATTAACTGCTGACCTGACCAAGGCCGCAGCCTACGGAATAATGAATGATCACCAAAAAAAGAGTTTTGAAGAAACAATGGAATGTGACTTTGCTATTCCCCTGGAGGATAAAGCCCGTTTTCGGGTGAATGTCTTTCGCCAACGAGGTGCAGTCGGTATGGTCTTACGCCGTATTCCGAATGAAATTCCGACCACAGACCAGCTTGGTGTTCCTGATATATTAAATGAACTCATTCTGAACAAGCGAGGGCTTATTCTGATGGTCGGGGGAACCGGTTCCGGTAAGTCGACCACCCTGGCGGCGATGATCAATCATCGTAATACCAATATGACGGGGCATATATTAACCATCGAGGACCCGGTCGAATTTAGTCATCCAAATATCAAATCTCTACTTAATCAACGCGAGGTCGGTGTAGATACGCAATCGTATGCGAACGCACTGAAGGCTTCACTACGTGAAGCACCTGATGTGATTTTGATCGGTGAAATTCGAGACAGGATAACTATGGAGGCTGCACTTGAGTTATCTAATACTGGCCATCTGGCCATATCCACCTTGCATGCGAATAATGCCAATCAGGCCATGGAACGCGTGATTAATATGTTTCCACAAGATTACCATAAACAATTATTTATGGACTTGTCATTGAATGTTCGAGCAATAGTTTCGCAACGACTGGTATTGGGAATTGATGGAAAACGCTGTGCAGCGATTGAGATCCTGATTAATACGCCACATATCGCAGAACTTATCCTCAAGGGTGAGATAGATGAACTTAAGGAGGCCATGGATACAAGTGGACAGAGAGGCATGCAGACTTTTGATCAGGCGCTATTAAATTTATATAAAGAAGAGCGTATAGAGCTGGAAGAAGCATTGAGAAATGCCGACTCAAGAAGCAACCTCGAAAACAAGATTAGTTTTGGTTAATAAAATATAAAAATCAACGATAAAAAAAGGGGCTATATGCCCCTTTTTACTTTAATAAAATTAAAAAATTGCCGATAGAAGCATATAGGTTTAGTTAATTTTGGATTATGGGGTTTTCTTTGAGAGAATTTATCCGACATCCTACGTCAGTACCTTTCCAGCTTGATGAGTTGGATAGTGAGGTTAAGCATGGGATTAATACTTTAAATAATGTCAGTTTTGGTGGTGTCGCTTGTATAAGTTCTGCGCCTATCAAAGAAGGCACGACGGTTAAAATGAGAATCGAATGTGTTAATCCGAATTTTGAAATAACCGGTAAGGCAGTTTGGTGCCGTTTAAAGAACGATCTATATGAAATTGGAATAGAGTTTGTTGTAAGCAAAGATCAAGTGTTTCATCTACGCATGATCGAACAGATATGTCATATAGAACATTATCGACATGAAGTTTTGAAAAATGAGGGCCGAGAAATTGACAGCGAAGATGCTGCAAGAGAATGGATAGAAAAATATGCGGGTAATTTCCCAGCGGTATAAATAATATTATGGATAAGAAAAAACATATTCCCCTGACAGGGTTTCAAGTACTCAATAGCGCCTCATTAAACAAAGGTACTGCCTTTACGGAAGAAGAACGTGAGCAATATAACTTGCGAGGACTTTTGCCACCAAAGGTTGTTTCATCTGAAACTCAGCTTCAAAGAACACTCAATAATTTACGCCGCAGTCATGATGATATAGAAAAATATATTTTCCTAACCGCATTACAGTCTCGGAACGAACGCTTGTTTTATAAGCTAGTGATTAATCATATCGAAGAGGTCATGCCTTTAATCTATACGCCAACCGTTGGTCAGGCGTGTAAGGAATATGCACATTTGTACCGTAGGCCAAGGGGTATGTATATCACCGCAAAAGATAAAGGTGATATCAAGGAGATATTAAATAATTGGGCCTTTGAGGATATCAAAGTCATCGTTGTAACTGATGGTGAACGTATACTCGGCTTAGGTGACTTAGGTGCTAATGGTATTGGGATCCCAATAGGAAAATTAGCTTTGTATGTCGCCTGTGCCGGTATTCCGCCGCATCAATGCCTCCCCATCATGCTCGATGTAGGTACCAACAATGTTGAGTACTTGCACGATGACTTCTATCTTGGTTTGGCTCAAAGCCGAATAACGGGTGATGAGTATAATGATTTTGTCGATGAATTTGTTCAGGGCGTAAAAGAAGTTTTTCCACAAGCCTTGATTCAGTTTGAAGATTTTCTAACACCCAATGCGTACGCACTATTAAATAGATATCGCAATGAAGTACTTTGTTTTAATGATGATATCCAAGGTACAGCAGGTGTTGCTCTAGCGGGTGTTTATGCCAGTACCCGTATCTCAGGATTAAATTTCAAAGATATGAAGATTATGTTTCTGGGCGCAGGCTCGGCTGCAACCGGCATAGCGGATCTCATATGTTATGCCTTGCAACAAGAGGGATTGTCAGAAGAAGAAGCTAGAAAACAATTATGGTTTGTCGATGTAGAAGGCCTCGTTGTAAAAGGACGCAAAGGATTAATGACGCATAACGAACCCTATATGCATGAACATGAGCAGCTCGGGTTTATCGATGCAATAAACGATATCAAACCAAATGTATTGATAGGTGCAACAGGTGCTCCGAATACATTTACGCGTGGTGTTATTGAGGTAATGTCTAGTGTCAACGAAAGACCAACAATCTTTGCGCTTTCCAACCCGACTTCACGTGCCGAATGTACTGCGCTAGAAGCCTATGAATGGAGTCATGGTAAAGTCATCTTTGCCAGTGGTAGTCCGTTTCCCTCTCTGGAATATGAAGGTAAGGAATACACGCCGGGACAGGGCAATAATGTCTATGTTTTTCCGGGGGTTGGCCTTGGCACAATAATTAGCAAAGCTTCGGTTATTACCGAAGATATGTTTTTGGTTGCTGCAAGAACATTGGCAGATCAAGTTAGTCAGGAAGATCTTGATAAGGGCATGATCTACCCGCCATTAAATACCATACGCGAAGTCTCATACAATATAGCCTTGGCAGTTGCTGAAGATGCCTATGAGACTAAGGTTACAGAGTCAGAAAGACCGGATGATTTGGAAGAGAGGATAAGGAACTACATGTATGATCCAGACTATTAAAAGCGATCTTTAAATGTGTTTTTTCCGCGATTCAATGTGCCGTTCATTATTAATCATTTATGGTAGCTGCGTCAGGCCCGTGCTCGAATACCCACAGGGCAGGATCTCCTTATGCATTAACTTATAGATTGTGGTTCTCGGCTTTGGCTTCCTCGGCAATTGCTCCTGCATTGCTCTACTACGTCACGTCCTTGTGACTATACGTCGCTCTATTTCCTGCATCCATGCAGTCGTGTGCGCGAGGCTTTCTTGCACTCACGAAAAAATCATTATTTTAAAAAGCACTTTTTAAAATATTTGTAATATTAATTTCGAAAAGTTTATATAGACTAGCTATATGAACGGATTTAAATCACGACGACAGTTTTTACAATACGCCATGCTTGGATTAAGCAGTATGGTAATCCCCTCTTTGGTTAAAGCAGGCAAGCATAATGCTATTGGCTTAATCAAAGAAACCTGGCTTGATAAAAACCTCAATATCGAAATACCCAAAGGCAGTGTCATTCGTCAGATTGCGCAATCGAGTCTGCGGGTTATTAATGATAAAAAATTTCTTTGGCATAGCGCACCTGATGGTGGTGCCTGTTTCGCAACAGAAGATAACGGTTGGATCTATGTCTCTAACAGCGAAATGAAAAACAAGAAAGGTGGTGTTGGTGCTATAAGGTTTAATAAGCATGGCAACATTGTTGATGCCTATCCTATATTAAATAACACATCGCGTAATTGCGCAGGCGGTAAGACACCATGGAACACATGGCTATCTTGTGAAGAGTCTGGAAATCATGGACAGGTCTATGAATGTGATCCCACAGGAAAACAAGCAGCAATAGTGCGGTCAGCAATGGGGAGCTTTAATCATGAAGCAGCGGCAGTAGACCCTCATAGTGGTTATGTTTATATGACCGAAGACCTAAGAGACGGTTGTTTCTATCGTTTTAAGCCAAACAGTAAAAATAATTTATCCGAAGGTCTTCTTGAAGTCGCTGTCCCAAACAAAAATGTATTGTCCTGGAAAAAAATAGACGATCCCTTAGGCCAAACAAAACCGACACGTTATCAAGTGATGGAGGCCGCGCGTTTTAAAGGCGGAGAAGGCATTGTCTATCACGATAAGCAGATATTCTTTACAACAAAGATCGATAATGTTGTTTGGGCATACCATACACAAACTTACTTGATATCCAAGATCTACGATGCAGCCGATTATCAATTACCCTTACTATACGGCGTTGATAATATCGAAGTCTCACAGTCAGGCGAACTCTTGATCGCAGAAGACGGTGGCAATATGCAGATCATTTCTTTAGATCATAACTATGAACCGCATGTATTGGTTGATGTCCACGGTCAAGACCGGTCTGAAATCACCGGCCCTGCTTTCTCCCCAGATGGTAAACGCTTGTACTTTTCTTCACAGAGAGGGAAAACAGGTAGAGATAAAGATGGGATAACGTATGAGATTACCTTTGCGAATTAATATATGTAATGAACGTCGCTTCGGTCTCTGTTCCAGACTCGACGCTATCGATTATGTCCAGTAATCGTGTCTTCGGCTCTGGCTTCCTGCTTCGCCTTATCGCTTACTTCCATGGAGATCGCCGTTTGTGTGCTCCTCGGCTTTGACTCCTGTGTCGCTCTAGCTCCTGCATAGCCCAGACTAGCTTCTCGACCTCACCTTCTCCATGCAGTCGTGCACAAACGGCATACATTACGTCCGTGTAAATAAAAAAAGCC
>JBLHKL010000036.1:0-18566 GCA_047618295.1 Gammaproteobacteria bacterium | reverse complement strand
GGCTACAAGCCCTATCATTCTGATTCTGTAATAGATATCGTCATACAACACAAAACATCTCCCGTACCGACGTTACCTGAAAAATTCGAGATCTATCAACCGTTGCTAGACCGGATGATGGCTAAAAATATTGATGACCGTTTTGCTAGTGCAGAAGTCATGTTGATGAGTATAAAGAAACTGCAGGCTATAGATAATACCGATCAATTAACGCCTGATTTTGACATAACAGGAAATGCGCCAAAAACTGACGGTAATAATCAACAAAAAAACAAACCGAAGCTAACATTAAACATATTATTACTGTTGTCGGCAGTCTTCTTTTTTAGTCTTCAGTATGTTGAGATAAAACTCAAAAGCTCAGAGGCACGCGTGGATAGAGCATCAACGAATAGTGTATTACCAGCAACTGCAACCGGCACCAATAATCTCGCAGAACAAACATTAGAAACAATACAATCTTCCCCTGCTACTGAAGAGACACAAGTAAGCGAACCCACAGTCAAGGTAGCTACACCGCCTGTTTCAGAAGAAGTTTTAAGTGCCTTAGCCTGGCTAGGTAAAAAAAGCCTGGATGAATATAATTTAACCTATCCGGAGAAAGACAATGCCTACTATTACTTTTCCAGATTATTGGAGTTACAACCTGACAACCGTGCAGCCTATGAAGGGATATTAGCAATTGCTGAACGTTACGCAATTCTAGCTGAGCGTTCTTTGGCTAATAATGAGGCAGACAAAACGCAAACCTATATCGATATAGGCCTACAGATAAACCCTAACAATGAAGCATTGTTATCTTTGAAATCTATTGTATCGACACAGAAAACAGGCTTTTGGCAAACCCTTAAATCAATGTTTTGATGTTGCGTAAATTAATAACTCGAATACTTAATCTATTGTCCTAACACTTTCTTGGCATTCTCAGTTTGGGTTTTCTCCCAAACTTCAATCATTTTGCGTAGATCTTCTGATGTTTTTTCAACATCACTCTTTTTGTTTTGATCATCGTCCAGATTTTCATCTCGGCTAGGCTCCTCGAGAACTGGCTCTATAATAATCGGGGCTTGCTCCATTTCGTCTTGATTAGATTCTATGTCTTTATCTGATTTTTCTTTTACAAATTTTTGCTTTAATTCCTGTGATTTAGTGATTTTATCACTTGCTTTCTGTCGATCCTCTTCTACTAAAACGAATGCCTGTTGACGCATTTGCTCACGAACATCTTCAGAAACCTCAACTGCAGTATCATCAATTAAATGTCCATTCTCAAAAACAAACACTCTTGGTCCACCAGACTCGCTTCGATACCATACCGGAGGCTTACCCGATAATTGGGTTGAGCTTGTCTCTGGCTCAGTCCATTGATACATACGCGCATGAGCAGTGCCACTGAGCATTATCATGAATGCTGACAATGTAATAACCAGAGTCGTTATATTTTTCATGTGCTAAGTATATTCCAGATTGGACCGTTGGAGGTAGACTAAAGTCTAATCTCTGATGCTACGCACCGATACACTTTAAATATGCCTCTTCAAGACTATGAGCCTTAAATTCTTCACAGCAGTCTTCAGGCGTTCCATTAAAATTAACACTGCCTTCATGCAGAATAATAATCCGATCACAGATACTCTCCACATCAGCAAGTAAGTGCGTACTGAAGAACAGGGTTTTCCCAGCGTCTTTTAAGCTAATTAAGTGGCGTTTAAGGTATGCCCGAGCCTTTGGATCCAAGCCGCTCATGGGTTCATCAAGTATCAACATTGGTCGCTGGCTCAGGAAGCAAGATGCCAGACCCAATTTCTGAGCCATGCCCTTTGAGTATTGGCGTACTGGTTTTTGCAAGGCACTAACATCCAGATCAACACTGTCACACACCCTTTTCATATCCGCCGGGCTTATTTCTATCTGGTTTAATTCGGCCATATAAGTAAGGAATTTCTCACCAGCAAGATAATAGGGAGGCAGGAACTTTTCTGGTAAAAAAGAAAGGCTGCCTCTAGCGTCGGTGTTGAGATGCGGAGTACCAAACAGCTTAATATCGCCACTCGTCAAGGCAACGAAATCCAGTAGACATTTAATTAATGTGGTTTTGCCAGCACCATTGACGCCAATCAATCCAACAGCCTCGCCTTGATACACTCTAAGGTTAACATCAGACAAGACTTTTTGACGACCATAGTCTTTGTTAACGTCATTAAAAATGATAGCTGCTTCAGTCATTATTAAACAGAATAGTAACTAATATGTAACAGGCTGATAGGTCTAAAATAACAAAGGCCCGATAAACGGGCCTTAATTATTGTGTATTTTAAATGATTACTATTAATACAGGAATAGTGCATTACACCTGGTGCTATCACTATCAACATTCCAGGTTGCATTAGCAGCATCAGGGTTAGTAACACAGGTAGTGCCTGCGGCCGTTTCCCAGGTGACAACCTGAAAACCTGCTGTACCAGTACCAAAATCATCTGATCCCCCGCCTTCACCAGCGGAAGCGACTGCTTCACTAAGCGACGAACGTACTACGCCCGTACTAGGCAGGCTGTCATCCAGCTTCACATCCAGCTCACGCAATATTGATGCAGGAGCTGCACCGAATGAATAGGCCAATCGTACTGTGCCATTTGCAGCTAATCCATTATCATAATCGTCGGTAAAACCAAGCAAAACGGCATTTTGAAAGGCATTTGCCGGAACGGCAGGCGGTGTAGTTACAGTCCCTCCTTCGTACAAAGCAGCAGTGGTAGTTATGCCGGTAAATGTACCGCTTAAAAATCCAGAAACAGCCATATGGGTCCATACGGCACCCGCTTCACCCCATTTATCAATTCGGCCATTTTGTCCATTCGATCCAGCAACACCACCAATAATACCAGCAGGGCAAGGTGTTACTGTATCAACGGCAGCACCAACTACCGTACAGGCCGTTGCGCCCAACATATCACCCGGAACCTGTCGATAACGATCAATAAAGCCATAATAGGCCGCCTGGATACCTGAACTTTGATCGGCCATGTTACGCACACGCGCACTATTGATTAATTCCTGGCCTTTAAGTATGCCGCCGAGCAGTAATCCAATAATTACCAGCACTATGGCAATCTCGACTAATGTAAAACCTTTCTGTTTATTGATGTTCATCGTAACTCTCCGTTTAAACTATTATTGCTTTTATCTATAAGGATGCAGACATCATGCCATATCTGTATATGATTGTTTTTATTATAAATTTAATAATAATCTCAAGTAAAACATTAAGATTATTGTTGGTTTATCATCAATACTGTTGAGAATTCGACGATCTTGAATCTCTCGTTTACTATAGCCCATCATTAATTTAGTACTTAACATATGTGACTGGATAAGATTAAATCTTTTCCACACAACTTCTTGTTTACTTAAATCAATAGAAAAGTTTCATTAATCATAAACAGCCCACAAAACAAATGAAAATAACTGAAATAACGAAACACATTCTAATAAAGATATCTGTCATCTTCAGTGTATTTATGATCTTCCTTTCAGGTGCTATTGGCCTTATAGAGATTACCATTGCCCAGGATCCTATTATCAATATCAGCAGCAAGCTGCTAAATCAGTCAGGCAACTATAACCTTGCATTGGGCAAACTGATTCAGTCAAAAGAATTCATATTTTTGCTTACAACAGGTCTGATATTGACAGGCATGCTACCGTTATTAGCACCCTTGAAAGCATTCCTGCTAACTTTTGTAATAATTCTTTTATCAGCCGCACTTGGCTATTCAAGCCCCAATGTGGGATTAATACCTATGGAATATTGTGTATTAACTATCTTGGTTATCTACATGATGAACGTATTGGTCAGTTATTTCATGGAGATACAATCCAAACAACAGCTATTAGAAACCTTCGGACAATACATCCCGCCGCAATTAGTCAATGAATTAAGTCGCATGCCCAAAGGTATCTCGTTAGAGGGAGAATCAAAGACATTAACTGTTTTCTTTTGTGATTTGCAAAACTTCACCAGTATTTCTGAAGAACTAAATCCAAAACAATTAAATAAATTACTGAACGAATATTTTACCTCCATGACTGAGATCTTATTTAAACATGGCGGAACCATAGATAAATATATTGGTGATGCAATCATGGCATTTTGGAACGCGCCTACAGAACAAGCTGAACATGCACAACGTTCAGTTGAGGCTGCGCTTGAAATGAGCCAGGCCATAGAAACTCTTGCAGTGAAATTTGTCAGTCATGGTTGGCCCCAACTTTCAATGGGCATTGGCATCAATACAGGTAAAGCCAATGTGGGGAATATGGGCTCAAAATACCGTATGTCTTATACCGCTATTGGTGATGCGGTTAACCTTGCCTCTCGCATTGAATCTCTCACACGCACCTATCGTGTTCCTATATTAATAAGTGAACACACGCATAAGCAGTTAAAAGGAATCACTTGCAGAGAACTTGATCAGGTTCGCGTCCGTGGGAAACATCAACTCACTCGGATCTATCAACCACTATGTTATGACAATGACGTTGATGCCGCATTAAAAGAGAAACTTATCCTCCACGCGGAAGCGATGGCACTCTATTATTCAGGAAAGGATAAAAACGCATGTCGATTGTTTAAAGAGCTCTATGAGAAGGATACAAATGATAAATTTTATAAAGCCATAATTAAAAAGATTATGGGCTTATAAATTTATTTCAGCGATTTAGTATCTTGATTATGACGCTCTTCGATTTCGATTAATCGTTGCGTCAAAAAGTTTATTTGATGTGCGTCTTTCAATTCACCACTTTCAAGTAAGCCGCCAATGAGTACCTTTGCACTTTCCAATTCACCCATATCTTCCAGAACAAATATTTCCATTTGCTTTGCCCAATAGGGAACATTATCACCGGTTGCATATTGTCGAATTAATTTTGCGCATTCCAGAGCTAATTGTTTATCTTTTAATCGCTGTTTCGCTATATGAACCGCATGGGCCATAAACTGCCAACGTTCATTTGGTTTTTCTATGAATTTTTCACTAATGTAATCAATCATTATTCTTTGTCTATTTTCATCTGCAACTTCACCGTAGAATCTAATCGCGGCTAACAACGGATATTGAATTTTATTATCAAGTTCTAAAATCAAATCAAGCCATTCAGCTACTCTCTGATAATCTAATTCCCTTAGTGGGATACTGATGCCGGGTTGATTATCAAATGCTTGTAACCATAGCATGGTCCATTTAGCCGCAGGAATTACATCATCAAGACTAACCAGTCTTATAAACTCTGATTGTGGTGGCGCAGTAAGATCATGGCGTTTAACACGCAAGTCAAAAGATGCTGAATGCCAAACACATTGTAATAGTAGACTTATTAACAAACCGACCCAGATGGTCTTGGGCACAAAAGTAATAGCTCGCGTGTTTTTAACAAAGAGCTTCATCGCAAACTATTATAGTTCCTTTCGGTATAAATCAAATAATGACACACACGATAGAAGCATTACGTAAATTAAAGTCTGCACTACTACCAGGGAGAAGTTATATTCTGATCCATAAATAAGCCAATCAGTCTGGGTAAATTTATTTAGATCAGGGATCAAATAAGCAATTACATCTAATAAACCATTCATGAATCTGTGACTCATTGATCCAATAGCAACAATTGGCGAATCACTGATTAACTGAATGGCCTCTATTGATCGTGACAACAGATAAAAAGCCATAACAATACTGAATGAAATGGTAATGCTATTAAAAGAGAATACGCACAATAAACTCAAAGAGATAATAATTAATAATTCACAAAACAGAGATAAAGACCAGATTAATGCAGCGCTGAATGGCACATAAAAACACAAACAACATATGCATATAAACGCGACGATAAGCGCAACAAAAGAAAATCCGGCGAACTTACCAAAATAATAGGAAAACCTTGGGACCGGATGAGAAAGAATCAATTCAAAACCTTTATCGTTAAACTCCCGGGTCATGCTGGTAATAACAAATAGGCCTATTGTGAATACCGCAAATAATCGTAATGCGGAGCCAAGAATGGCCGCTTGTGTCATTCCACCTTCCGTTATTGTAAGTTCGCCGATAAACACGGAAATGAAGAAAAGGCCAGCAATCCCCGCAAAAATGAATATAAGAAACTTATCTCTTATAGCTTCCCAGATTGAGTACTTGGCTATGACAAATAATAGATTGTGATTCATGACATAAGACTATTCTTTAATGTTTCGGTCTGGTCTAATATAACAAAAAACTGCTATCGCAAGACTAATTATGTCTACATTTCTATATAAAATTCTCATAAAAAGACAGCTCATCATTCTTGTTTTGATGCTGGAGATACTGCATCTCTCTATATGGTTTGATTTTGGCAGTTTAGTGTCGCGCTCTCTTATGCTTAGCCACCTTGGGCTTTTCTTGTTATGGCAACCGGTTTGGCGTGGTAATGAAACGCTCAGTATTAAAAATACAGTCTTGTTTATTGTTTTTACGCTAACAATCACTTTTTGGTTAAACTATTGGTTACTTTTTGCCTGGCTAATACTGCTAATTGGATTTATAAGTGGTCGCGTTACCTTAAATAGAAGTGAAAGCGCAATATATATTATTGCAGTTGGATTCCTCGTTTTAGAGCTCTTGTTCGCCTGCGTACCAGAACTGGCAGATATTAAAATTCAACAACGCTATTATTTTGAGCTGATACTGCCCATTCTACCAATACTGATATTGGTCTTTCCTGCCGACAAATCAGAACACTCTATTCAAATAGTAGATTTTATTCATTCCATAACAGCTTCGATGCTCACCAGTCTGGTCGCACTGGGCAGTCTGCTTAATATGTTTTTAAGTGAAACTTCTTATTTCGTTTCGCTTACTCAAACTACCATCGCCATAGGTGGATTCATCATATGCATTAGCTGGTTATTAACATCACAATCCAGATTTAGTGGTATTACTCAATTATGGTCAAACTATATGCTTAATATAGGGACACCATTTGAAGAATGGTTGTCTGATTTATCTAAAATTAACGAGCAGGATCTCTCTCCAGATGATTTTCTGCATAAAGCAATGGAAAAGCTGGTTCAATTTTTATGGATTGCGGGGGTTAAATGGAAACCTGATGACAACGTACAAAATACTGGTAATGAAACTAAATATGAAATTGAAATCCTTCATAAGGACTTCAATGTTTGTATCTATACCTATAGTCCGGCCGGTGTTTCTATTAAACTACACAGCCATTTATTGATTAAGCTATTACATAATTTTTACCAAAATAAACAACACGAACTCGAGTTAACAAGACAAGCTCACCTGAAAGCAATTTACGAGACTGGCGCACGTATAACACACGATATAAAAAACCTTTTACAATCATTACAAGCCATCACCAGTATCGTTAGTCATGATACCGATGGTTCTAGCATGCTCATGTCGAAGCAAGTATTAAAAAAACAGCTGCCCCATTTAACACAACGCCTGCAACTAGCATTAGATAAACTACAAACACCACAAATTAAGGATGATAAAGAAATTTATCTAAAAGACTGGTGGAACGATCTACAAAAGAGAAACTCACACAATAAGATACTATTTCAAACTGACACTCATGGCGACCCAACTATCCCGGTCGATTTATTTGATAGTGTTGTTGATAACCTATTAGAGAACATACAGACAAAGAAATTTAGTGAACAGGATATTGAAACCACTATCACGCTAGCTTGTAATAACGATGTAATCAGTATCACCGTTTGTGATTCTGGCAGCATGATCCCGGATAGTATTGCCAGTCAGTTGCTAAGCAATCCATTAGCATCTGATAACGGTTTGGGAATTGGTTTATATCAAGCCAACAAGCATGCGGAGATGTTTGGTTATGCTTTGCGATTAATCAACAATCAACCGGGCCGAGTTTGTTTTGAACTAAGCTCTCGCAAAGACCAGCAAGACTAAGGTAATCTTTCTGCCCGGACCATTTGATACATCAATAACGACGGGGAAATCCACATCAACATATCATCAAATGCAGCACCATCCGTCTTGATATAATCATTTGCAATAAAGAGACTGTCTGCCAAACCATCTAAATTCTCCTGTTCGGCGGCAGATAGGGCAGCAATCTGTGCAACAGTTAGATTGGCAAAATCGACAGTGCTATTCCCCGTGGATACCACTAATACCGGCACATTCGTAGCCACGCTGACTCCATTCGCATCATTAACACTAATAACTGCATCATTAGAAGAACCTAGACAAAAAGAAATTCCGACGGCGGGGTTAGCGCAATTTGCACCTGTTCCATCAGTATCATCAGCAAACACATCAGTAACTTGATAGATAAAATGATTGCCCCAAGCATCATTCTCAGGCACATCCAAAGTTACCCATGGCAAATTACCTACAGAGGTTGCACATGAAGCAAAGTTTGCCGCTCTTGGGCTAGTACCCACTCCAGCAACGACACCATCTTCGATACCATTATTAACTGTTAGGGCAGCAGATGCACAGTTAGCATTTGTAGCAGCAGTCGGGCAATCTGGACAAGGCAAATGCCCGTTAACCAAGGCATAGCCGATCAAACTCTCGCGCACCTCCTCTAATAATTCACTAGTCTTTTCCCTATCGCGTTGTTCAAGGCTGGTTGCCAGTGGCGTAAGAAATGAACCCATCATTAATGATAATATGAACAACACCATTGCAAGTTCAATAAGGCTGAAACCATTATTTTTATTTTTTATTGTCATTGAATAAACCATTATGGTTCTACAACCCGCACCTGATCATTAAACGTAGTAGTCTCGGATTGCTGTTGAAAACCATCATCATCAGCATCACAATTATCTGATTCATAATATTCATTCATGGTGCCATTCGCTCTATTCTGCGCGGTTGACACTATATTATTACAATTACTATCCGTTGTTGTATTGATTTCCATTCCTGCGGAAACTACCAAGGCATTATTATTATTAGTCTTCACTACTGGAGCACCTGTATTGTCGACACTATTTATAGTCAAACAATTTGTCCCTGGTACACAGGCAGCGGCGGCGCCCGGTGCGTCACCAGCACTATAGGCAACATAAATCAATTGATGCCAGCTATTGTTAAAAAACCATCCAGGAATAGAATCATAATCTTCTGATAAAAAGAAATCTAAATTACTTAATTTCAGGCTTCCTTGAACACCCGCAATTGGAAGCGTCGCGTTAGCACTGCCAACTTCAATATCAGAACTGTCAAAGTCAATTATCTTGATCAGGTTCGTAACTCCATCTCCAGTTAACGTCGTATCAGAAGCGGCTGATGTACAGTCTGCGCCATAACCCAAACAAACATCACGTTTTCGAACATTGTCTTCATTATTTATATTCAAGGAACCGTTTATTTTCACATTGAACTCATATTCACGCTTATCAATATAGGTATGATAAATTCGATACCCTTCTCCGGTCGCTATGTCAGGCCATTGCCCTCCATTTAGTGCCGTGTATTTAAAAAAGGGGCCGTTGGCATCAACACCTAAAGCGGTAATCAGTCCAAAACCACCTTGCGTGACATTAGTAACAGCATCTCCTATTCGGACATCAGAAAAATCAGCATCTGAATCATTTACATGAAAAGTAGGCAGGTCTGTGCCAGCCTCAGCCCGTTCAGCAATCTGTCGCGTCGCGACACGGACTCTATAATTGTCATCCTGTTGGTATACAGTTGCATCATCAGAGGTATCAATTACATCTAGAGTGTTTGCACTTGGCGAGTTCGAAACAACCCCTGTTTTAAGCTCTTGAATAGTGTAACTATCACCAACATCAAAATTAATTTCGAAGTTTGGCAACGCTAAAACCTCTAACTGTATAGCTGAATCAACAGAGAGTACGATACCAGTCGTGCCGTCTGTATTATTTGTAATTAGATAAGACCTTGGCTCTACACCCGAGGTTATAAAGTTCTGAGCAGCATCAATTAATATTGTCGTTGCACTACCCGCGTCAGCTGTGCCAATGATTGGCGGCGTCACTAAGGCAGCAGAATAGTTGATAACGATATCGCCGGCTTTAATCCCTGTGTTTGTAAAATTAATATTGTTATCGATCAATGTACTTGAAAACCCATCTGCATTAGTAGCTGCCCTACCTACCGTAGAGACGACACCTGTTGTATCAACAGTACCCGTAATAAACTGTGTTTCAATCAAAGAGCCTTTACAATCTGCTAAATTTGCAGCAATCCATGTACAGTTAGCTTGTGCATCTGAAATAGAAACAGTTCCTGAATTATTTGAGGACGCTTGTACAAAATTATTTATACTTCCATTATATGTGGCATCTGTGCTTGGTCCAGTATTAGACACAGCACTAACATTGACCGACCAATCAATATCAAATGCTGTATGAAAGTATTCACCTTGTTCATGAAATGGTAATAAGCCTTCTCTAGTATTTGTTATGCTATTAAAACGAGGTATCGCATAATAATCATTAATGCTAAAAGTATTATTCGTTCCGAGATTTAGCTCGGTGACCGTTAAACTGTTTGCCGTCGGTGCTACTAAGACTCTTCCGAAAGAACCATCTGTGACATTGTGTACAAGATCGCCCACCTGAATACCCATGACAGTAAAATCAACATTCGTATCATTCAGAGTAAGACCACCAGCTGAAGTTGCACGACCCATACTGGTTCTTATCCTGTACACATCAGCACTAGCAAAGACATCATTAATATCTGCAGGTGGCACTGGTAGTGAGGAAACTGTTAACTGTGTTGTATCCACTCTTTCGATCACGCGACTTTTCCCATTCGTCAAGTTATCTACAATATCACCTACCTGCACACCCAGTGCATCAAAATCTTGATTCGTATCCGTAAGAACAAGACCACTACCTGCTGTTGCTGTCGCCGTACCGATAAAGGGTGTCGCAAAAACAGGTACTGCAACATCAACGTAATATTCATCATCGGTATCGAAATCATTTTCGCTACCTAGTGTCATACCGCCCCCAATAGTCAAAGTTGTTTTAGTCAGAGCAGCAGGCGTTACTGTAACAAGACCATATGAGCCATCGGTGATATTCCAGACGACATCACCAATAGACACACCCCATTGGGTAAAGTCAGCCGATGCATCAGTCAGCAATGTTGCTTGATTATCAGCGCCACTATGCGAACCTGCAAGACGCTTTTCATTCGTCTTTGGATCAGCAAATGGGGATAACCAAGGATACGCATCTGGCGGCGGCGTACCCGAAGTTTTATATGTTGTGAGTACCGTTTTTGCTTCGCCCAAAACCCGCTTTTCGATAGCCGCCATTAATTCCTGCCGCGTGAGGGTTATTAGTCTGTCATTAAAATCAGAAACATCTATCACGCTCGGATCAATCGAATTAAAATCAAGATCCAGATCATTGTTTTCAGTTTCAAGATAGTTCGCTATCTCAGTCAGGATGTTTGTATCTGTTGGATCCCTGTTTTGATTTCCGATCGGCGCGCCTGGGGCGATTATCACAGCAACAATATCACCATTGCCATTAACTGTAAGCTGACCGGGGGTTTCACTATTTAATGGTTCAAGCTGAGGGTTATTGCGATAGTTCTCAGATAGGGCATACCATAATCGAGCACCACTGCTATCTCGCAACTCTGAGACTTCTAAACTCTTATACGGGAATCTACCGATAGTAAAATTTGTAGGGCCCGCCAATGCGCAAGGACTATCAGCATCACCATCATTATCCTTATCAGGGCAAGGTAGATAACCGGGCCCATTGATAGGATCACCCGGAGATGTGGCATCAATCTCAGGGAAGTTTAAGGCATAACCAATTAACGCAGCCCTTGCTTCATTTAATACCGCTTGATTGGAACCTTGATTGGAATATTGCCGTGCATTCGCGTTTAATTTTGTTACTAACACATAAGTCGATGCGGCTATAAAAATTATCACCATGGCGAGTAATGCTTGCCCATTCTGCTTCGACCGGTTTGAAATTGCGTGGCGCATTTTCAGACAAGCCTGATTCTTATATTAGAGACCTTCATCATCCTGTGGATCGTAGTTGTCTCCCACCTTTAACTTAATTTTAGTTTTATTATCAGGCATGGTTATCTCTACATGGTCCTCTGTTATATCGTTATTATCGACCTTGATATATTGAGATTCCAGATCGCCTTCAAAGGTATTGCCCTTATTAAGCCATGCGGCATTTTTACCATCACTTCGTTGCACAATGCCTCTAAGCGTAATGGCATGACCGATATTTGGATCTTCCACCTCCACTTCAGGTTCTATCAATTCTTCAATTTTTGGTACTTCTACCCGCTTAAGTTTCTCCGGTTTTGGTTTTGCATTCCTCACTTTATCCAAAGTTATTCTCTCACCCGGAGTTGTAAACAATCTTCCCAGGCTATCGGCGTTGACCGGCTGCATTATAGTAAGGCTGGCTAACAGCAAAATGTAAAATTTATAGTGAGTCATTAGCTTCATCAAATTTCAATCCTGTTTCCGCCAGGGAGATCAATTGTTATCCAATGCAACAAACAAGACGCTAATATATTCGCCTGATCTTTGTCGTATATTATTTTTTTACCAACCGGGCTAAATTTACATTTTGTAATTGTATAAGCACCATCCGCATTCCGATTGATATAGTTTAATAATTCAAATAAATCCCCTTCATGCAACAAACCAAGAGTAAGGTCCATACTGCTGCGATATAAAACAAATCCACCATAATTTATCTGGAACCCTGGGGTAAACGTCTCTTGTGATTTAATAGCATATCTCAACGAAGGTAGATTGAGTTTTTCTCCTGATTGTCGTAATGCTTCTATCCAATTCAATCTTTTTTCGCGTCCTATTATCCCACTCTCATATAGTGCGACAAACTTTGGATAGTTATCTAATAGTAGTTTTTCTTCCTGATCAACATCAAGGTAACGCCGACTTATCGATTGAAATACACCCTTATTTCGTTTTAATTGGTTCTCTAAATCATTATTGAAATAATAACTTGCGCCAATTAATACACCGCATATAACGATGCAGATGCAAAATAAAATAATTGATCCTTTCAAAAGACCCCAGTCCATTGCATCTTTATTTTCCATTACTTGACTCCTATCACAACACGCAATGAAAACAATGCTGCACTACCAATAGATTCAGCGTCACCTTGCAGCGTTGCATTCGAACTTATATCAAGAGGAAATGATTCAATTGTAATCTCATGGGAAGCATCAAATTCACGTAAAGTTTCCGCAAATTTATTAACTAATGATATCGCTTCACGATAGTTGCCATCAAACGGTTCTATATGGGCATTGATATTTGAAATTTGATAATACTTAAATTTATTTTCTTCTCCGACCATCCCCGTTGGCAGTAAATTATTAGTTCTGCTAGATGATTTCGAATCATTAGTAGCGTCCATACTAAAGCTCCAATCAAAATCATCCAGCTTTATACCTGGGTACTGAAACAATCCTTTGCCAAGAAAACTAAACATTTCATTTGGAGTAGATTTGTATTCCTTTAATTTGGATGCGGCATCAACAGCGATTTTTATCTTGTCTGGCTCAACTGGTGTTTTCGGCAATCGTTCCTTTGCCAAGTCATAACGTGTTTGATAAAAGTCGGCCTTGTTTTTAAACGCTATACTTTCTTGCTTGCTTGTCAGGCCATTCATAAAATTTAGACCACTATAAACAAGGCTCGAGGCTAATAACAATACACTAGCAAAATTCATAGCATGTCTTAAATGACGCGCCTTTAAGTAGCGCATCTCTTGTGAAGACGCATAACAATTTTTAATTTGTGATTTTAATAAATGATGCATCAATAATTGATCACAAAATGGCACAGATTGAACAGATACCCGTTCCTTTGATTCTAAAAGTTCGTTTACCTCAAGATAATGTTTACGCACCATTGGAATAGATATTTTTTCTCTTTCCAATTCATCTAATGTGTTTTTATCTGCCAAGATAAAAACATCCAGAGAGGTGTCATTAGGTATTAAACGAAGACTATTCAAATAACGTTGAATTTTATCTATTTCAGAATTGATTCTAGGAACATAAGATTCAGTACCATATCGAGGCAGCTTTGAAAGGCGACTTATTTTCAAATCTTTATCTTTAAAAAACGTCTGTCTTAATCCGCTTATACTCTGCATCGTTACAACAAGCGCATGATCTGATATTTGTGGCAGGGTCTTAATATATGACTGAAGTAATAATGAAATAGAGAGAATGCCTTTTATGGGGACTTTATATTCCTCTAACAAAGCTAGCCATGGCTTTAATATTTCATCATTTGTAAGCGCCATAAATAGCAAGCTATCATCTCGACGTCCTTCTGTTTCTCGCCCCTGATCTTGCGTATATAGATGCGTAGCATCACGATATAAACGAGACTGCTTACGTTTGATTAATGCCTGTCTATCCGCGCCAAAAACATGCGGAATAGTATCTTGGCGAAACTCCTCTTCAATAACATCGACCACGATCGTTATTGGCGAATTTATTGATTCTTCTAAGTATCGTTTAAAGTTATTACGACCAGGTTCATCCAGATCAAACAAGTACGAATCAGCAAGAGCACCTTTATCCCAGTGATAAACTGACAATTTATCAGCACTGAGGTACAGCGCTCTTCTGTTGAAAAATTCAGATTTTGACTTTAGTAATGAGATCATAGATTGGCCCTAAAACCGAAAACATAACCCAGCCAATAATTGCACCCAGCACAACGGTCATAGCTGGCTCTATCATTGTTTGAAGTCGTTCAATTGATTCTTTTATATCACGAGTATAAAAATAACTGATATTCATTAAGGATTCTTGTAATGCGCCTGTAGTTTCACCAACTCTTATCATTCGCAGGACAAGTGGTGGAAATAAACCAACGGAGGCGAAACTATCACTTAAGGTCATGCCATCTGCAATCTGTTGTCCAACTTGATTCATTGCCTTTTCAATGGCTTTATTATCAGCGATTTCTTCTCCCGTTCTTATACATTCTATAATGGTGATTCCGGAACCATACATAATTGCAAAGAAACCAGTGACCCTAGTTAATATGATTTTCTTAAATATAGGCCCTATAATAGGTACCTTTAATTTTAGTGCGTCATATGCTAGATGAAAACTGGGACTCGTTTTTAATCCCGTGTAAACACCTGTCACAACAACGATGGGAACTAATAATAAAATATACCAATAGTTGACAAACACATTCGAAACAACGATTAAAGCTTTGGTATGTATTGGCAGTTCTTGACCCATGTTTTTTACAAAACTCACCAATTGTGGAACTAGATATATCATCAAAAAAAACACGACTCCACCAACAACAATACCAACAAAAGCAGGATACATAAGTAACTTTCTCGTTTGAGCCGCTTGTTCGTCTTGCCACTTAAGGTTCTCACCTAGCTTTTCAAAGACCTGACTAATCTCACCAGATTGCTCACCAGCCTTGACTAGATTAGTAAATATATTTCCAAAGACTTCTACAAATTGATTCATTGCTTCTGATAATGTACTTCCGCCTTCAATGGCCTCTATCATGGCATTAGTAACTTCCGCTAATCGTGGATTGTCCGCACTGTCCCTTAGATCTTGCAAACTTTCCAGTATCGGTACGCCTGCTCGTGAGGTTTGCTCAAGATGAAAACAAAAGGTAATAAGATCGCGCCGTTTAACACCAGCTCCTGTAATTTTATTCGTGCTTGACTTAACTTCCTTGTAATTAACAAGATCAAGACTCAATTTGCTGAGACGCATCTCAAGGTCTGCGGCATTAGCTGCATCAGTTTGTCCGTTATGAATACGCCCTCGTTCGTCTATCGCCTTGTATTGATAGAATTCCATATCTAGTTTGTTTTCAACCTGGCAGTGAGATCGATAACTCGAGACATTTCTTCGAGACTCGTCGATCCATCGAGGACGCGGCGCGCACCAACATCGGCCAAGGTTTTAAAACCTTTAGATAAAGCCATACGCAGCAGATCACGCTGAGTTCCTTTACGTGCTATCAGCTCATCCATATCCGTATCAAAATGTAAGACCTCTTGTAAGGCAATACGACCTTTATAACCATCATTACCACAAACTTCACAACCCGTGGCATTGTAAATCTCTTTTTCTTTATCGGTCACTTTCAGGCCAAGCAATGTACGCTCCATATCACCCAATGAGTATGCAACTTTGCAAGCATCACATAAACTTCGGATCAACCTCTGCGCGATAATACCAATGATATTACCGGCAATAATATCTGGCTTTACACCGATATCGAGTAATCGTGGAATTGAACCTAAAGCAGAATTTGTATGTAATGTAGAAAAAACTTGGTGTCCGGTCATTGCAGCACGAAACGCCATACTAGCAGTATCTTCATCACGAATTTCACCAACCAAAATGATATCGGGATCCTGCCGCATTAATGATCTGATACCACTGGCAAAATCCAGCCTCGATGTATCATTAGCAGAAGTTTGTCGAATCATGGGTGTCGGGTATTCAACTGGATCTTCCAGAGTCATTATATTCACTGACTCATTATTGAGATAACTCAAAATCGAATACAAGGTTGTCGTTTTACCGCTGCCTGTAGGGCCAGTAACCAGAATAATACCTTCTGGTCTTGCAACCATTAATTTAAGTGTATTTTGCTCATCTTCTTTCATACCTAATTGAGCGAATGACACAATACCTTTCGCCCTATCCAATACGCGAAGCACTATATTCTCACCATGCAGAGTAGGTAAGGTAGAGACACGAAAATCAACCGCTCGACCAGACAATGACAAGGATATCCTTCCGTCTTGAGGTGCACGTGTCTCGGCAATATCCATTCCCGACATAACTTTTACGCGTACAGCAATCGCCGACCAATAATTCTTATGCAGACTGCGAATCTGTTTTAACACGCCATCAATGCGATACCGAAAACGCAAAAAGCCTTCTTCAGGCTCAAAATGGATATCAGATGCATTACGTTTTACGGCGTCTGCTAACAGAGCATTAACCAATCGCACTACCGGTTGACTATATTCTGCAGATTCAGCATCAAGGCTTTGATAATCAATCTCACCCGTTTCAATTTCATGTAAAATTCCATCAACCGATAATTCGAATCCATAAAACTTATCGATTGCCTTTTCTATCTCTGCTTCACCTGCGAGTACTGGAATTACCTCTGCATTGCCGCCTAGATGAGTATTGATCTGATCGAGTGCGACGACATTAAATGTATCGGCCATTGCCAGCGTCAATATTCTTCGAGGACTATCGTAAGTTAACGGGAGTACACGTAAACGACGGGCCATTTCTTTAGGAATCAAGTCTACTGCATCACCGTCAGCAACAGAATTCGATAGGTCGACACTTTCTTGTCCTATGACGCCGCCGATGACATCTCGAATGATAGACTCAGTCGCAAAACCAAGACGAACCATGATCTTGCCCAGATGTTCTTTACTTTTCTTTTGCTCTGTTAAGGCGATATTTACCTGATCAAGGGTGGTTACGCCCCTTGAAACCAGTACTTCTCCAAGTCGAAGATGCTTTTTATGTGCGCCGGTCACAATGCTTTTGCTACAACTTGATTAAGAACTTGAATTCGATCATTGACCGATGACCAATTAAACTTGGCAGCAGAATGCTCAGCTAACTCAATAGCAATATTATAAAAATCTAACGCCGTAGCGTATTGACCCATTTTATCAAGACTAATAGCAAGGTTTAAAACGTAATCAGGATTTTCTGAATCAAGACTATATGCATCAAAAAATGCTTGTTGTGCCTCTGCCCATCTATCTTGTTTTGCGTAGATATTTCCTAATGCAAAATAGAGATATGGCACTTTGCCTTCTTTATGTATCAGGTTTTTTATAATGCTCTCATCTTTTACCAGATTAGAGTTTTTCGACAGCGAAATTAAAGCGCTTAAAGCAAAAGCATCACTGGGATTTAAGTCTAGAAGCTCTAAGTAATGGCCATAGGCGGTCTTCTTGTCACCCTTAGTAATTGCAATAGCAGCAAGTCCAAGATGAATATCACGATTTTCCGGGGCATCCTGCAAAGCATTCCGATAGAGGTTTTCTGCAGAATCAAGCTGGCCCGCCTGATAGGCCTTGAAAGCTTCACTGATCATAGCGTTTTGTTTTAATGGCGCAGCATTCTTACTAATCTTCAACATCTCTGCACTAGAAGATTTAACTGCTTCATTGGGTTTATCTATAACAGGTTCTTTTTCAGTCACTAGCGCCTCATTCTTATCAACTTCTAATATAGCGACTACCGTATCTTCTGTTTCAGCTATTGGCTTATTTATAACAGCGGTTTTATCACTAATCTCAGAATCAACCTGGGCATCACTCATTGCAACATCTGTTAATTGATTATCTTCTTGAGTTGCAATTTCTTGCTCCTGTTCAATAGGCAAGTCTTGATTCAACACAATTTCTTCAGTGTCTACAACCTCAGGCTCTTCAATTTTTTCACTAATTATTGTGCCACTGACAACGTCAG
>JBLHKL010000035.1:0-18679 GCA_047618295.1 Gammaproteobacteria bacterium | reverse complement strand
CGTGAGACCTGCATGCGCGTTGCCGCTGGTGGTATTGCCAAGAAATATTTAAAAGAAAAGTTTGGCATAACGATCCGTGGTTATCTTGCACAAATCGGACCCTTAAAGATAGAGCATAAAGATTGGGATGAAGTGGAAAATAATCCGTTCTTTTGTCCAGATCCGGGACGCGTTTCTGAACTAGATAATTATATGGATGCACTACGTAAAGAGGGTGAGTCTATCGGTGCGCGTATCAATGTCGTTGCTGAAAATGTTCCTGTCGGATTAGGTGAACCAATCTTTGATCGTCTCGATGCAGATATCGCCAAGGCGATGATGAGCATTAATGCGGTTAAAGGTGTGGAGATCGGTGCCGGTTTTGAGTCAGTTGAACTGAAAGGTACAGAAAATCGTGATGAAATGACGCCGGAAGGCTTTATTGGCAACAATGCCGGTGGAGTATTGGGTGGCATCTCATCAGGACAAGATGTTTTGGTGAGTATTGCTTTAAAACCCACGTCTAGTATTCGCTTGCCTGGCGATACAGTAGATAAATCAGGCCAAGCAACTCAGGTTGTGACTAAAGGCCGTCATGATCCCTGTGTCGGGATTCGTGCAACACCCATTGCCGAAGCGATGTTGGCATTGGTAATAATGGATCATGTATTACGTCATCGTGGGCAGAATGCTGACGTCAATTCTGAAACGCCTGTTATCCCATCAAATAAGTAATGATTAAGATCGACGGCTTGCCTTACTGGCGACTGTCCGGTTTTTATTTTCTCTTTTTTATTACCGTCGGCTGTTTCATGCCGTATTGGTCTCTGTACTTAAAGTCATTAGGCATGAATGCAGAAGCGATAGGCATTCTGTCTGCAATTGTCGTAGTTACTAAAATATTTTCTTCGTTTATCTGGGGCTGGGTTGTTGATCATACTGGTAAGCGAATGCAGGTCATTCGCTACACCTCTCTTTTTTCAATGCTGTCTTTTTGTCTAGTTTTGTTTTATCAGGAATTCTGGTCTCTTTTTATCGTGTTGTTTGTGTTTTCAATTTTCTGGAGTGCTGCATTACCTCAAGTTGAAGCAACCACGATGTCTCATCTAGGGGAGGCGAGTGATAAATACACCGTGGTGCGTATTTGGGGATCAATTAGTTTTATTATTGCAGTACTTGCCTTAGGACAGTTTTTTGATCACCAGCCGATAGATTATTTAGTGCCTATCGTGATTTTTTCGATGGGTCTCGTCTGGGTGCATACCTTGTTTATTCCAGAAATAAAAACAGCTCCGGAAAAATCTAACAGTACAACATTTAAATCTATACTGATTAAACCGCATGTCATTGCCTTAATGAGTGTCTGTTTTCTTATTCAAGCCGGGCATGGCCCGTACTACACATTCTTTTCTATTTATTTAGAAGAGCATGGTTATTCCAATAGTTTTATTGGAACTTGTTGGGCATTGGGTGTTTTAGCTGAAGTCGTAATTTATATGTTTATACATAAGGTGATTAGTCGTTTTGGTTTGAAACGACTTATGATCCTGGTTTTGATTTTAGCAACTATCAGATGGATGCTCATTGCATACTTTGTTGAGAATGTGTACATACTTTTATTTGCCCAATGTTTACATGCTGCAACATTTGGCGTCTATCATGCAGTTGCGATTCAATACATTCATCGTGAATTTAAGGGTGCGCATCAAGGCCGCGGTCAGGCTCTTTATAGCAGCGTTAGTTTTGGTGCGGGTTTGGCCCTGGGCAGTTTGATCAGTGGATTTCTTTGGGACGCTGTTGGTTCAACACAGACATTTATTTTTGCAGCAATTCTTAGTGCAGCAGGTATTATAATTGCCTACGCAGGATTAAAAAAAGATTAAACGTTAGTACCACCAACAGTAATATCATCTATTCGTATTGTCGGTTGACCTACACCCACAGGAACCGATTGACCATCTTTACCGCAAGTACCAATGCCAGAATCCAGCGCCATATCATTGCCGACCATTGTTACACGGGTTAATACGTCAGGGCCGTTACCAATGATGGTTGCACCTTTGATCGGTGTAGTGACTTTACCGTTTTCGATTTTGTATGCCTGACTGGCACTAAATACAAACTTGCCATTGGTGATATCAACCTGTCCACCACCAAACTGCACCGCATAGATGCCCTTGTCGACTGAGGCTATGATTTCTTCTGGATCATGGTCTCCGCCTAACATATAGGTATTTGTCATCCGTGGCATTGGTAAATGAGCATAAGATTCGCGACGACCATTCCCGGTAGGAGTAACACCCATTAGTCGAGCATTATGTTTATCTTGCATATATGTTTTTAAAATTCCGCGTTCGATTAAGGTCGTCGAAGATGTCGGTGTCCCTTCATCATCAACATTCAAAGAACCGCGTCGATTTTCTATCGTTCCATCATCAACAACAGTGACTTCAGGCGATGCAACACGCTCTCCAATTCGACCAGAGAATGCGGATGTTTCCTTACGGTTAAAATCACCTTCCAATCCATGCCCAATAGCTTCATGCAATAAAATACCAGGCCAACCCGATCCAAGTACAACTGGCATCATGCCTGCCGGTGCAGCTTCGGCTTTAAGATTAATCAATGCTTGTTCAATGGCTTCATCAACATATGACATAGCCATGCCCTCATTTAAAAAATATTCATAACCAAAACGACCGCCACCACCAGAACCACCTTTTTCAATACGACCATCTTCTTCCACTATGACATTGATATTAAGACGGATTAGAGGTCTGACATCGCCGCTTAGCATGCCATCACTATTAGCAACCAATATTGTCGATTGAGAACCGGTTAAACCAATCATCACTTGTTTAACGCGAGGGTCTTTTTTTCGCGCAGCTTGATCCAGTTGTTTTAACAAATTGATTTTTTCTTCAGTTGTTACTGAATTAAGTGGGTCTTGATCACTATAGAGAATAGGTGTGTTTGTCTTGTGCCATGCTTGTAATTGACCATTGTCACCATGGCTGGCAATTGAGCGTGCTGCGGTCGCTGCCTGAGTTAATGCTGGCAATACAATCTCATCGGAATAGGCAAAACCGGTTTTTTCTCCGCTGATGGCACGTACGCCAACACCTTGATCAATATTGTAGGAACCTTCTTTGACAATACCGTCTTCCAATACCCACGATTCTGAATGAGAGGATTGAAAATAAAGGTCAGCCTGATCAATAGAGGGGAGTATTAATTGATCTAATGTTTTTTGAACATCATTCAGCTCCAGGCCACGTTGAGTAAGTAATATATTTTCAGCTGTGTCTAATGCGTTAGTCATTTAATCTAATAGTCCAGTTCGTTATGCCAGTTTAAGTTGCCAATCTCATATGGGACAGCGCGGGAAAGCTGTTGCGAAGTTTGGCTTGTTTATCAAGGTCTATGCCGGCTATTGCTACGCCGGGACCTTTATTAACACTCGCCAGTACCGTACCCCAAGGGTCGACGATCATACTATGCCCCCAAGTTTCGCGCTCATTTACATGCCTGCCTCCCTGATTGGAGGCAATAACGTAACATAAGTTCTCAATAGCTCGGGCTCTTAATAAAGTTTCCCAATGAGCTTCTCCTGTGGTGGCTGTAAAGGCCGAAGGTGCGGTAATAATCTGCACATTATCATTCTGCATCCGGCGATATAATTCCGGGAATCGTAGGTCATAACACACTGAAAGCCCGATATTTCCTATCTCCGTTTGTGCTACCACAAGCTCATTACCAGCTTCAAATGTATTGGATTCCTTATAAGACTCGTTATTTGATTCATTAACTAGGACATCAAATAGATGGATTTTGTCGTAATGTGCTACACACTCACCTTTGGGGTTGTATAGCAGGCTTGCGGCAAGAACTTTGTCTGGTTTGCCCGAATTAAGTGGGATGGTGCCACCTAATAACCAGATTTGGTGCTGTTTTGATTGTTGCGATAGAAAGGTTTGTATCGGTCCAGTACCAAATGCTTCTGTAATCGCCAGGCGATCACTATCTTCTTTACCCATTAATGGAAAGTTTTCTGGCAGTGTTACAAATTTAGCGTTTTTGGAAACTGCTTCATTAATAAGCTTTTGGGCGATATTCAGGTTTTCATTAACAGTATCGGTGGATACCATCTGTATAGCGGCAACATTTATCATAAGCTGATTATACGGAACTCCTGATATTCAAACAGCTCTGTAACGTTTTAAATGTATACCGTATAATCATCGGCTTTTTTATAGCTTTAGGAACAGAAAGTGGACGAAGAATTTGCACGGATTAAACGATTACCCCCATACGTCTTCAATATCGTCAATGAATTGAAGATGGCGGCGCGTCATCGTGGCGAGGATATTATCGATTTTGGTATGGGAAACCCTGATCAACCCACACCAAAACACATAGTTGATAAGTTAGTTGAGGCATCACAACGTGATGACACTCACGGCTATTCTATCTCTCGCGGGATCCCGCGGTTACGACGAGCTATCTGTAATTGGTACAAGACTCGATATGATGTTGACCTGGACCCTGAGACAGAGGCGATAGTCACCTTAGGTTCGAAAGAAGGCTTGGCCCATTTGGCGATGGCGATTGTAGATAGAGGTGATGCTGTACTGGTTCCTAACCCGGCTTACCCGATTCATCCTTATGGCTTCGTACTGGCGGGTGCCGATGTGCGCCATGTGCCGATTGGTCCGGGGATAGATTTTTTTGAAGAATTACAGAAATCTATAAGAGATTGCTGGCCGAAGCCAAAAGTACTGTTGATCAATTTTCCAAGTAATCCGACAACACAATGTGTCGATCTGGAGTTTTTTAGCAAGATAATTGAAATCGCTAAAGAACACCAAATTTGGGTGATTCAGGATTTAGCCTATGCCGATATTGTCTTTGATGGCTATACCGCGCCATCAATATTGCAAGTGCCCGGTGCTAAAGATGTTGCCGTTGAGTTTTTTTCCATGTCCAAGAGTTACAATATGCCCGGTTGGCGTGTTGGTTTTATGGTGGGCAACCCCACTTTGGTCGCTGCACTTTCGCGAATTAAATCCTATCTGGATTACGGTACATTCACACCGATACAGATCTCTGCGATCACCGCGTTGGAAGAATCTCAACAATGCGTCGCCGAGATTCGTGATATGTATTGCAATCGGCGTGATGTTTTGTGTGATGGCTTGAACGCAGCCGGATGGGAAGTTGAAAAACCCAAGGGTACGATGTTTGTCTGGGCACCGATTCCTGAGCAATATAAAGAGATGGGGTCACTCGAGTTTACAAAAAAAATGTTAAAAGAAGCGAAGGTGGCGGTATCACCAGGCATAGGTTTTGGTAGTTATGGTGACCAGTTTGTTCGCTTTGCCTTAATCGAAAATGAACACAGAACCCGTCAAGCAATTCGTTCAATACGAGCGATGCTAAGGGAAGAAGATCCACAGTCCGATGTGGGATAACACACATTAAAATATACAAGAATAGATAGAGAAAGATAATTATGGAGCCTGTTAAAATAGGATTGCTTGGTTTAGGCACGGTTGGCGGTGGTACTGTCAGTGTGCTTACACGTAATGCCGATGAGATTGCGCGCCGCGCTGGGCGTGGTATTCGCATAACCCATGCGGCTGCTATAGATTACGACCCTAAATTGATCAAGGGTATCGAACAGATTGATAAAATCTCTGATGATGCTTTTATCGTCGTTGAGGATCCTGAAGTTGATATCATTATTGAATTAATCGGTGGTTATTCTCCGGCAAAAGAATTGGTATTAAAGGCGATTGAAAATGGCAAGCATGTCGTTACTGCAAACAAGGCACTGATTGCGTTACACGGAAATGAAATATTTGCAGCTGCTCAGGCAAAAGGCGTTACGGTTGCCTTCGAAGCGGGTGTTGCGGGCGGCATTCCTATCATTAAGGCTGTGCGTGAAGGACTGGCTGCAAACCAGATTGAATGGATTGCCGGCATTATCAATGGTACCGGTAATTACATCCTTACTGAGATGCGTGATAAGGGTCGAGATTTCGATGAGGTCCTTAAGGAAGCGCAGGATTTGGGTTATGCCGAAGCCGACCCCACGTTTGATGTGGAAGGTATTGATGCCGCGCATAAGTTAACCATCCTTGGTTCGATTGCATTTGGTATGCCATTGCAATTCGACAAGACGTATACCGAAGGCATAGGAAAAATAGAACAACAGGATGTCTTGTATGCGGGCGAGTTAGGCTATCGCATCAAACATCTTGGCATAACGCGCAAAACAGCTGATGGAATAGAACAGCGCGTTCACCCCACACTAATTCCAGAGCGTCGCTTAATAGCCAACGTTGATGGTGTTATGAATGCTGTATTAGTAATGAGCGATGCCGTCGGGCCAACTTTATATTACGGTGCAGGTGCGGGTGCTGAACCAACGGCATCTGCTGTGGTTGCTGATGTCGTTGATGTCGTTCGTGCCTTAACAACTGATCCGGAAAACCGTGTTCCGCATTTGGCATTTCAACCTGATGCCTTGTCTGACATTAATATATTACCGATGGAAGAAACGGAAACGGCTTATTATTTGCGTATGCATGCGATTGATAAGCCCGGTGTTTTGGCTGAAGTGACACGAATACTGGGTGATTCTGGAATAAGTATTGAAGCTATACTTCAAAAAGAACCTGCGGTTGATGCCCGTTTTGTTCCCATAATATTCCTGACACAGCGTATTAAAGAAAAAAATATGAATGATGCGATTGCCAAGATAGAGCAACTTGATGCGATCGATGGAGAAGTAATGCGCATTCGTATGGAAACATTAGGATAATAAAGATGACTTTTCGAACTCGATATAGCGGATTAATAGAAAATTATCGTGACCGACTGCCGGTCAGTCAAGACACACGCATTATTAGTCTTGGCGAAGGTAATACACCATTAATCAAATTAGATAATATTCCTGACTTAATGGATAAGAAGGTTGACCTCTATGTTAAATATGAAGGTTTAAATCCTACAGGTTCATTTAAAGATCGTGGTATGACTATGGCCGTCACCAAGGCAGTAGAAGATGGTGCAAAGGCTATCATTTGTGCTTCTACTGGCAATACCTCCGCCTCAGCTGCAGCCTATGCTGCGCGTGCTGGCATTACGGCTTTTGTATTAATACCTGATGGTAAAATTGCCCAAGGTAAATTGGCGCAAGCAATGATGGAAGGTGCTGTTGTACTCCAGGTCAAAGGTAATTTTGATGATGGTATGCGTTTGGTCAAGGAAGTTGCTGAAGAAGCACCTGTGACCATTGTTAATTCAATTAACCCGTATCGTTTGCAAGGCCAAAAAACAGCTGCGTTTGAAATTGTTGAAGAGTTAGGCCGTGCGCCAGATTTTCACTGCTTGCCTGTAGGAAATGCCGGCAATATTACAGCGCATTGGATCGGTTATAGTGAATACGCTTGTGCGAAGGGTGAACAAGCCACCGCTGCTTGTGCGCATTGTAATGGTGTGTGTCCATATGCTGATGGACCGATTGTTACTTCTCGACCCAAGATGGTGGGCTATCAAGCGAGTGGTTCCGCTCCCTTTATGCGTGGTGAAATGGTAGATAATCCTGAGACAGTGGCAACCGCAATTAGAATAGGTCATCCACAATCATGGGATTATGCCTGGAAGGTTCAAGAAGAATCTGGTGGTTGGTTTGATGAGTGTAGTGACGAGGAAATCCTTGCCGCACAAAAACTACTTGCAGAAAAAGAAGGCATCTTTTGTGAACCGGCTTCAGCGACATCAGTTGCCGGTGCAATGCGTGATATCAATTCGGGTAAAATCCCTGAAAATAGTTGTGTTGTTTGTACTTTAACAGGGCATGGCCTTAAGGACCCTGATACAGCTATAAAACAAAGTACTGCGCCTGTCATTTCAGTTGATGCAAAATTAGATCAGGTGAAATCTGCAATTCTCGAAAATATGACTGACTAAAATAATGAGATGGATAATCATCTCATTTATTAAAAGGTAATCATCGTGTCACAAAGAGCGAGATGATAAATGCGTAGTTTGACTCTCTATATACCGGGTTTATTTGGGCCTGACATAGCAATTCACCCGGATGATTTGCCGAGTTTACCTTCATTAAACTGGATGCTTTCGAAAGGAAATCACCAAACCTTAAAAACATCTTCTGCTAGTTATGGTCTTTGTGAACTATTCGGTTTAACTGCGAAAGAAGAAAATGATTTCCCTATCGCGGCAATATCACGTTTAACTGATGACAATCAACATCCGGAAGGTATTTGGTTGCGTGCGGATCCGGTTCATGTGAGAGCTGATCGCGATGGTTTAATTCTAATCGACAATAATCAGTTCACTATTAGTCAGCATGATGCTCTGGCTCTTGCTGCTGATATTAATAATATATTAAAGCCTTATGAATTTGAGCTTGAAGTTCCTACTCCGTATCGATGGTATTTAAGAATAAAGGATGATCTTAATATAAGAACAACTCCGGTAGATTCGATCGTGGGCCGAGACATTCTTCCTTTTATGCCTAGTGGTGATGACCGTATTAACCTGATTCAGTTAATGAATGATATACAAATGACTTTGCATGATTCTGATGTCAATAAAAAACGCGAACAAGAAAAAATGTTACCGATAAACAGCCTGTGGTTTTGGGGTTGTGGTGAGTTACCCGAGATCATTGATCGTCAATGGTCTTTTATTGTTAGTGATGAGATGTTGGCGAAAGGACTCTCAATGATAGCAGCAACGCCGTTTACCGATTTACCTGATGATTATAGAGATATTAAAAACACGGATACTAGTTACAACGGCCTGGTAGTTATAAACTCATTTCAAAAATTTAGTCATTATCATGATCTTGAAGGCTGGCTTGAAGCATTGATGGCCTATGAAGAAAACTGGTTTTCTCCATTAATGGATGCATTCAAGAGTAGAGAGATTGATCAGCTACATATAAAAACTGATATAAACACGATCACTCTGGATAAAGGCTCCCGGTATAAGCTTTGGAAAAAACAAAAAAACGTATACGCATTCAAGCATTGATTATTTCGTGAAAAACAAAAAAATAATCCGACGTGAGATTCTTGATGAGATCACGCTGTCGGATGCGATACATCCTGTCCTGAAACGGGTTTACGCTGCCCGGAATATAAAATCTAGTGATGATCTCGATTATTCACTTGCCTGCCTTTTACCGTACGACACCCTAACAGGGATTAATGAAGCAGTATTATTACTGCAAGAAGCAATAACAAAAAAATCACGAATATTGATCGTAGCTGACTTTGATGCAGATGGCGCTACCAGCTGTGCATTGGCTATTCGTGGCTTAACACTGATGGGCTTTGAAGACATTGTTTATGTTGTGCCCAACCGATTTGAGTATGGCTATGGACTAACACCAGAAATCGTTGACGTTGCATTGGATTATGATCCTGATTTATTAATTACCGTTGATAATGGTATTTCAAGTGTTGAAGGGGTTAAGCGAGCCAGAGAAAATGGTGTAAAGGTATTAATTACCGATCATCATTTGCCGGGCAATGAATTACCTGATGCTGATGCGATTGTAAATCCACAGCTTGTCGGAGATAAATTTCCAAGCAAGAATTTGGCCGGTGTTGGTGTCGTGTTCTATATCTTATTGGCGTTACGCGCAGCTTTAAGAGAACAAGGGTGGTTTGATGAAGCTAATTTAGCTATACCAAATCTCGCACAATTACTTGATATTGTAGCGCTAGGAACAGTTGCAGATGTTGTGCCGCTTGATAAAAATAATCGGATTATGGTTGCCCATGGATTGAAGCTGATAAAACAAAATAAATCTATCGCAGGCATAACAGCGATATTAAATTTAGCAGGCAGACCATTACCAACACTTTCTGCAAGCGATTTAGGTTTCTCTATAGCACCAAGGTTAAATGCTGCTGGGCGGTTAACCGATATGTCTTTAGGCATTGAATGTTTATTAACAGATGATACTCATGCAGCAAAAGAAATGGCTGAGCAACTCGATAAGTTGAATAAAGAAAGACGATTGATACAAGCTGACATGCAAGAACAGGCTACTATTGAATTAGATGATTATCTCGAAAAATCATCAGGTGAGATTACACAGGGTATTTGTCTGTTTAACCCTGAGTGGCACCAGGGCGTGATTGGTATACTTGCTGCCAAAGTAAAAGAAACCTTTAATCGGCCGGTTATTGCATTCGCAAAAGAAAGTGGTGATGAAGAAGGTGCCAAAGAAATAGATACAATTATTAAAGGATCAGCGCGGTCTATTAATGGTCTGCATATTCGCGATTGCCTGGAAGATGTAACACGCCTTAACCCGGATCTAATTCTAACTTTCGGCGGCCATGCCATGGCCGCAGGATTAACCATAAAAGAATCTCATTTCGAACTGTTCTCAGAATGCTTTAACGAGGTTATTAAAGAACATATTTCATTGGAAGACATGCAGGATATCTGTGTGACTGATGGCGAATTATCTACAGAGGATTATTCTTTACAACTTGCAGCAGAAATTCAGTCTGCCGGACCTTGGGGACAGACATTTCCAGAACCTGTATTTGAAGGAAAATTTACAGTTCTGGATAAACGTATCGTTGGCGGCAACCATCTTAAACTCAAACTTCAGGCTGATGATAAAGTTCTGGATGCTATAGCGTTTAATATTACTGATGAAGATTGGCCAGCTGGATCGAAGGAAATATTGACTACCTATCGATTAGGTATAAATGATTTTCGCGGTAATCGTCAGCTTCAATTGTTTATAGAATACATAAAGCCACTCTAATTCTTCTCGAATTTACGCTCTTTTATTTTACACAAAACAATCAGTTCTTATCGCCATTCTTAGTGAATAAAGATAGTGAAGAGTTGTTTTTATAGTCTCTCCAAGTATAAAGCTGGCGCAATCCGTTTGATTTGATAGAAAACTACAAGATACGACGTCTAGACGTCATCATGTTTCATGGCTATCAAGGCGCCTATAGCTATAGTAGAATGCGCATTTTTTGTCATCAGGTTCAATTAAATGCTTGAAATAAACCCACTTCTTAACAGAGTTTCTGATATGCAAGAGCGTGTTCAATCGCTAAGGGGGTATCTTTGAATACGATCAGAAGTCTGAACGACTAGTAGAAGTATTACGCGAACTTGAGCAACCCGATGTATGGGGAAATCCTGAACAAGCACAAGCACTTGGTAAAGAACGCGCCAACCTTGAAAATGTTGTTAATACAATAACGTCTCTGGAAGAGTCTTTTTCAGATTCGGTTGATTTATTAAAACTTGCCGAAGAAGAAAATGATGAGGATACATTCAATGCCGTGTTGGATGACCTTGACGCTAACGAAGAATATCTTGCCAAACTTGAATTTCGTCGAATGTTTTCCGGTGAAATGGATCCCAATAATGCCTTTCTCGACATCCAATCTGGCTCTGGTGGCACTGAGGCCCAAGATTGGGCGGATATGATATTACGTATGTATTTACGTTGGGGTGAGCAACACGGTTTCAAGACAGAATTAATTGAAGTATCTCCGGGTGAAGTGGCCGGAATTAAAAGTGCTACGATTCAATATACTGGTGATTATGCCTTTGGTTGGTTGCGCACCGAAACGGGTGTTCATCGTCTGGTTCGAAAGTCACCTTTTGATTCCAGTAATCGACGACATACCTCGTTTGCCTCCGTATTTGTATCTCCGGAAATTGATGACAACATTGAGATAGATATCAATCCAGCAGATTTGCGTACTGATACTTATCGAGCCAGTGGTGCTGGAGGGCAACACGTTAATAAAACTGATTCAGCAGTTAGGTTAACTCACTTGCCGACAGGTATTGTTGCGCAATGCCAAAATGACCGATCGCAACATAAGAATAAAGATCAGGCGATGAAGATACTTCGGGCAAAGTTATATGAACATGAGATGCAAAAACTAAACTCGGAAAAACAAGCATTGGAAGACTCCAAGGCAGATATCGGATGGGGCAGTCAAATACGTTCATATGTACTGGACCAGTCTCGTATTAAGGATCTCAGAACAGGGGTGGAGACGGGCAATACACAGGCGGTACTCGATGGTGACCTTGACCGATTTATTGAAGCCAGTCTGAAAAGCGGCTTATAAGATTTTGAGCATGGAATATAAGACAGATCTGTTAGTATCTGTCTATCGATTAATATTAAGAACTTACACTTACAAATAATACGAATAGCTTATGAGTGATGAAAACGAAAATGATTTAATTGCACAACGACGCCAGCAATTAGATGAATTACGCAAAACAGGTAATGCCTTTAGTAATGACTTCAGACGGGATTCATTAGCAGCGGACTTGCTTGCTAAATATGAAGAAAAAACTAAAGAAGAGCTTGAAACCGAAGGCGTCAAGGTTGCTATCGCTGGACGAATGATGACTCGTCGTATTATGGGTAAGGCATCTTTCGCGCATATTCAGGATATGTCGGGCAAGATTCAATTATATGTCAGGCGCGATGATTTACCTGAAGGACTCTACAACACCGGATTCAAGAAATGGGATATTGGGGACATCATCGGAGCAACCGGAACGGTCATGAAGACCAATAAAGGCGAACTGAGTATTCATGTCGATTCAATAAAATTATTAACCAAGTCATTACAACCCTTACCAGAAAAATATCATGGTTTGACCGATCAGGAAATCCGCTATCGTCAACGATATGTTGATCTAATAATGAATGAAGATACACGCAATACGTTCAAGATTCGATCACAGGTTGTTGAGTTTATACGTTCGTATTTAAATAATAAAAATTATATGGAAGTAGAAACACCGATGATGCATGTTATTCCCGGTGGCGCGACAGCACGTCCATTTAAAACGCACCACAATAGTCTGGACATGGAACTCTTTCTTCGGATTGCTCCTGAGTTATATTTAAAGCGACTTGTGGTTGGTGGTTTTGAAAGAGTTTATGAGATCAATCGTAGTTTTCGAAATGAAGGTCTTTCACCGCGGCATAATCCTGAATTCACCATGCTTGAATTTTATCAAGCTTATTCTGATTACGAAGATTTGATGAATCTTACAGAAGATATGTTGCGGAAGATGACGACAGAACTTTTTGGCAGTAATGAAGTAACTTACCAAGGTGACACCTATGATTTAGGTAAACCTTTTGAACGCATGACTGTGATTGAATCGATTTTGAAATACAATGAGGCTATTACAATTGAAGAGCTACAGTCACTGGAAAAAATAAAAGATCATGCTCAGCGCCTAAATATTATGCTTGAAGATAGTTACGGTCTGGGCAAGATCCAGATTGAAATATTTGAAAAAACTGTTGAAGCAAAATTATTAGCACCGACCTTTATTACTCAGTATCCGACAGAAGTATCGCCGCTTGCACGTAAAAATGATAACGATCCATTTGTAACCGATCGATTTGAATTCTTTATTGGTGGCCGAGAGATTGCTAATGGTTTTTCAGAGTTAAATGATTCTGAAGATCAGGCAGAACGTTTTCGTCAGCAAGTAGAAGAGAAAGAGGCGGGAGATGCCGAGGCCATGCATTTTGACGATGACTATATCACTGCACTGGAGTACGGTATGCCGCCAACAGCAGGAGAAGGGATTGGTATAGATCGGCTAGTAATGTTTCTGACAGATTCTCCTACCATTCGCGATGTGATCTTGTTTCCTCACATGCGTTCGAAGAGTTAATTACAAGTTAAAAACATTCGTATCAACAAGCATATCTATGCTTGATGAATGTGATGAGGAATTAGTAACTAGTTCTAAATGCTGATCAAGCTAGTTACAAAAAACGGGTTGATACTCATCAAGCAATACTGAAAGTAAAAGACCTCCAACTAATAAGTTACTCTAATGTTGTAATCATTTGACGACAAATTGGGTCGCTGATAGTTAACCGATATTATCATTAATATACAATGAGTTATAAATATTGATAGGTAATGTATCGTTAAGTTTTATGAGGCCATTAATATGTTATTAAATCTATTGTTTGAGAACTTTCGAGTTAGACGGAAGTCAATATATCTGTGTGTGGCAGAGGCGGGGCTTTACTAGACTAAACGGTTAAATTTGCTACACATTATTAAAAAAAATTACAGTGATTCCCCCTTTAGGAATTATTTTTTGTTAAACCTCCAGGAGATTATATGATGCCAAGTAAAAACAAACTTAACCCCTTAGCTGTTGCATTAGGTACCACATTCGCAATTTCATTAGCATCTAGCCCTATTGTTAATGCTGCCGATAATCCGTTTAACATGACTGACCTTGGTAGTGGTTACATGGTTGCTGAAGAAGGCAGTTGTGGAGACAAGAAAGAAGAAGGTAAATGTGGCGAAGGCAAGTGTGGTGATAAAAAAGCTGAAGGTTCATGTGGTGACAAGAAAGAAGAAGGTAAATGTGGTGATAAAAAAGCTGAAGGCTCATGTGGTGATAAGAAAGAAGAAGGCAAGTGTGGCGAAGGCAAGTGCGGTAGCTAATTATCATCTTGTAACAAGTACACATGTCTGAAAAACACCCTATAGATGGAGCAGGGTTGGGTCTGCGGCGAGCCTTTATTGGCTCGCTTGCAGAAGACATACCCCCGCAAATAGATTTTATGGAAGTGGCGCCCGAGAACTGGATCGATGTTGGTGGTCAGTTAGGACGTCAATTCCAAAAAATTTCAGAACAAATTCCAATAGTTTGCCATGGACTATCATTAAACATCGGTGGCCAAGCACCACTAGATGAAGCATTTATTAGACGCGTTAGGCAATTTCTTGATTTGCATAACATCCGCGTTTATAGCGAACATCTCAGTTATTGTGCCGATGAAGGTCATCTATACGACCTGATGCCAATTCCCTTTACAGAAGAAGCAGTCCATTACGTTGCCGAAAGAATAATGCGTACTCAAGATATCATTGGGCAACGTATGGCGATGGAGAATGCATCTTATTATGCTGCTATGGGTAAGGAGATGGAGGAAATAGAATTTGTTAACGCGGTATTGGATGAGGCCGATTGTTTGTTCCATATTGATGTTAATAATATCTATGTAAATAGTATCAACCATTCTTATGATGCCGAAGAATTCCTTAAGGCTTTGCCTGGTGAGCGTATTGTCTATGCTCATATAGCAGGTCATTACGTTGAAGCAGAAGATTTACGCGTTGATACCCATGGGGCAGATGTCATTGACCCAGTCTGGCAATTACTTGATGTGGCCTATAAACATTTTGGCGCGTTCCCGACTTTATTGGAAAGAGATTTTAATATCCCACCATTAGATATATTACTGAAAGAAGTTGAAACTATTCGGCATTACCAAAGAAAGCATGAAACTAATGACAACGTTATCAAACAACAACAAATCTGAAAGTTTTAAAGATGTTCAGAATGTGTTTACGCAGCATATGCGTGATCCGGATAATAACCCTGCACCAGAAGGTGTTGAAGATAGACGTCTCGGTGTTTATCGAGAACTTGTCTATAACAATATACAAAGCTTTATAGGAAACAGTTTTCCGGTATTACGAAAAATAACAGCGGATGAACAATGGCACCGGATGTTACGTGATTATGTTAGTCGCCATAAGTCACACACTCCTTTATTTCCGAAGATGCCTCAGGAGTTTTTACAGTATCTAGAACATGAACGTGGCGAACACCCAGAGGATCCTCCTTTTCTTTTAGAGTTGTGCCATTATGAATGGCTCGAAATAGCACTATCCATAGACACACGTGATATAGATTTAAGCAATATTGATCAAAAAGGCAATCTACTTGAAGACATACCAGTATTGAATCCAATTTCTATAGCACTTGCATACACATGGCCCGTGCACGAGATAAGCCCAAAAAATATACCAGATAAGCCACCCAATGAAAAAACCTACATTATTGTCTATAGAAAAAAGAATGATGAGGTTGGATTTATTGTGCTTAATCCGGTAGCAGCAAAGTTGATTGAATATCTTCAAGCTAATGAAAAACAAACCGGCCGTGAAATACTGACGAAAATTGCATGTGAATTAAAACATCCTGATCCTGACGTTGTCATTCAGGGCGGACTAGATGTTATGCAGGGTTTTCTAATAAAGGATATCTTGTTAGGAACAAAGCAATAGAACATAAATCATTTTTTTGTTTGCTTGCGACGAACGATAACAATTCATTTTAAATAAACTGAAACAGTAGTCAGTTTGATTACGTAGTATTTATATATGGGTATCTTAACGGTAACCATTTTATCGCTTAGGTGATCTATCTCAATGAATTACAGATGTAGTTCATTGAGCTACCATAGCTTAATAAGATGATGAATAAAAAATTAATCATAATTTATACATCAATCGTCATAGGGGGCAGTGATGGCTGTAATAATTAATCTAATGAATTGGGCTCAGGATCTTCTCGAGAAAATACTGGAAGCGGTTGGTTTCATCGGGCCATTATTATTACGCTTATATCTCGTGCCAATATTTTGGGCGGCGGGGTCAAAAAAAATCAGTTCTATTGATAGCACTATTGAGTGGTTTGGCAATCCTGATTGGGGTCTTGGTTTACCATTTCCAGCTTTAATGGCTTGGATGGCATCATTGACTGAAGCAGGTGGTGCAGTTTTATTGTTATTTGGTTTAGGTGTGAGATGGATTTCAATTCCGCTTATGGTGACTATGATTGTTGCTGCTGTGACTGTGCATATACAAAATGGCTGGTTAGCGATAGCGGAAGGAACTGGATTCTTTGCAACTGAAAGAACAATGGGTGCGATAGATAGACTTGATCATGTAAAAGACATACTAAAGGAACATAGCAACTACAGTTGGTTGACGGAAAATGGTCCAATAGTTGTGCTTAATAATGGGATTGAATTTGCTGCTACCTATTTCATCATGTTACTTGCCTTATTAATTATCGGTGCAGGTAAATACGCTAGTCTTGATTACTGGATAGCGAAAAGATTCAGACACTAGTTTAATGATAGCGGTGCTTATTAATTGCTATTGAACCTGTTAGTTGGTAATAACAGACAATATTAGTGTGGTGAGCGGACATGCTACGGTTGCATTGTCCTTGGGTTTTCATTGGCATTAACCTTAAGTACGGGTGTACGATTCAGCCATAGTGTCTATAGCGTTGTTATCTTTACCTTGTTTCAACTAAAGATGATGTTGCTCATATGCCTGAAAAAAGAAAAGTTAGACTTTCTGGCTGTGATTTAATGCTTGCGGTGGATCAATAAAAATTCCTTGAATAAAATCTGCTCCAATCTGAAATGAAGGTTTAATAATGTTATCACTATCAATACATTTCATAATTGTTTGTGCACCGATCAGGTGGTTAATATCATTTATTGATTGGAGTAACTTAAATTCATGGCTTTGTTCCTTGCGGATGTTGCTAAATTGCCTTGCATCGAGTTTTATATAATCAATGTTTAACTGTTTAGCAGTATTGATACTGATAGGGTTGTAATTAAAATTATCCAATGCGATCTTGCAACCTTGTCTTTTCATGAGAGTAACAAAGCGTTTGAAGCGTTCCATGCTGTCATAAAACTGTGGTTCATTAATTTCAAAACAAATATTGCCGGCGGGAATGTCATAATCATTAAAAGTATCAATGGCGTATTTAATGAACTTTTCATTTAAAACAGATTGTTGTGATAAATTTATGCTAATCATATGTGCCTTGCTAAATAGAGGGTTACCATACGCTATCATTTCCATCACTACCTTTAATACCCAGTCATCTATAGCTGACAGCATATGGTATGCTTCGGCAGTATGCAGGAAGTTACTTGCTGATAAAAGTTCACCTTCAGTATTTTTCATACGTAGCAATACTTCATAAAAAAGTATGTCGTTTAAATCATCGAGTGGTTTTATTTGTTGTGTGTGTAGTTTGAAATTTTCTTTTTCAAGACTTTTCTGTAGTTCTTCCAGGATTTTAAGTTCGCCAGTATGTTTTTTAAAATGTGATTTTCCCGTCTCTAATATTTCAATTCTATTGCCACCAGCATCCTTTGCCTGGTAACAAATTAAATCAGCAACTCTTTTTAATTCTGTTAGAGATGTGGTGGAGTCGTTAAGAGGCACGATACCTATACTTGCAGTTATAGAAAAGTTTTTCCCATGCCAGTCGAACTTGGTTTTAAAGACCTCATCACGAAAAATTTCAGCAATCAATTTTGCTTTATCAAGATTGCAGCTATACATAATAACGGCAAATTCATCCCCACCTAATCTTGCGACTGTATCTGTATCACGCGCTATCTTTTTTAATCTATCTGATATCTTTTTTAAAAGTACATCGCCGGCTTCATGGCCGCAACTGTCATTGACCAATTTAAATCGATCTAGATCGATGTAGCAAACGGCATGTTCTCTATTTGAATTATTCGGACTTGAAATTATTTTATCCAATCGAGCATCAAACTCACGACGGTTTATTAATCCAGTTAATGGGTCATGTGTTGCTTGCCAGCTTAGATCTTTCTCCATACTTCGTTTTTCTGTGACATCACGAAAAATCATTACGGAACCAGTAAGAATATTATTGTCCTGTTTTATTGGAGTAGCACTGTATTCAATTGCATACTCAAGCCCATCACGCCTTATCAATATTGAATTATCAGAACTATTGATGGAGG
>JBLHKL010000034.1:0-18873 GCA_047618295.1 Gammaproteobacteria bacterium | reverse complement strand
CCTGTGGGAACAGCTGGACCTACGGCTGCACTAAGTACAGCATTCAATAGCTCCGATCGTAGCCAAGGAGATAATAATGTTGACTGGGTTGCTGAACTCGATTTTAAAATATCTGATCATCTATCGATGGAGTTAGGAGTCGCGCGTAAAACACGATCGCCTTATTATCTGGAACGTTATCTGTGGATCCCCTTAGAGGTTAATGCCGGACTAGGTGATGGTAACAGCTATGTTGGTGACGTAAATCTCGACCCAGAAGTTTCCCATCAAGTCGAGTTAGGTTTTAATTGGCATCATCATCATTATTATTTCTCACCACGCGTTTATTACCGATCAGTAGATGATTATATTCAGGGCACGGCAGCTACTAACGCGGCCGTTCTCACTGTCGCAGGCTTAAATAGTGAAACGTCACCATTAATATTTTCAAATGTTGATGCCGAGCTTTATGGTGCTGATGCAGCATGGGGATATACGTTCAATACACAATGGCGCTTAGATAGTGTAATAAGCTATGTCAGAGGCAAACGTAGAGATATCGATGATGACCTTTATCGAATTTCACCATTAAATAGCAATCTTGCTCTAACTCATGAACGTGCAACATGGTCAGCAACAGTAGAAGGTATTTTTGTAGCTAAGCAGAACAATATTTCCAATACGATTGTTACCAGTGAAACAAGAACAAACAATTCTGCGACCTCCGGATATGCATTAATGAATATCTCAGGTCAATGGAAGCCAATACATTCACTAAGGTTTAATGTGGGCATGGAAAATGTATTAGATAAAAGTTACACCAATCATCTCAGTGGATTCAATCGTAACAGCGGTAGTGATGTGGCAGTTGGATCGAGACTACCCGGATTGGGTCGTAATTTATTTGCCGCTGCTTCTTACTCTTGGTAATCACCTAAATAAAGCTGTCAAAAGGATTTGACAGTTGCAAGAGTCTTTAATGGGATCAAGCAGATGATCTTAGGTTAATTATTTAAACGTCCGCATTAATCTTTATGTGCCAAGGTTCATAACGCACGCCTAGTTTATTATCTGCTGGATAGCGTAGCTGGAGATATCCCATTTCAGAAAGTCGTTTATAAACCTCTGTCTCAGTAAAGGTTCCCGTGAAATTCAACTTCCCGTAACCTTTTTGTCCAACATCAAAATCACCATTGCCATGAAATGAGTAGCCGGGAGGAGCAAGGGATCGGGAGGCAAGGGATAGATTGCCTTCACTGCTGTGAACTTTGTTGAGGAATAATAAAAACTGCTTCATCACACTGCGAATTCCGGAAGTCAGAATAACCTGATCTCCCAATTCTTTTTTTATCTCATCAAATATTTCAATTGATCTTTCCTTGTAAAGATAATTTCCGCTGTGCGGTATTTTGATAACATCTTTCTTTTTTACCTGGTCGGTTATTTCTTTTAAAGGTTTTTGACCAAGAAAACCGTATAGCTGACCATCTTCATAAAAGGTTAGCTCCATAAACTGGAGTTCCTGTTTCGTAAATTCACCAACCCTGGAATAATTACGTGCGAGAGACAGACCATCGGTAAAATTCAATATGTTAAAATTACCATGCCCAACAAGTTTCTGTAGACGTCTCAGCTTTAATACAGTCGATTCGAATGTCTGATACTGCTCATGATCAAGCAGCACGTCGTCATCGTGGGCCTTATTAAAGTTGTGAATTTTCTGTAAATAATCTTTGAGTTCATCTTCTGGGTATGTTTTTTTACCAGCAAAATAACCCTGAAGAGTCTTAGCAGATATTTCCGGAGCGATACCAAGTCCGAAAAGGCCTAAACCCATAGTTTTTAATAAATACCTTCTCTTCATACGCTTAAATATTAAGGTTTGTTATTCTTATTTTATATACGTCAGCATAGCAGTTTTTTTCTTTTATTAAACAAAGAAAAATTAATTGGAAAAACATGACTCAACTAGTTCTTATCGACGTCTATATACCGAATACCGCAATTACGCATATTCGTAGTTTATGAGCAATTATTATTCCTACAAGGATGATGTTGGGATTATTTAATAAGTATCGACCCGTCTGCGGTATATATAATGGATCCAGAACAGCATTTTGGCATTTATGCCATCGATTTCAGGACAATACAAAACACTCATGAGTTTTATTGGGCTAGAATTATTGATATCACCTCAAAATCGATTAATTCACGGCAATGGGTGTGTGGTCTTTTTATTTCATAAAATTATCTAAAAAACACACCTAAAATAGAGCATTCTCATTCAAATACAACAAGATAGCTTTTTTATGACTGTTTTGATGTTCTACAAAAGTTAGTTTAGTATTTCTTATATAGGGACTTAATACATAGACAGTTATTGTGCACTGCACAAATTCATCTATACTGCGTGGCTGAAATATAAAAGAAAGGTGTAATTATGTTTTCTGGCGAGACTATAGAACTACTTAAAAAAATATCAGAATCTCATCTTGAGATGACGAACAAATTTCTCAACACGGGTCTGGATAACTTAAATAAGACGAACCCCACTCTATTCAAACCTGAAGTTATTGATGAATTAAGAGATAAAATTAATAAATCGACATCAATAAGCCAAGACAATATTCAATTATTTAATGACCATCTGAAGCTCTTTCAATATGCAATGTCTAAATCTATGGGGATGGAAGCTGATGCTGTAATTTCTCCCGACAAGTCAGACAGACGTTTTTCAGACGAGTCATGGAATGAAAATATTGCTTTTGATTATATAAAACAATTTTATTTGCTGAGCTCCAAATACATACTTAACACTGGCCTTGAAAACAAACAGGTCGATAAAAAGTATGAACAAGAAATCGATTTCTATACTCAACAAAGCATAGATGCCTTATCCCCTAGCAATTTTGCTATAACTAATCCCACAGTCTTAAAAGAAACCATTGATAGTAAAGGTGAGAATCTTGTTAATGGAATCAAAGCACTGTTCGAAGATTTAGTGCGTGGTAAAGGGCAAACACTATCGACTAAAATGACGGATACTGAGTCATTTGAAATTGGTGTAAATATAGCCACAACACCAGGCAAGGTTGTCTTCCAGAATGAATTAATCCAACTTATTCAATATACACCTACGACCAAAACAGTTTTTGAGACACCGCTTCTTATTGTGCCACCCTGGATAAACAAGTTTTACATTCTTGATCTAAGAGAAGAAAACAGCTTTATCAAATGGGCGGTAGATCAGGGACATACTGTCTTTGTTATTTCCTGGAAGAACCCAGATGCGAGCTATGCTGACACCAAGTTTGAAGACTATATGTTAAAAGGTGTTCTAGCCGCTGTAGATCAAGTCAAAGAAGAAACCGGTAATAATGATGTTAACGCTATTGGTTATTGCATAGGTGGCACTTTACTTGCCGCGACCAATGCCTATCTTGCAAGTAAACGGCGTAAACCTATCAAATCCGCTACCTATTTCACTACTTTAGTCGACTTTGAAGAGCCTGGTGATTTAGGTGTGTTCATCTCTGAAGATAAACTTGATTCACTCGATAGTGAGATGGAAAAAGATGGTTTTCTTGATGGGGCGTCAATGTCAACTGTATTCAACATGTTGCGCGCAAATGATCTTATTTGGCCTTTCTTTATCAATAACTATTTGTTAGGTAAAGAACCTACTGCTTTTGATTTACTTTACTGGAATTCAGATTCAACACGTATGCCAGCAAAAGCACATAGTTACTATCTTCGAAATTGTTATCTGAATAATTTATTACGCGAACCTGGTGGCATTGAGTTGAATGGCACTCCCATAGATCTTCGAAAGATAAAGATCCCGACTTATTTTGTCTCTACAAGAGATGACCATATTGCGCCGTGGAAATCGACCTACGAAGGTGCACGATTGATGTCTGGTTCGACTCGTTTCGTCTTAGGTGGCTCAGGACATATTGCAGGGATTATTAATCCACCCGCAAAAAACAAATATAATTATTGGACCAATAATGAAATTGAAAACGATCCAGATAACTGGTTGGATAATGCCAAGAGCAATGAAGGTTCATGGTGGGTTGACTGGCAAAAATGGATTAAAACAAAATCTGGTAAAAAAATACAAGCGCGTAAACCTGGAGAGAATCTTAAGGTAATAGAAGATGCGCCTGGCAGCTATGTGAAAGAGTGAATATTTTTGATTCATTAAGAGATGAATATCAATGTTGGTTTTGATGATTAGTACCATCTCTTGAAAAATTACATGTGGAGAAATTAACAATGGCAAAAGCAAGTGCACGACATATCTTAGTTGATAGTGAAGACCAATGCGCATCACTTAAACTTCAAATTGAAGATGGTGCTGATTTCGCAGAAGTCGCTAAAGAAAATTCAAGCTGTCCATCAGGACGTAGCGGCGGCGACCTGGGTGAATTTGGTCCAGGGCAAATGGTAAAAGAATTTGATGACGTCGTATTTAGTGGCGAACTAAGTACAGTTCACGGCCCTGTCAAAACCCAATTTGGCTATCACTTGCTGGAAATCACAAGTCGAGAAGACTAAAACATTAATTGTTTGTATTAGTTCAGAAAATAAGTGCGCCAGATAAGGCTTTCGATGAAGCCTTATCTGTACTCCACTTATCCCTGTCATTATCTAGCCTGAAATATTATCACTCTATTACTTTAACAACATAACACTCCTACCCTGAATTATTTCAACCTATCCAGCGTAATCGTGAAGTTTGAATGATCATCGATCAAATAGATTTCTCCATCCTGAATATTGCATTGTAATTGCATAGAACGCTTATGCATAGAATCTATGCCTTCAGCATTGATGTGCAAGACACTGAGATTAGCAAAGCGTTGTAATTTCTCTTGTTGTTGTTCCCACCACACTTTTGCTTTGCGTTCATGGTAGGTATAGATAATCACTTGTCTGGCGCGCCCACACGCTTTACGAATTCTTTTTTCATCGGGCTGTCCCAAATCAATCCACAGCTCAATGTCATCTGTGAGTGTTTTTTGCCATAGATCAGGCTCATCATCGCTATCCATGCCTTTAGTAAAGCAAAGCGACTCACTGGCATTGGCCATAAACGCGATGAGACGCACCATAAAACGGAAGTCTGTTTCAGAGGGGTGTTGTGCCACCGTTAATTCGTGGCTTTGATAATAATGCCGATCCATATTTGCAATATTAAGAGAGACTTTATTGATCGTTGCGCTAATAGCCATAAACAGGTATCGGTTGAATTGTGTGCTTCATTGTAGCGTATTAATAATCAAGGGAGCAGTTCACTAACATTCGCCGTCGAACAAACTTGGAGAACATTGCGCAACTAACTCGTTAAATTGTTATGTTTATTTTTAGCCTGGCATCTGCATTAACTCTGAGACCTCAAGCGATCCACCTATCTCAAGGAAAGGGCAAGCCTTTGCAATCGACAGTGCCGCCCCCATAGAGTCTGTTTCAATTATAGTGTAACCCGACATGGTCGTTGTGCCTCCAGTGCTAACACTACCATCAGCGTTTACTGTGTTCGTATTCTTAAGCGGATTAGCCGGACTAACCGCTGAGTCGCCCAATGAAGATAACCATTCCATGTATTTCGAAAAATGTTGCTTACCTTCCTCTAGCTGGAGGGCTGATCGCCGCCTAGATAAACAATAACGTTTTGCGGCATTTCTTTCTCCTTTGTTGTTGTTAACGTTTACTATTAACGCCACGCATCAGCGACCAAAGTGCGCGCGTAGCGGGCATTTTGGTCCGCCTGTATGCGCTTGTTAGAAGCATTATTTGTCACTTAAAGAACCGAAGTAATTCATCGCAAATGGCTACAGGAGCCTCTTCTGGTAGAAAATGTCCGCAATCTATGGCTCTACCCTCGATTTGTTCGGCACGCTCGCGCCATACAGCAAGGACATCGTAGGTACGGTTCACAAATCCTTTCGCACCCCACAAGACTAGCAGAGGACACTCAATCTTCTTATTCATATCCTCTTCGTCGTGTACTAGGTCAATGCTCGCTGCAGCGCGATAATCCTCACATGAAGCATGGATTGACTCTGGTTTACTAAAGCAGCGCACATATTCGGCCACCGCCTCGTCCGCGAACACCGCACCGGGTGCACTCCAGCGTTTTAGTTTTTCAGTCAGATAATAAGCAGGATCAGCACCTATCATATGTTCTGGTAAACCATCTGGTTGTATGAGGAAAAACCAATGGTAATAACCCGTGGCAAAGTGTTGGTCAGTAGTCTTAAACATGTGGTGAGTAGGTGCGATGTCCATCACACAGGCCTTCTTGATTTTCTCAGGATAATCAAGTGCCAGCCGATGCGTCACTCTGGCACCGCGATCATGACCAGCCACAAAAAATTCACTATAGCCAAGAGACGCCATCACTTCGACCATATCCTGCCCCATCGTACGCTTTGAATAGGGGTAATGATCCGACGTGCTCGGCGGCTTTGAACTGTCTCCATAGCCCCGCAGGTCAGGGCAAATCACATGGAAACTTTGGGCAAGACGGGGGGCAACATGGTGCCAGATGGTGTGGGTTTGCGGATAGCCATGCAACAACAGTAGCGGAGGCCCTGAACCACCATGCACCAGGTTAATTTCAGCACTGCTGGTTTTTATTTGAACTTTATCAAAATCACCTACGAACATCATTGGATACACCGTTGGCTTCTAACGTTTTTTTGAGTCGCGCCGCCGAGAGAATAACCGCGTAGCGCCACAATGCTTACCGGCGTCGGTTCCAACAACTGCTTATGTTTTTGATTTGTCATTTTCTATTTCTTCCAGAAACTGCCTCGCTAGTCCTTGAACGCTTTTTCTATGGCTATTTCCCAAAGTACCCCACTCCTGACAATACCAGCAAATCCGTTCGGCAATTGTACCTTCCGAAGGTTCGCATAGCTTGTTCTTCAACGCCAGTATCTGGACTCCCATATTTATCAATGACTCAGTTTCTCTATTCGTTTTAGATTTCAATTCTGGAAATGGATTAAAGTCCTTCACACAAAAAAACAAATCATTCTTTCCCTCTGCGGCTTGCTCAAGAAGCGGAATTAGTTTTTGTTCTAACTCTATTTCCAGAGAATCAAGCTGCGTATATAACTTTACCTTCGATACCATTATTGGTGTTTAGGAAACATAACAGTGCGTTATACGGAATCCATTTGTTTCAATCTGCAGGCTTAATCCTGAATAAGCTTCCGTCTGAATCATCAGTGATAAAATAGATGAAACCATCCCGGCCTTGTTGCACTTCTCTTATACGACCAAACTGACCCTTTAAAAGTCTTTCTTCTTTTATTACCTTGTTATTCTTCATTTCTAATCTGGCCAACTGCCCAAACACTAATGAACTCACGAATGCATTGCCCTTCCATGCGGGAAACTTATCAGCTGTATAAAATAGTAGACTAGAGGTAGCGATAGAAGGCACCCAGTGATGAACCGGTTGCGCCATACCTTCCTTTTCTGTGCCCTCGCCTATCTTTGTTCCGATAACATAATTCACACCATAAGTAATAACAGGCCAACCATAGTTAACACCGGGTTTCATTAAGTTAAGTTCATCGCCGCCTTGCGGGCCGTGTTCTATTGTCCAGACATTTCCTGTTTCTGGATTCATCGCGATTCCCTGCATATTACGATTGCCGTAAGTATAGATTTCTGGTTTTGCATTAGAGTTTTTAACGAAAGGATTATCTTCTGGTACTGAACCATCTTTATTAATATGGATAAGCGAACCAGCATGGTCGTTTAGATCTTGCGCGCGATTTTTATCACCGCGATCTCCTAGGGTTATGTATAAACTACCGTCTTTAGCAAACAATAACCGTGAACCGAAGTGATGTCCGGTATTTGATTTTGGTAATAATTTAAAAATAATCTGAGTGTCTTTTAATTCATTACCGACTAACTTGCCTTTAACAACTTCTGTTCCGACACCACCTTTACCTTTTGCAGAATAGCTTAAATATATTGTTTGGTTATTTGCATAATCCGGATCAAGTGCAATATCGAGTAAACCGCCCTGACCTTTTTCTTTTATCTTCGGCAAACCTGTTACTGGTCCTGATAGTTGTCCATTTTCAACTATTCGCAATCGTCCTGGTTTTTCTGTAACTAACATTCGACCATCAGGTAGAAAATCGACTGACCAAGGATGTTCTAATCCATCAACGACTGTTTCTATGGTGAAGTTATGTTTTTCTGAAGTATAAGTTTCGGCAGACAGAGTGAAACTAAAGAAGATTAATGATAGAGAGATAAGTAGTTTCTTGTTCATATGAGTTCCTGTTTATGGCCTATTTATGGCATCCCTCTTTTCTTCCATTACCGGACTACTACGGTTTCTCTGCTATAAGAATAGCACGCGTTGGCGCGGGATGCCCTTCTACGGTTTTGTTACTATCTTCTTTGTCCAGAAAATCACTTAAAGATTCATAACTCATCCAATCGGTCTGTCGTTGTTCTTCCGATGTCGTTTTTGTTACATCTACAATTCGAGTATTTATAAACCCGACATCTTCTGCCCATTGGGTTAACAAACTGTTACTTGGTATTGACCAAACATTCCTCATCTTTGAATAACGCCCATCAGGATTTAAGGCTTCAGGTTCATCAGAACCTATCACTAATGTTTCCAGCACTAATTCTCCGCCTGATTTTAAGCAGTCCATCAATTGAGTCATATGTTCTGCGGAATCACGCCGATGATAAATCACTCCCATAGAAAAAACGGTATCAAAATTTAATTGCATATTGGGTAATGTTTGAACCCCTAGGGGTATAATATCAATATTGGCATCGGGCAAATATTTTTTAATTGCCGAGAATTGCATGATGAATAGTAACGTCGGGTCCATGCCAACAACATACTTGGCATTTTCACCTAACATACGCCAACCGTAATAACCGTTGCCACAACCAATATCCAGCACCATTTTATTATCTAATGGTTTGATTTGATCTTTTAATCGATTCCACTTTAAATTCGATCGCCACTCGCTATCGATATCGATACCAAATAGATTGAATGGCCCTTTACGCCAAGGCATTAAGTTTTTTAATTGTTCTCTAATTACAGATTGCTGTTCATTTGTACATTCTGATTCCAAGCCGACAATGACACTGCCTGAATTTAAATTAACACTAACATCAGAAATCAAAGGAAGGTTTTCTACTGCTGTCTTCCATCTTGGGTAATCACCGTGATTTATGCTGGAGTAATACTCAATCAATTGTGTGCCAAGAAAGCTTGACCATTCATCCATCGAGTTTTCATTAAGCGTTTCTAATAAGTTACTGTAATCCATTACAAGAAAATAATTACTTAATAGCTATTAATGAGATAAAATTAAAGCACTTCAACCAAATGAATGCACTGTCAAAGCCACTGTCATTAACACGATCCATATGTGTTTCTATAGACTCAGGGATAAGCACATCATCCAGGGCTTCGCGTTTACTTGCTATTTCAAGCTTGTCATAACCGTTTAATTCTTTCATGTGATGATGTAAGTGATTCATCGTTTCGTTTTCAGTTTCATTATCAAACATCACTTTCTCAGACAAGATTAATACGCCGCCGGGTAAGAGCCCGTCATATATTTTCTTAATCAAACTTTTGCGACTTTCAAGAGGAATAAACTGCAAGGTGAAATTCATGACAACAACGGAAGCATGACTAATCTCAGTATCAAGCACATTTTGCAGTCTAAATTCGATATTCTGACCTTCATTAGGAATAGTCTCGACACAACTATCGATCATTGCCTGAGAATTATCTACCGCGACAATATTACATTGTTTATTTTTCAATCCTTGTTGTATAGCAAGGCTGACTCCGCCAAGTGAACAACCCAGATCATAAACATTCGTTCGTTCTTGTACATATTCATCAGCCATAACACCGATCATAGAAATCGTCAGCGGATAACCCGGAACCGATCGTTCAATCATATCGGGAAAGACATCGACAACGCGTTGATTAAACTCGAATGGTTTAACGGGTTCGTCATTTGAACGATAGAGCGTGTCTTTCATTGTTTTATGCCGGGAAGTAAATCGGCGAATGTTCTGGCAGCCATTGTTCGTGTTTTTTCATGCAGCCTTTAAATAATTTACTTTGCTCAATATTGAGCGTCCATTTTTTAAGACATTCATAAGGGCTCGCCTGGAACCAATCCAGATCGACTTTTGAAAATTGCCGAATAAACGGAAAAATAGCGATGTCTGCAAAAGAGGTTTTATTTCCAAGCAATGCTATTCCTTCATTATTACTCAATTGCTTTTCTATTATTTTTAGAAAGCCTTCAGCATTATCTCGATAATAATTTTGCGTGTGTTCAGGGTAAGCAACATGGTATTTGTATCGATCCAGAAAATGTTTAAATTCATTGTCATTATAATCAATTAAATACTGACTCTGTGATTCATCTTCAATAAACCAACCATCAGGATCATTTATATTTAAAGCCCAACGCATAACATCAATACTTTGTTCAATAATTTCCTTATCAGGCGCTAACAACACAGGCACTGTGCCCTTCTCTGATAACAACAACATCGATTCGGGTTTATCTTTCAACACAACCTCCCGAAGTTCACATTTTATATTTGCCTGATAGATTGCCATTCTTGCACGCATTGCGTAAGGGCAACGTCTAAAAGAATAAAGTATCGGATACTTGTCCATCATTGAGTTTTTTAAGTTGGACGTTTAATGTCTAACTACATCTTTGCGCCAATATGTTTTTCATTACGTTGCTTTGCCAAAGTCACCTGTCGTTGTCGCTCATTAAATCCTGAGCGTTGTTCCTCAGTCGTTTCATTGACGCAGCGTGGACATGAGACACCTTCTTCATAATCCTTCAATTTCATATCTTCTTCAGTAATAGGCCGTCTGCATGCGAAGCACTGTTCATAATTACCTTCGGCAAGTTGATGATCAACAGAAACTCGACTATCAAATACAAAGCATTCGCCTTCCCAAAGACTTTCCTCTTGCTTAACTTCTTGAAGGTACTTAAGTATGCCTCCATTGAGCTGATAGACCTCTTCAAACCCTTGTTCGAGCATGTAAGCGCTGGCCTTTTCACAACGAATGCCCCCAGTACAAAACATAGCCACTTTTTTAGTTGTAGCAGGGTTTAGCTGGCTTGTTACATAATCAGGAAATTCACGAAAGTTTGTAGTGTCTGGTGAGACAGCATCTTTGAATGTCCCAATTTGATATTCGTATTCATTTCGAGTGTCAATTAGCAACACCTCTGGGTCGCTAATAATTTCATTCCATTGTTCTGGTTCAACGCGAATGCCTGAACGATCAGAAGGCTTAATATCAGGCTGCCCCATTGTGACGATTTCTTTCTTCAGCTTCACTTTAGTCCTATGGAATGGAATTTCATCTGCAGAAGATTCTTTGTATTCAAGATCAGCCAAACGAGTATCTTTTTTCAGGAAATCCAATAGTTCATCTATGGCACGACGCGTCCCGGCAAGAGTTCCATTCAAACCTTCTTCAGCCAATAACAACGTCCCATAAATGTCTCGTTCCTGGCAAAAAGACAACACTATAGGCTGCATCGCCTCATAGTTATCAAGTCGAACAAATTTATACATCGCCACAATGACAATAGCATCGCTCATTTCATATATCTCGTTGGTTTAAAATATGCTTACAATTATAGTGTTACTGGGGGCAGTATCAATTCTGATTTAAGCTTAAACATCTTTCTCTTAGGTGCACTATACTATTTCCTAACTTTATCAGCTTTGAATATGCCTAGTTTATCCATTAGAAAATAAACATTCTCATAATACTAAATTATTTGACTAAATTGCCGATAACACCTTATGGACTCAAATCATAAATCTGGCAGAAATGAGAGAAGGAATTACTACCGTATTCTGAATATACAGCCAGATGCGCCGCTAGAAATCATCAAAAACAATTATCGTACTTTATTGCAGAAGTTGCGATTACATCCTGATCTGGGAGGGGGGAACACTGGAATGCTTCGGTAATCAATGAGGCATACTATATTCTACGCTATCCGGAAAAACGTGCGGCCTACGACAAGAACCTGTTAAAACAATATGGTGTCCGCAGACTATCGCAAGGGCATCTAGAAAAATCGACACTTAACGAATACGGGAACACTTCATATACAAAAGATTTACATAAAAACCAAAGGAATTATTATCGATTATTTAATATACAACCAGATTCACCAGACAGTATTATCAAAACAAGTTATTTAACGCTGTCTAAGAAATCAAGCATGCCAAAAGAATTACTAAATGAAGCTTATCGTATCCTCAGCAATCCTGAAAAACGTGCCTTGTATGATCGACTAATAACTCGCTACCCTCATCCTGAAGCATTAGACAAATTAAATACTGGCAAACAAAAACAAGCAATTAAATCGTTAGATTTATCAGCTTATACAGGAGCGGAATCGCAACATTCCAAGGACAGCAAAAAATCAATCAACAACTCATACTATCAACCTGTTATCACCCAGTACTGCACATTTTGTAAGACTCCTCATGAACAGAGCCCTTGTAGAGACACAGCGCCGTTATGTGGTGAATGCAAGAGACCTTTATTCCCACCATCAAAATCATTCGTCGATCAACAACGGCGCGACATTGTGCGGTTAACAAATAATAGTAAAGTTCAGATATACATCTATTGGCCAGGGAAAATAAACGTAGGAACGATAACTGACATCTCTCCACTTGGCCTACAGTTAATTTCATCCACCGAACTGACGAAGGACCAAACAATAAAAATTGATGGTGAAGATTTTAAAGCAGTAGGAATCGTGTCTTATACAAATAAAAATGAGCAAGAAGGATCAAAAGAGAGTCATACGATAGGCATTCAATTTTAATAAAAACAAAGGTCAGTTTTTTTCTGAAACCGCATGATCTTTAACACTAAAACATAAACACCTGTTACATGATGTCTTAAGGGTGAAGATAAAAAACTTTATTCATAATCTTCCATGTACCCTCAAACTTAAGCAAAGTAAATAAATCTGTGAATTGATGGCCAGTCCAGTTATCAAGTTCAAGCCGAACTGTTGCAACTGTCCCAACTATATCAATATTCGCTATTTTTGCATCGAGCTCTGTCGCTGCACCATTACCATCATGCCACTCAAAAAGATTTTGTATCGGACCAGAAAATAAATCATCTCCAATATAACCAAAAACCGTCGCGTCTGGATGAAACGCAGGTTTCATATCATCGCCTTTCCCAGATTTAGCGCCATCAATATAAAATTGAATAGTTTTTTCAATCATTGATCGGTCATCACTCATGTTGTTGCTCTCCCGGTTTGTAAATTAATAGTATTCGAACCGTTCATCGCTTGCTCTTGCGCATTCATACGCCCGCATGCAGACATTACGTCCCTATAAATAAAAAGAGGATGCAAAAGCATCCTCTAAATTATTAAACTCAACACCCCTTTTAATTAGGCAGTTTCTACCTGAACCAGGTTATCTGAGAAAGAAGGCGAATGACCCATGTCACCAAACTCAGCAGAACTGATAGAGTTAACTGTGCCGTTATTCAATTGGCGCCAATAACCTAAGGTCGCAACTACAATACCCGCATTAACATCATCGGTAATCTGTGCCTTACCTTCAAACGCACCACGGTCATTGAATACTTTCACCGTGTCACCTTCTTTGATATTACGTGTGCCCGCATCAGCCGCATTGATCATCACAAATTGCTCGCCCTGACCTTTGATCTTGTGATCCATATTCGCATAACACGAATTCAAAAAGCCGTGACTCTTCGGTGAGATAATATTCAACGGGTATTTCTTGGCTAATTCTGGATTCGTCTCTGGTCGTTCACGTGAAGGCACATAATCCGGCAAGCTGTCTAAATCTTCACCTGGTTGAAAGCCTTCGTACATTTGCCTAAACGGTGCTGCCACAAAGTTCTTCGCACCTATGACTTCAAATTCACATTTGCCTGACGGCGTGGGGAAGTTGCCTTCTTTATGCGGACAACGATCGTCTTTGGTTCCGACTGTTAAACGAGCATAGCCGTTATTACGTAAGTACTCTAAATCAATACCTTCACACGCAGGTGAATCCCAATCAACAAAGTTTTCTAGACATTCTGAATCAGACCATTTCAATCTATCTTCGTCATAACCCATGAGTGCCGATAAACGACGGAAAATTTCATTATTAGGAATGGCTTCTCCTGGAGACTCTACACTCTTGGCGTTGTACGTCAGATATAAATGTCCCCATGAAAGAATAATATCTTCTAACTCAGCACCCATTGATGCCGGTAATACTATATCGGCATAAGAAGCGGTATCAGTAAGAAAGTGTTCAGCAGAAACCATGAACATATCTTCATTCATTAAACCTTCAACAATTTTGTCTGTTTCAGGTGCTTGCGTCACAGGATTTGAATTCCAAATCATCATCGATTTAATCGGTACTTCTGTCTTAATCTCGCCTGTTAAAACACGACCTATTTGTAAGTTGCTAATCACTGGTGTGCCTTCAGGAATTAAATCCGGACGACTAATCACATCAAACTTGTAGGGGTGTTCCCAGACAGGGAATTGTGTAACGCCGCCACCGACGTGCTTCCACGCACCGGTCAACGCAGGAATACACGTCACCGCACGAATCGTCTGACTACCACCATAGGTCCGTTCTAGCGCCACACCCATGCGAATCGCGGCTGGTTGTGAGGTCGCTAATTCTTTTGCAAATTGCCGAATATCATCAGCAGGAATACCGGTAATCTCTGCAGCCCATTCCGGTGTACGCTCTTTCGCTCGCTCGGCTAGGGCATCAAAGCCAACCGTATGATTGGCGACGTAATCTTTATCGGTTAAGTCTTGTTCAATAATGCTGTTAATCACCGCCATTGCTAACGCACCGTCAGTGCCCGGCTTTGGCGCAAGATGCCAATCGGCTTGTTTTGCGGTCTTTGATGCATATGAATCAATCACCACCACCTTGGCACCTTTTTGTTGTGCTTCTTTCACAATTGCCCAGTGATGCAGATTGGTACTGACACTGTTACACGCCCAGAGGACAATATATTTCGAATGGATGTAGCTTTCAGGGTCAACACCGGCGGTAGGACCGACGGTTAGTAACCAAGCAGTACACGAACCTTCGCCACAGAAGGTGCGTTCCATGACGGTCGCACCCATTTTATTGAAAAATGCATCGCCCCCGTTTAAACCATGGACTAAGCCTTGGTGGCCTAAATAGCTGTAAGGCACAATGGCGCGAGGGCCATGTTCTTCAATAATGGCTTTCCATTTATCGGTAATTTCAGTTAAAGCATCATCCCAGGTAATACGTTCGAATTCTTTGCTGCCTTTTGGGCCAGTACGGCGCATAGGATATAAGAGACGATCTGGGTGATAATGACGTTTTTCGTAGTCTTTTAATTTGACGCAGAGCCCGCCACGGGTCATTGGGTGGTCTTTGTTACCTCTAACACCAGTTACCTTCCCATCTTCAATATCGAACACCATTGCACAGGTATCTGGACAATCATGTGGACAACCACCAAAGGCAGTTTCTTTTATTACTGCGGCCATATTATTACCCTCTACTTTTATAATTTTATTATAAATTAAACTGTTAACTATAAATGAACAAGTACAAGGTCAATAACCCAACAAACATAAGTATCATGAGCATCCATTTATTTGCGTCTAATCCCAACAAGTATTATGAACTGCTTACACGTATTTGTATATTTCACTTTATATTTAGATTTATCATGTAGTTATCTTTTTTTTAATAAAAATATTTTGATCAATCTCTCTTAATAGGATGTAATTAGAGATTGTTATTTAATCGCTAATTGGAAGTTGCTTTGATGACTAATCTGAATACCAAATTACAGTCAAATGGTTATGTGCCTGATGCGGCATTAACAACCACACTTGAGCTGATGGAAAACCTCGGCAGGCCGCTACTAATAGAAGGTGATGCTGGAGTCGGTAAGACATCTATTGCCAATGTTCTAGCGAAGATACATGACTGTGAATTGATTCGATTACAGTGTTATGAAAACCTTGATGTTCAATCATCTGTCTATGAATGGAATTACTCAAAACAATTACTCTGGATTAATTCTCAAAACAATCAAAAACCAGAACGTGAAATAAATCACATCTTCAGTCAAGATTTTTTACTCGAACGGCCATTGCTAAAAGCTATCAGGCAAAAAAAGCCCCCTGTTCTTTTAATAGATGAAATTGATCGCGCTGATGAAGCATTTGAAGCCTTTTTATTAGAGCTACTATCTGAGTTCCAAATAAGCATCCCCGAATTGGGCACAATAAAAGCAGAATCAATCCCACGAGTCATCGTAACTTCAAATGGTACTCGAGAACTCAGCGATGCGCTTCGGCGACGTTGTTTGTACCATTACCTGGATTACCCTGACAGAGACAGAGAGTTTCTGATCATTGAACAAGCGGTGCCGAATATAAATAAAAAATTAAACCGGCAGATTGTCGATTTTATCCAGGCACTACGCGCTCAAGATTTACGCAAAAATCCTGGTATAGCAGAAACACTAGACTGGTCTGCTGCTCTAATTGGCATGGGAGTTAAAGACTTACTTGAATCAAAAGAATTAATTTCAAAAACGTTAAGTTGTTTGCTAAAAACACAGGAAGATTGTGAATTAATCAATAACAAGACATTAGAGAAGCTATTCAACACAGCATCATGAACAATACGCATGTCAGTGACAGGATCGTTGAATTTACTCATCTCCTTCGCAACAAAGGTCACATTGTTGGTATAAAAGAACTTACTGACAGCATGAAAATCATCAGTGAGTTGAATCAACCTGATGCATATTCAACGCTGCATTCCTTGCGTTCACTCTATTGCCGAAATAAAGATGAATGGCAACAATTTAAAAAATTGTTTATGTCTTTTTGGTATCCCATTGCCCCATCAGTGGAGTCCAAAAACACTACTCAAAACACCGAGACAACTATTCTAAATAACCAGAATAAAAGTATTAGTGGTATCGCCGGCACAACAACAGCCATGTTTGAAACTATGGCTGATTCAAACGACAATGCCGCTGGCAAACAAAACACTATCTCTAAAGCAGATTTCCGTTTCCTCAATAATCATCATGCAATGCGTGAAGCAGAAAATCTTGCTGAGAAATTAGCATTGCAACTCAAAACACGCAGTCGAGCACATCGAAAAATTGTAACGAAAGGTAGGACCATGGATATACGTCACACCATTAGACGTAACATGGCGCATGGCGGTATACCATTACATCCTGTTTTTAGTATCAAGTATAAAAAACCACCACATCTCGTCATATTGCATGATGTCTCTCATTCGATGACATGGAACAATCCGCTATTATTTCGATTTGCCCGTGGACTAATAAAAACATGTCCAGAGAGCGAGGCATTTGTATTTCATACACGATTATTTTGTGTCACAAAACTTTATCGTGAAAAATCAATTCAACAAATGCGAAATAAATTGGAATCAAACAATCATCTTTGGTTCGGTGGTACCTGTATCGCCGAGTCATTGAAGTATTTTAATCAACACTATGCGAAAACATCTTTAAGAAATAACGCTATCGTCATAATCATCAGTGATGGTTTTGATACAGACTCACCGGAATATCTTGCAGATCAATTAAAACTCATAAGAAGCAAAAGCAAGCAGATCCTTTGGTTAAATCCAATGTTAGGGCGAAAGACTTACACATCAGGCACTGAAACAATGTTGGCCGCCAAACCTTTTGTCGACCACTTCGTGCCAGCCCACAGTGTTGATGCCTTACGTAGCGTTATTTACAAGATGAAGCTATAGGAAATCTCATCTCAGTTGCATCCCTTTTCCAAAAGACCTTAAGTATTTATTTTTACTGGATATACAGCTAAAAGATAATATCTAGATCAAGGCTATTTCCCCTAAAGAATATTACAAAAACTGCCGATAAAGGTATGTAAACCAATATTCCGAAAATAATTCGTAGGGAAAATGTTATGGCTATTTGGAGTTTAAAAGGTAAAAAGGTGCGCACCTATTAAAAGAAAGCAAACTTGAAGAATCTATAGAGTTATTCATGAAAGCCGTACGCGGCATGCCGGATAAAACGGTTGTTAATTTAAATGCGGCCTACTCCATCATGATGCAGATGAAGAAAACGGGCAAAATTAAAAAATACAGCTCACGCGTAGAGAGTTATCTGGAGCGTGTTCATAATATCGATCCTGTCAATAAAAAATATCATGAAATGATGGAAATGTTGCAACGTCTTAGTAGTGCCAACACAAAAGCAAAAGCGGCGTAACCCGGGATAGACCAATGAATGTAGCACCAGAATTTGATTACTCCACACTTTTAGCAAGTTCGATACATGAGGTTAAAAACTCACTTAATATGCTATTAAATTCAATTGATCAGGTTGTTACAAAATATGATGAAGAGACCTGCCCTGCGTATAAGAAGTTTTCGCAAATTCAATACGAAAGTAAGCGAGTAAATGACGATCTGGTCGAGTTATTAGCAATATATCGTATTCGAAACAACCAATACTCAGCCAACATAGATGAATACTCCCTGTCAGATTTTCTACATGAAAATATCGGGCAGCATGAGGCGATGAGCTTTATTGGTTCTTTGACCGTGACTTATTAACCGGTGTAATCAGTAATGTCATTAACAACCTTTATAACTACACCAAAGATAAGCTAACTATTTCTGCAGTTAGAGATGAGAAATATATGGTTATAAAAATTATGGACAATGGTCCTGGTTACCCGGAAGACATGCTCATTTTCAACGATGACCATCAAA